>DATJUU010000151.1:0-5657 GCA_035502155.1 Opitutaceae bacterium
GACGCGCGGCAGCCGGATCGTGTGCCGCACGGTGTGCACCATCTCCACCTCGGCGATGGGCGGGTTGTAGCGCGAGAAGTCGATCCAGTCCATCATGGTGAACACGCGGAAGTCGTCCTCGTAGTGGTGGACGACGCTGGCATGCCCGCGCACCAGCAGCCCGAAGGCCCGGCGCGCGCCGATCACATTCACCGCCTGCCAGAGGCGGTTGAGGACCAGGACGGGCTGTTCCAGCGCGAGTTCCATGGCGAAAAACCGCAGGTTGGCACGGGGCGCCGGGGTGTCAAGCGGGCGAGCCGGCGCGATTTGGGAATGGGGATCGCGGATTGAGGGTTGTGGCGAAGCACCGCGATTCCGCCCGCCGAATTCCGCAATCCGCGATCCCAAATCCCAAATTCTACGCGATCACGCCTGGGGTTTCGCGAAAGTCGCAGGCCAGCGCCTCGAATTCGGGTCCGGCGTGAAAGCCCCGGTCCCAGACGTAGCGCCCGGCCTGGTGCGTGACCTTGCTGATCTCGGGCGTGCGGATCGAGCCGGCGTCGGTGACCGTGAAGGTTGGATCGGCGTGGCTCAGGAACAGCGCGATGGCGTTGCCGTGCGAGCCGAGGCCGAGGGTCTCGCCGGGATGCCGCGCCACGATCGCGTCGACCGCCGCCACGACGCGCCGCCGGCACGCGCGGGACGTCTCCCCGCCCTCGAGCGCAAAATCGAGGTCCGCCCACGAGCGCTGCCAGACTTCGCGGAAATCGCTGATCCAGCCGCCGGCGATCCGCCGCTCTCGCAGGTCGGGCACCAGGGCAACCTCCAGCTTCGCCGCGGCGGCGAACGGCGCCAGGGTGTCGCGGCACCGCCGGTAGGGGCTGCTGTACAGCCGCTGCAACCCGAGGGCCGTCAGCACCGGCACCAGACCGCGGGCCTGGGCCTCGCCCACGGGCGACAGCGCCCAGTCGGGTTCCGCCTGGTGCGCCAGCGGCAGGCTCTGCGCGTGGCGGATGAAGTAGAGCGTGGTCACGGCGTCGGATTTCGTAACGGGCGCAGGTCGGCGGCGCCAGTCCATTTGGGATTTTGGATTTCGGATCGCGGATTTCGGAGTCCGCTGACCAGGGTCACGACCGGGCTTCTGTCTTCTGCCTTCCGGGTTCTGGCCCCAGGCTTCCGGCTCGTGCTTGCCGGTATCCCCAATCCCAAATGGGCCGCGGCTGCTACCGCGCCCGCCGATTTGACTTGGGCGCCGGTCGGGCGCCCGTTACGGTGACGCCCGCGCGCCACAGGCGCCAGTTGTCGCGAAACCCCGCCCGGAGACGAACCCGCAACCTTGGAGGATGGCATGCCCGACGCGATTTCCTTCCGATTGAATGATCAGCCGGTGGACCTGAAGGTGGACGGCGACCGCCCGCTGCTCTGGGTCCTGCGCACCGAGCTGGGCCTGACCGGCCCCAAGCTCGGCTGTGGCTCCGGTTTCTGCGGCGCTTGCACGGTCTTGATCGGCCAGCAGCCGACCCGCACCTGCGTCCTGCCGGTGAGCCAGGTGGCCGGCAAGGAGGTCGTGACGATCGAGGGCCTGGCCCGCGACGGCCAGCTCCACCCGCTGCAAAAGGCGTTCATGGAGCACGACGCGATGCAGTGCGGCTTCTGCACGCCCGGCATGATCCTGCGCGCTTGGGGCCTGCTGCACACCAACCCCCGGCCGACCGAGGCCGACATCGTCCGCGGCATGGACGAAAACTTCTGCCGCTGCGGGGCGCACCCCCGCATCGTCGCGGCCATCCAGACGGCCGCGGCGGAAATGAGAGGAGGGATGTGACATGAGCGCCCTCGACTACCGTCCCGTCGACTTTCAGCGCGAGGTGGATCCGCCCCGGTTCGCGCCCCCCACCCGCCGCGAGTTCCTCGCCCGCCTCGGCGGCGGCATCGTCGTCTTCGTCGCCGTCGGCAAGCTCGGCACCGCCCAGGAGGCGTTCCGCGCCGCCGGCGAGCGCCCCCGCCCCGGCCTGTCGGCCGATTTCAACGCCTTCCTGCGCATCGCCGGGGACGGGCGCGTCACCGGCTTCACCGGCAAGATCGAGATGGGCCAGGGCATCATCACCTCGCTCCCGCAGATGCTGGCCGACGAGCTCGACGCCCCGCTCGACATGGTCGACATCGTGATGGGCGACACCGACCTCTGCCCGTACGACATGGGCACCTGGGGCTCGCTCTCCACCCGCGTGTTCGGCCCGGCGCTGCGCGCCGCCGCCGCCGAGGCCAAAGCCGTGCTGCTCGAGCTGGCCTCGGAGTCCCTCCAGGTCCCGGTGGCGCGCCTCACCGTCAAGGACGGCGTCATCAGCGACAGCCAGGACCCGGCCCGCCGGGTCACCTACGGCCAGCTGGCCAAGGGCCGGACCATCGACCGTCACATCACCGTCAAGCCCACGCTCAAGGACTTCGCCCAGTTCAAAGTCATGGGCAAACCGCTGATCCGGCGCGATGCCCAGGCGAAGGTCACCGGCGCGGCCAAATACTCGGCGGACATCCGCCTGCCTGGGATGCTCTACGCCAAGGTCCTGCGCCCGCCGGCGCACGGCGCCAAGCTGAAGAGCGTCGACACGGCGCCGGCCAAGGCGGTGGCCGGCGTCCAGATCGTGCAGGACGGCGATTTCGTCGCTGTGCTCCACGAGCTGCCGGACGTCGCCGCGAACGCGCTCGAGCAGGTCAAGGCCGAGTGGGACGTCCCGGCGGCCACGGTGGACGACAAGACCATCTTTGACCATCTGCTGAGCGTGGCGCCGAAGCCCAGCGTGATCAGCCAGGGCGGCGACCTCGAAAAAGGGCGCCAGCTCGCGGCGCAGAAGGCGTCGACCCAGTACCTCAACAGCTACGTCGCGCACTCGGCGATGGAGACCCACGCCGCCCTCGCCCACCTCGAAGGCGCGAAGATGACCGTCTGGGCCTCGACCCAGAATCCATTCGGCGTGCGCGACGAGGTGGCGCGCGCCCTCGGTATCGACCCAATGGGCGTGCGGGTGATCACGCCGTTCGTCGGCGGCGGCTTCGGCGGCAAGACCTTCAACCTGATGGCGGTGGAGGCCGCGCGGCTGGCGAAGGCCACCCTCCGGCCCGTGCAGGTGATGTGGAGCCGCGAGGAGGAGTTCTTCCACGACACCTTCCGGCCCGCGGCGATCGTCACGATCGAATCCGGCGTCGACGCCGCCGGCAACCTCGTGCTGTGGGACTACGACGTCGCCTACGCCGGCGACCGCGGGGCGCAGCACTTCTACGAGATCCCGAACCACCGGACCGCGACGCGCGGCGCCGGTTGGGGGGGACCGAAGAACTCGCATCCGTTCGGCACCGGCGCCTGGCGCGCCCCGGGCAACAACACCAACACCTACGCCCGCGAATCGCAGATCGACCTGATGGCGGCAGCGGCCGGCGCCGACCCGGTGGAGTTCCGGCTGCGCAACCTGAAGGATCCGCGGATGATCCGGGTGCTGAAGACCGCCGCCGAGCAGTTCGGCTGGACGCCGGCCAAGGCGCCGAGCAGGCGCGGCTTCGGCGTCGCCTGCGGCATCGACGCCGGCGCCTACGTCGCGGCGATCGCCGAGGTGGCGGTCGACGCGGCCAAGGGCACGGTGCAGGTCAAGCGCGTCGTCTGCGCCCAGGAGATGGGCCTGGTGATCAACCCGCAGGGCGCGACGATCCAGATGGAAGGCTGTATCATGATGGGCCTGGGCTACGCGCTCACCGAGGAAATCCACTTCAAGGGCGGGGAGATCCTCGACACGAACTTCGACACCTACACGATCCCGCATTTTTCCTGGATGCCGCGGATCCAGACCGTGCTGGTCGAGGCCAACGACACTCCGCCGCAGGGCGGCGGCGAGCCGGCGATCGTCGTCATGGGCGCCGTGATTGCCAACGCGGTCTTCGACGCCACCGGCACGCGGCTGCTGCAGCTGCCGATGACCCCGGCGCGGGTCAAGGCCGCGCTGAAGGCGGTGTAGTGCCGAACGCGCGCCGTCCCGGCGATGTCCCCGGCGGATGATTCGGTGCTCTCTTCAGGTCGATCCGGTGTGTGGCGCCCGGGTGCGCATTCGTGCGCCGGAAGCCCAACGCGCGATAGAATCGATCCGCCGCCTCAGTGTCGCACCGCAGCACCACGCACGAGTAATGGCGGCGGGCAAAGGCGAGCGCGTACCGCACCAACCGTCGGCCAATCCCCCGCCTTCTCCCGTCGCGCCGCACATAGAACCGGCGCAAGCGCCCGCAATGCCCGGACTCGCGATTGACGCCGCCGATCGCCACGAGGCGCGTCCGGTCAAAAACGCCGAAGAACGCCTCCCCTTCCTTCGCAAACCGGTTCGCTCCCGCCAGCCACTCCTCCCTTGCGCGGCGCACAAAGCGAAATCCCTCCTGCTCGCTCTCGGCGAGCAGCTCCTCGATCGCCGCCGGCCACTCTGAGAATTGGACGACCGAGAGCATGACCTGGCCGAACGATTGAGGTCAGCCACGAAGGCCGCAGGCCCGGATTGACTGCAACGGCTGGTTGGGCCTCGTTTTCATCCTCGCGGAAGCGACGGTCCCGTTTCTTTCGTGACCTTCATCAAACAGCATTCGTCGCCCTGCATGAGCGTTTGGTTGCGCTCCAGTTTCTCGTGGCGCAAACGGGCGGATACGCAGTCGTTGTAGCACCACATGGCGTAGCCGATGTCGGCGGCGCCCGCCGCCCGATAGGTTTCCGCCCACAGGCAACGCGTGACCTTCTGCACCCGCACCGTCCCCGTATCCTCCAGCGTCTCCTGGACCAGCACGTGGGCAAGAAAATCGGCGGGAAGGTTTCGATAAAACTGGCGGGCGAGTCCCTCTTGAAACGGAAGGCGGTCGGTGGCCGAACGGAGCATCTCCACGAGCTGCTCGCGACCAATCCTGTCGGCCAGCGCCAGCAGGTACGGAATGGAGTGGTCGCGGAAGGCGAAGTTAAAGACCTGTTCGTAGCTCATCCCTGGCGATGCGGGAAACTCCTGGCGGGGCCGGGGCGCCGGCGGGGCGGGAGCGGCATCCTTCCCCGTCGACTCCCGGGCCCCCGCATCCACGGCAAGGGCGAGTCCACACCCGAGGCAGAACCCGGCGGAGAGCGCTCTGGTCAGAAAACCCCGGCGGTCGAAGTCGTTAGACGGATTCACGGACGGTGAGGCAGTTCACCGCTTCGCATTTAGCCACGCAAGCCGCGGTTCTTCAATCGCCGAATTTGCCGGGTTGGGCGATTCGCGGCGGTGGTCCTTCCCCTCACGCCAAGACGCCAAGCCGCAAAGAGTCATCCCCGAAAACCTTGGCGCCTTCGCGCCTTTGCGTGAGGCCCAAAACAATTGCACGTCAATCCGTGCCGATCCGTGAAATCCGTGGTCGCTGCTATCGAACTTTCAGCGTCTCGGCCTCGTACGTGAGCCCGAGCGGCGGCACGACCACCGCCTTGCGGGTGCCCTGCCGGCGCACCTGCCCCGCCACCCAGGCGTCGCAGCCCGCGGCCTGCGCCGCGGCCAGGGTCGCCTCCGCCTGCTCCGGAGCGACGTAGGCCGCGAAACCGACGCCCATGTTGAAGGTGGCGTAGGCCTCGCGCAGCTCGATCGGGCCGGACTGCATCAAAAACCGGAAAAGCGGCGGCGGCGGACGCACCGTCG
>DATJUU010000152.1:0-6852 GCA_035502155.1 Opitutaceae bacterium
TCGACCGCCCGCCCGGGTCGCCGATCATCCCGGTGGCGCCGCCGGCGAGCGGCAGCGGGTGGTGCCCCGCGAGCTGGAACCGCCGCAGGGTCAGCTGGCCCATGAGGTGGCCCACGTGGAGCGAGTCGGCGGTGGGGTCGAAGCCGCAGTAGAGCGTGAGCGGGCCGCTCGCGATCCGCCGGGTGAGGCCGTCCAGATCCGTGCACTCCGCGAGCAGGTCGCGCCAGCGCAGGTCGTCGAGGAGGTTCATGGTGAACGGGCAGGTTATCGCGGCGGAGGGTGGGGCGGACAAGGGGAATCTTCGGCCCGGCGCGCCGCCGGCCCGCCTTGGCGCAGCGCGATTAATGGCCGCCGGCCGTTCCGCAAAACCCGTTCTTATACCGGGAAAAACGGTTTGTCTCGCCGGCGGCGGCTGCCGTAGGGTCTCTCCTTCTTCCCGTCCGGCCGCCGGCCGGCGCCCCTTCAACCCGCAACCTCCCTCACCATGGCTCTCTACGTTGGCAACAAGGCCCCCGATTTCACCCTCAAGTCCAAGAGCGCCGACGGCCTCAAGGACTTCAAACTGAGCGCCAATTTCGGCCGGAAACAGACGGTCCTGCTTTTCTTCCCGCTCGCGTTCACCAGCGTCTGCACCCAGGAACTGTGCGATACGTCCGCCGGCCTGGCCAACTATACCGGGCTCGACGCCGAGGTCTACGGCATCAGCGTCGACAGCCCGTTCGCGCAGGAAGCCTGGGCGAAGCAGAACAACATCAAGGTCACGCTGCTGTCCGACCTGAACAAGCAGGTGATCAGGGCCTACGACGTCGTGTTCCCCAACCTCGCCGGCGTCGGCGACACCGCCGCCCGCGCCGCGTTCGTGGTCGGCAAGGACGGCATCCTCAAGTACGTCGAGAAGACGGCGACGCCCAAGGATCTGCCCAATTTCGCCGCCATCGAGGCGGCGCTGAAGAAGTGAAACCTTTTCCGGGGCCGCGACGCCCCCGTTGCGGACCGGGCGACTACGCCGTCGCCGCTCCCGCGCCACGCCTTCGATGAGCATTCCCGCCAGCCCCTTCAACACCCTCCGCCGCTTTCCCGGCCCGCGCGGCCGGCAGTGGATCCATTCGCTGCCGGCGCTCGAGGCCGCCGGGTTCCCCGGCCTGCGGCGCCTGCCGGTCTCGCTGCGCCTCGTGCTCGAGTCGCTGCTGCGCAACTGCGACGGCCGGCGCGTGAGCGAGGCGGCGGTGCGCGCCCTGGCGTCGTGGCGGCCGAACGAGCCGCGCACGGCCGAGATCCCCTTCGTCGTCGCCCGCATCGTCCTGCAGGACTTCACCGGCGTGCCGCTGCTCGTCGACCTCGCCGCCATGCGCTCCGCCGTGCAGCGCCTCGGCCGCGACCCGGCGCTGATCGAGCCGCTCGTGCCGGTCGACCTGGTGGTCGACCATTCGGTCCAGGTCGACGTCAACGGTTCGGCCGACGCCTTCGCCCGCAATCTCGAGATCGAGTTCCGGCGCAACCGCGAGCGCTACCAGTTCCTCAAGTGGGGCATGCAGGCGTTCAAGACCTTCAAGGTCGTCCCGCCCGGCATCGGCATCGTCCATCAGGTCAACCTCGAGTATCTCGCCCAGGGCATCCTGACCGCGCCTGTAGCCGGGGTCGACGACCCCGGGCACATTCTCGTCTATCCCGACACCCTGGTCGGCACCGACTCCCACACCACGATGATCAACGGCCTGGGCATCGTGGGCTGGGGGGTGGGCGGGATCGAGGCCGAGGCGGGGATGCTCGGCCAGCCGGTCTATTTCCTCACGCCCGACGTCGTCGGCGTGCAGCTCACCGGCGCGCTGCGCGAGGGCGTCACCGCCACCGATCTGGTGCTGACGCTGACCCAGCTGCTCCGGCGCGCCAAGGTGGTGGGCAAGTTCGTCGAGTTCTTCGGCCCGGGCGCGGCCTCGCTGCCGGTGGTGGACCGGGCGACGATCGGCAACATGGCGCCGGAGTACGGTGCGACGATGGGCTTCTTCCCGATCGACGGCGAATGCACCCGCTACCTGCAGGCGACCGGCCGGTCCGCCGCGCACGTCAGGCGGTACGAGGAGTACTACCGGGCGCAGGGCCTGTGGGGCATCCCGCAGGCCGGCGAGATCGACTATTCGCAGGTGCTCGAGCTGGACATCGGGACGGTGGTGCCGAGCGTCGCCGGCCCGAAGCGCCCGCAGGACCGCATCGAGCTGCCGCGCCTGAAGCAGGAGTTCGGCGCGACCCTCGCCCGGCCCGTGGTCGAGAACGGCTTCGGCAAGTCCGCCGCCGACCTCGGCAAGACGGTGCGCGTCGCCGCCAACGGCGAATTCCACGGCGGCGGTGGCAGCCAGGAGCCCGTGGCGGCAGAGACCGCGACGAGGCGGGACACCAACCCGCTCACCGAGCGGGAAATGACCAACAACCGCGGGACGCCCGACAGCGTGGCCGCGCCCGCGCCGCGGGTGTCCGGCGAACTGCGCCACGGCAGCGTCGTCATCGCCGCCATCACCAGCTGCACCAACACCTCCAACCCGAGCGTGATGCTCGCCGCCGGCCTGCTCGCCAAGAAGGCCGTCGAGCGGGGTCTCGGGGTCAGCCGGCTGGTCAAGGCCTCGCTCGCCCCCGGCAGCCGCGTGGTCAGCGACTACCTCGCGAAGGCGAAGTTGCAGCGCTACCTCGACCGGCTCGGGTTCAATCTCGTCGGCTACGGCTGCACCACCTGCATCGGAAATTCCGGGCCGCTGCATCCCGCGATCGAGGAGGCCGTGGTGAAGAACGACCTCGTCGCCGCCAGCGTCCTCTCCGGCAACCGCAACTTCGAGGCCCGGGTGCACCAGAGCGTGAAGGCGAACTTCCTCATGTCGCCGCCGCTCGTCGTCGCCTTCGCCCTCGCCGGGCGCGTCGACCTCGACCTGGGCACCGACCCGCTGGGCACCGGCCGCGACGGGCGGCCCGTCTACCTGCGCGACCTCTGGCCGACGCTGGCCGAGGTGCGCGACGCCATGCAGGCCGCGCTCAAGCCGGCCGTCTTCCGCCGGCTCTACCGGGATTTCGCCGCCCAGAACCCGAAGTGGAACGAGATCCCGGCCACCACCGGCAGCGTCTACGCGTGGGACGCCGCCTCGACCTACATCCAGGAGCCGCCGTTCTTCGCCGGCTTCGGGCTCTCGCCGGGCACGATCGGCGCGATCAGCGGCGCCCGCCCGCTCGCGATCTTCGGCGACTCGGTCACGACCGACCACATCTCGCCCGCCGGCTCGATCAAGAAGACCTCGCCCGCGGGCCAGCACCTGCTCGGGCGCGGGGTGGCCTTCGAGGACTTCAACAGCTACGGCTCGCGCCGCGGCAACGACCGGGTCATGACCCGCGGCACGTTCGCCAACGTCCGGATCAAGAACCTCATGCTCGGCGGCGAGGAGGGCGGCAACACGTTGCTCCAGCCGGCCGGGACGAAGCTCCCGATCTACGACGCCGCGGTGGAGTACCGCAAGCAGGGCACGCCGCTGATCATCGTCGCCGGTCAGGAATACGGCACCGGCTCGTCCCGCGACTGGGCGGCCAAGGGCACGAGCCTGCTCGGCGTGCGCGCGGTGGTGGCGCGCAGCTTCGAGCGCATCCACCGCTCCAACCTCCTGGGCATGGGCGTGCTGCCCCTGCAGTTCAAGGAGGGCGTGGACGCGCAGAGCCTGAAGCTCGACGGCACGGAGACCTTCGACGTGCTCGGGCTCGGCCCGGGGCTGCAGCCGCAGCAGGACCTGACGCTGCGCATCCACCGGGCCGGCGGGGCCGCCGAGGACGTGCCGGTGCGCTGCCGCATCGACACCCCGATCGAGATCGAATACTTCCGCCACGGCGGCATCCTGCCGTACGTGCTGCGGCAGATCCTGGCGCAGGGCTGAGTGGCAAAGGTGCGCGTCGGGCAATTCGCCCGGCGGAGCGGTGAGCTCACGCCTGCCGTTGCGTCCCGGCCGGATTGCGCTAAATTGAGTGTCATGGCGGAGGTGCCGAACAGTCCGGTATTTTTGGTGGACGCTTATTCCGATCCGGTGGTCGTCCGGATCGAGGGCCGCGCCTGTTTCACCAACAGCGCGGGCCTGCGGGATTTCTTCCGCCAGATGGTCGCGCAGGGCCGGACCCGGTTCGTGCTCGATTTCGAGTGCTGCGCCAGCATGGACAGCACCTTCCTGGGCGTGCTGGCGGGCGAGGCGCTGGAGCTGCGGCGGCAGGCGCCGCCGGGCAGCCTCGTGCTCTGCCGGATCGGCCGCCGCAACCTCGAGCTCGTGCGCAACCTCGGGCTCCACCGGCTGCTGACGGTGGACGCCGGCGAGGCCCCGCCCGCCGCCGGCCCGGGCGCGGCGCCGCTGGTCAACGGCCGGGAGCACGGCGAGCTGGAGGACGCCCGCCTGGTGCTGGAGGCCCACGAGAACCTCGTCGCCGCCGATCCCACCAACCGGGGGAAGTTCCAGGACGTGGTGCTCTTCCTGCGGCGCCGGGTGGAACAGGGGTAGGGGGCCGTCTTCTCCGGCGATCCGCTCAGCAGCCATTGTAGGGCTGCCGCTGGCCGGCAGCCGCTTCCCAATGAAGGAGGCGGCCCGGCGGCGAGCCCTTCGACTTCGCTCAGGACCCCGAGCGTGCCGAGGGGCGCCGGCCCTACAGTCGCCGTTCCGGGTCGTGCTCCCAGCTTCGGTTGCCCTTTTGAATCTCGACCCGGCGGCGGGCCCTTTCCAACAATCGCGCCATGCTCTGGTTCCTCCTGGGCGCCGCGCTGGGCGCCGCGTTGGTCTTCGGACTGGTCCTGCGGGCGCGCGCCCGCGCCGACCGGCTCGAGGCGGAGAAATACCAGCTCACCCAGGAGAAGCAGGTCGTGGTCGATTTCATGCACCACATGGTGCAGGCCCTCGGCGAGGGCGTGACCCGCGACGAGCTCTTCCAGCGCATCGTGCACGCCGCCATCCTCTGCACCGGGGCGCTGAGCGCGTGCATCTTCGAGAAGCGGCCGGATGACAAGATGCAGGGCGTGGCGGTGGAGGGCCTGTTCCCGCCGCACCGGCCGGTGGCGCCGCCGGGCGGCGGTGGGACCGCCTCGCGCGCCCGGTTCATCGAGGAGGTGCTGAAGGCGGAGGTTTTTGACATCAGCGAGGGCATCGTCGGCCGCGTGGCCCGCACCGGACGGGGCGAGCTGATCGCCGACGCCGCGGCCGACCCGCGCATCGTCAAGCACGACGACCCGGCGCTGACGGTACGCTCCGTCATCGCCGCGCCGATCCGGTTCCAGGACCGGATGATCGGGGTGCTGGCGGTGGCGAACTCGGCCGACGGGCTGCCGTTCAACGACAGCGACTTCTCGCTCGTGCTCTCGCTCGCCGAGCAGGCCGGCCTCGCGGTGCTCAACCTCGAGTCGCTCCAGTACCAGATCGAGAAGCGCCAGCTCGATCTCGACCTCGCGCTGGCGAGCAGCATCCAGCAGATGCTGCTGCCGGCCGGCACGCCGACTGTCGCGGGGCTCGACCTCGCGGCGCACTACCTGCCGACCCAGCAGGTGGGCGGGGACCTGTACGACTTCTTCCCGCTCGGGCCGGCGCGGCTGGGCATCGCGGTGGCGGACGTCTCCGGCAAGGGACTCCCGGCCTCGCTGCTCATGGCCATCTGCCGCACCTGCCTGCAGCAGCTCGCGCCGGGTCGCGAATCGCCGGCGGCGGTGCTGAGCGCGGTCAACCGCGCCATGGCCGGCGAAGTCTGCCGCGGCATGTTCATCACCCTGCTCTACGCCATCATCGACGTGGAGAAGAGTCTGGTCACGTTCGCCCGCGCCGGCCACGAGCTGCCCCTGCTGCTGCGCCGCGACGCCGCCACCGGCCAGCCCGTGGCCGGGTTCGTCGCCTCCGAGGGCATGCCGGTCGGCCTGGTCGACCCGGCGATGTTCGACGGCGTGATCGCCGACCAGACGCTGCCGTTCGTGTCCGGCGACACACTGGTGCTCTACACCGACGGCATCACCGAGGCGGCCAACGAGGAGGGCAAGGAGTTCTCCGGCAGCCGGCTGGCGGACGTGCTGCGCACCCTGCGCGGCCGGAGCGCGGCGGAGATCAACGCCGGCATCCTCGACCAGGTCCGGCGCTTCACCGGCCAGGATCACCACCGCGACGACCTGACGCTGGTGACCGTGCGGCGGGTGTAGCGCGGCGCGCCGCGCCCGGTTCTGAGTTTTGGGTTTAGGGTTCTGGGTTGATGGTCCGAATTCCAACCCAAAACCCAGAACCCAAAACCCAGAACCTAGCCCCCGCCGCGCCGGCGGAAGCCGGCGCAGTTCTCCGTTGCCTGCCGGCGGGTGAGCCGCCACGTTTTTCGTCCGCATGTCCGCCCCCGCCGCCCAGCCGCTCGACCGCTTCTCGCTGCCCGATGCCGCGGGGCATTTCGGGCCGTACGGCGGCGTGTTCGTGCCCGAGACGCTCATGACGGCGCTGGACGAGCTGGCCGCCGCCTACGCGGCCGCGAAGGCCGACCCGGCCTTCCAGGCCGAGCTGGCGCGGCACCTAAAGGACTTCGCCGGCCGGCCGACGCCGCTCTATTTCGCCGAGCGGCTGACGCAGCATGCAGGTGGCGCGAAGATCTACTTCAAGCGCGAGGACCTGCTCCACACCGGCGCGCACAAGATCAACAACGCCCTCGGCCAGGCGCTGCTCGCCCGCCGCATGGGCAAGCGGCGCATCATCGCGGAAACCGGCGCCGGCCAGCACGGCGTGGCCACCGCCGCCGTCTGCGCCAAGTTCGGCCTCGAGTGCGTCGTCTACATGGGCGCGGTCGACATGGAGCGCCAGGCGCTGAACGTCTTCCGCATGCGCCTGATGG
>DATJUU010000153.1:0-4271 GCA_035502155.1 Opitutaceae bacterium
GTGCTGAGCACGCTGGCCTCGCCGGGATTCATCGCCGGACCGGCGGTCGCCTGGGTGGCGTTGCTCGGCGCCGCGACGCTGATGCCCTTGGGGCCCGCCGGCGGCGCGGTGAGCTTCCGCGGCGATGTGCTGCTGCTGGTCTACCTCTTCGCCGTCGCCCGGTTCTGCACCGCCTGGGCCGCGCTCGAGACCGGCTCCGCCTTCGAGGGCATGGGCGCGGCGCGCGAGGTGAGCTTCGCCGTGCTGGCGGAAGTCGCGCTCATCACCGCGATCCTGGCGCTGAGCGTGCAGACCGGCAGCGTCAACCTGGGCGCGATGCTGGCGCCGGCGCCCGGGGCCGGCGCGGTGCTGCTGGCGGGCGGGCTGTTCGCCGTCCTGCTCGCCGAGAACTGCCGGGTGCCGTTCGACGACCCGAACACCCACCTCGAGCTGACGATGATCCACGAGGTCATGGTCCTCGACCACAGCGGGCCGCCGCTGGCGGTGATCCTGCACGGCGCGGCGCTGAAGCTGCTGCTGTTCGCCGCGCTGCTGAGCCAGGCCGTGCTGCCGCTGGGCGCCCTGCCCGCGCCGGCCGCCGGGGCGGCGTTCGCCGGCGCCGTGCTGGCGGTGGCCGTCGGCGTCGGCCTGATCGAGTCCCTGCTCGCGCGCTTCGCCTTCCGCCGCGTGCCGCTGCTGCTGACGACCGCATTCCTGCTCTGCCTGTTCGCCCTCCTGCTGGCGTGGAAAGGCGGCGCGGCATGACCGGCGCCGTCAATCTCCTCATCGGCCTGGCGATGGGCCTCAACCTGCTGGCGCTGGCCAGCAGCCGGCTGCCGTCGGTCATCCGCACGGTGGCGGTCCAGGGCGTGGCCCTCGGGCTGATGCCGCTGCTGCTCGAGCCGCGGCCCGACTGGATGGTGGTGGCGGTGGCGCTGGCCACCGTCGCGGTGAAGGGCTTCGTCATCCCCGCCCTGCTCGGCCGGGCGATGCGCGCGGCCAACATCGACCGCGAGATGCAGCCGTTCATCGGCTTCGTGCCGTCGCTGCTGCTCGGCGCGGGCGGCACGATCGCCGGCGTGGCCGGGGCGCGCCTGCTGCCGCTGCTGCCGGAGCATGCGGGCACGCTGCTGGTGCCCGGGGCGCTGGCCTCGCTCTTCACCGGCTTCGTCCTGCTCGTCGGCCGGGTGAAGGCGATCTCGCAGGTCTGCGGCTACCTCATCCTCGAGAACGGCATCTACCTGTTCGGCCTCCTGCTCATCCGCTCGACCCCCCTGCTGGTCGAGTCCGGCATCCTCCTCGACCTGACGGTGGGCGTGTTCGTCATCGGCATCATCGTCGACCGCATCCAGCGCGCCTTCGACTCGCTCGACACGCGCAAGCTCACCGCCCTGCACGAATGAGTGCCGGCCTCCTCATTCTCATTCCCCTCGTCGGCGCGCTGCTCGCGGCCGCCTGGCCGGACGAGCGCACGCGGCCGTGGCTCCTGCCCGCGACCGCGATCCTCCACACCGCCCTGGTCCTCCGGCTCCTCTTCCACCCGCCGCCGCTGGCGCCGGACGCCTGGTTCGGCTTCGACCCGCTGGCCCGGGCCGTGCTGCCGGCCGTCTCGCTGCTCTTCCTCTGCTGCGCGCTGTACGCCGTCACCTACCTCCGCATCCGCACCGAGCGGCCCAACCGGGTGTTTGTCGCCTCGCTGCTGGCGATTCTCGGCCTGCTCAGCGCGGGCCACCAGGCACGGCACCTCGGCGTGCTGTGGGTGACGACCGAGGCAATCACGCTCGCGACCGTGCCGCTGCTGCATTTCAACGCCACGGCGCGCGCGTTCGAGGCGACCTGGAAATACCTGCTCGTGGGCGGCACCGGCATCGCCCTCTCGCTGCTCGGCTCCTTCTGCCTCGGCTACGCCTCGCTCCGCGGCGGCGGCGGCGGGGACCTGACCTTCGCCGCGCTGGCGGCGCAGGGTCCGGCGCTGTCGCACCCCTGGGTCCTGATCGCCTGGATCTTCCTGCTCGTCGGCTACGGCACCAAGATGGGCCTAGCGCCGATGCACACCTGGAAGCCCGACGCCTACGGCGAGGCGCCCGCCATCGTGGGCGCGCTGCTGGCCGGCGGGGTCACGACGGTGGCCTTCACCGCGATCCTGCGCGTGCGGGCGGTGGTGGCCGCGGCCGGCGCCGGCGCCATGGCCGACCGCACGCTGCTCGCCCTCGGGCTGCTCTCCCTCGTGGTGGCCGCGCTGTTCCTGCTGGCGACGCGCGACTTCAAGCGGATGCTCGCCTATTCGAGCATCGAGCACATGGGCATCCTCGTGCTCGGCGCGGCGTGCGGCGGCGCCGGCCTGTGGGCGGCCCTGTTCCACGTCTGGAACAACAGCCTGACCAAGGGCGCGCTGTTCCTGAGCGCAGGCAACATCCGCCGCGTGGCCGGCGCCCGCACCACCGACGAGGTGCGCGGCATGGCCGTCGCCACCCCGCAGTCGGCCGCGCTGTTCGTGGCCGGACTGCTCGCCATCACCGCCTGCCCGCCCTTCGGCCCGTTTTTCAGCGTGCTGCGCGTGGTGCGCGCCGTGCTGGGGACGGGACACTTCGCCGCCGCCGGACTCTTCCTCGGCTGTCTGCTCCTGGCGTTTGTCGGCCTGACCCGGCTCGTGTTCGCCATCATCGACGGCCGGCCGCGCCCCGGGCTCCGGACGCGCGACCGCCGCCTGCGGGAGACCGCCGGGGTCCTCCTCCCGCCCCTTGTGCTCCTCGGCCTGTCCCTGTGGCTGGGACTCGCCACGCCCGTCGTGCTGCGCGACGCATGGACGGCGGCCGCCGGGGTCCTCACCACGACGCCATGAGCTCCGCGTCCCCCTTCGCCCTGCTGCCCAACGCCGCCGCCCTGCCGTGGCCGGAGGTGCCGGCCTGGCCGGCGGCGGAACTCGTGCGGCGCACCGCGGCCGAGCTCGGGCGCGGCGCCCGGCTGTGCGCCTGGTTCGGCGTCCCCGAGGGCGGCGCCACGCGCCTGGTGGCCGTCATCGCCTTTGACGCCGACAACACCCTGGCGGCGGCCCGCAGCGCGCCGTTCACCGGCGCGTATCCCTCGCTGACCGCGCAGCAGCCGCAGGCCCATCTCTTCGAGCGCGAGGTCTGGGAGCAGCACGGCCTGACCCCGGAGGGCCATCCCTGGCTCAAGCCGGTGCGCCGGTCCGCCGGCGCCGCCCCCGCCAACGGCGAGTTTTTCCGCGTCGGCGGCTCCGAGATTCACGAGGTGGCGGTCGGCCCGGTGCACGCCGGCATCATCGAGCCCGGGCATTTCCGCTTCCAATGCGCCGGCGAGGAGGTGCTGCACCTCGAGATCGCGCTCGGCTACCAGCACCGCGGCCTCGAGCCGGCGCTGGCCGGCGGGCCGCACCGCGCGACCCTGGCCCAGGTCGAGGCCGCGGCTGGCGACACGACGGTCGGCCACGCCACCGCCCACGCGTCGCTGCTCGAGGCGCTCGCCGGCACCGAGGCTCCGCTGCGCGCCCAGTGGCTGCGGGCCGTGGCCCTCGAGCTCGAGCGCCTGGCCAATCACACCGGCGACCTGGGGGCGCTGGCCGGCGACGTGGCGTTCCTGCCCACCGCGTCGGCCTGCGGCAAGATCCGCGGCGACTTCCTCAACCTCACCGCCCTGCTGTGCGGCAACCGCTTCGGCCGGCACCTCGTGCGCCCCGGCGGCTGCCATTACGACGCCGAGCCCGCGCGGCTCGCGCAACTGGGCGACCGGCTCGCCGCCGCGCGGGCTGACGTCGGGCGCGCCATTACCTGGCTTTGGGACGCCGCGTCGGTGCGGGCGCGCTTCGAGGGCACCGGCGCCGTCACGGCGCAAGACGCGGCCGAGCTCGGCCTCGTCGGTCCGGCCGCCCGGGCCTGCGGGCTCGTACGCGACGTGCGCTGCGATCACCCGGCCGGCTGGCACCGCCTCGCCCAGGCGCCCGTGGCCGTCTGGCCCAGCGGCGACGTGTTCGCGCGGGCGCAGGTCCGCTGGCTGGAGGTGCAGCGGTCCGGCCGCCTGCTCCAGGAACTGCTGGCCGCGCCGCCCGAGGGCGAAATCCGCACCGACCTGCCGCCGCCGGCGCCGGACACACTGGCCGTGGCGCTCGTCGAGGGCTGGCGCGGCGAAATCTGCCACGTCGCGCTGACCGACGCGGCGGGGCGCTTCCGGCGCTACAAGATCGTCGATCCCTCGTTCCACAACTGGTCCGGCCTCGCCCTCGCCCTGCGCGGCCAGGCGATCTCCGATTTCCCGCTCTGCAACAAGAGCTTCAA
>DATJUU010000154.1:0-2418 GCA_035502155.1 Opitutaceae bacterium
AAGAAAGTCCGGGTCTGGCGCGACCCGCTGGGCTGGCTCTGGGCCTGGGCCGTGGCGCGCTTCGGACCGCTGTGAAGGCACCGGCTCCTGACCGTTCCGCTGCGTGGACCCGCCGGGCGATCGGGACGCTGGCGGCCGGCCTGCTCCTGCTCGCCGCCGCCTGGACGCTCTGGCCGCCGCGGACCCGGCTGGTGCCGGCCGCGCCCGGCGAGGGGGAGGCGTTCGCCCGCGGTCCGTTCACCGAACATTCCTATTGCGCCAGCGACGCCGACCTGCCGCCGGGCCTGCCGGCGCGCGGCTCATGGCTGGGCAGCAACGAATTCACCGGCACGTACGTCAGCGGCTGGTTTCAGGCGCGCCCCCGGGTGACGGTGATGGTCAGCGGTTATCCCCGGCTGGAGGGCAACGCGCTGGCCCTCGAGGTGCGCACCGCCGCCGGGGTCACGCGCGTGCCATACGCCGGTCCGGAGCCGCGGGAGAACTGGCGGCCGTGGCGGGCCACGCTGCCGGCCGTCGCCACCGCCTTCCGTCTGGTCGCCACCGACGGCTCGACCCAGTTCTACGGCTGGCTGGGCGTGAGCGCGCCTTTCGAGACCCACCTGGACCTGGCGGTCCTGCCCCAGGCGCCGCGCGCCCTGCTCGCCTTTCTCGGCCAGGGCGTGCTGCTGCTGGCGCTGGCGCTCGCCCTGCACCGCGGTTTGCGCCGGCGCCGCGGGCTGCCGGCCAGCCTGGCATGGTTCGCCGCCCTGGCCGGCGTGGCCGGGCTCGGTTACGCCGTCTTCTGGGCCTATTTCGCCTCGCCCGCCCTCGGCCGCGCGTGCTCGTGGGTGGTGCTGGCCGTCGCGACCGGCGTGCTGCTCCGCCCCGGACAAGGGAACGATCTTGGAGACGAACTGCTGCCGCCGCTCGCGCTGGCGGCCGTCACCGGCCTCGGTTTCGTGGCCCTGACGTGCCTGTTCGGCGACGCGCCGTATTCCTTTCTCGCCGCGAACCGCTTCATGGCGAATCTGCCCGCGGACAATGAGATTCCCCGGCTCTTTGCCGACCGGTTGTGGTCGGGCCAGTCCCCGCGGCACCTCATCGGCGACTGGCTGAGCAGCGACCGGCCGCCGCTGCAGACCGGCTGGTTGCTGCTGACCCGGCCGGTGCTCACGGCGCTGGGGCTGGACGTCGACACCGCGGCGGGGACGGGCGGCGTGTGGTTCCAGCTGCTGTGGATTCCGGCGATGTGGGCGACGCTGCGCCGGCTCGGCGCCGGGACGCGGCAGTCCGGCGCGATGATCGCGGCGGCGGCCTTCACCGGCTTCCTGTTGTTCTACACGATCTACACCTGGCCCAAACTGGGGGCGGCGGCGTTGATGCTCGGCGCCTTCGTGCTCTGGCGGCCGGAGCCTGGCGCACCCGCCGGGCGGGCGCGGTTCGCCGCCGGCGGCGCCTGCGCCGCGCTGGGCTGCCTCGCGCACGGCGGCGTGGCGTTCACGCTGCTCGGGCTGATCCCGCTGGGCCTTGCCACGCTGTGGCGCGAGCGCGGCGCGTGGCGGCTCTGGCTCGCCGCCGGCGCGACGTTCGTGGCGTTCCTCACCCCGTGGCTCGTCTACCAGCGAAACTACGAGCCGCCGGGCGACCGCTTGCTCAAATGGCACCTCGCGGGCGTCATCCCGCCGGACGGGCGCGGCTTTGGACCCACGCTGGTCGACAGCTACCGCCGGATCGGCTGGCGCGGCGCCCTCGCCAACCGCTGGAACAACCTGCGGCTGCAGGGCGCCGGGGACTGGCGGAACCTGGTGCGCTTCCGCCCCATGGCCGACCCGGGCTCGCGGCGCGGCGACGAGACGACGTTCACCGCCCGCACCTTCGGCTGGTGGCTGCCCGCGGGCCTGCTGCTCCCGTGGCTCCTCTGGCAGCGGCGGCGGGAACCGGACACGATCCTGCGCTGGGCGGCGATTTCGTGGTTCTCCGGCTGGCTGGTCTGGCTGGCGCTGATGTTCCTGCCCGATTCGGCGCGGGCCCACCAGGGCACGCTGGTGACGCAGCTGCTCGGCTTTTCCCTCCTGATGTGGGCCTCGCTCTCGCTCCACCGCGTGGTATTCCTCCTCCTCGCCGCGGTGCAGGCGGTGGCGTTCCTCACCCAGTGGACCACCGCACTGCCGGCGGCGGCCGGCCCGCTGAACCTGGTCTCCGCTGTCGCGGCCGTCGCCGCGACGCTGGCCCTGGCCGCCGTGGTCTGGCGCCACTCGGCGCCGGGAGCTCCGTCGCTGTGATCTTGTCCCGGGCCGCCACCTCCCCCATACCGGAGGCTCCCCGCATGGCCAAAATCCTGCTCGTCACCGGCTCGTCCGGGCTGATCGGTTCCGAGGTCTGCAGCCATTTCGCCGGCCTCGGCTACGCCGTCCACGGCGTGGACAACAACCAGCGCGC
>DATJUU010000155.1:0-4576 GCA_035502155.1 Opitutaceae bacterium
TGGTGCGTCGCCGGGGAGTACGGCGCCATCACGACGACGAAATCGGATTGCGCGAGCAGCGCGTCGCGTTGCGCGTACTCCACGCCGAGGCGCGCTTCCTCCTCGGCCTGGAGTCGCGTGCGGTTGTGGTACAGCACGCGCATGTCGAATCCCCGGGCGCGCCGAGCCACCGCTTGCCCGATGCGCCCCATGCCGATGATGCCGAGCGTGGCGTGGTGGATGTCCTGCCCCAGGAAATACTGCACGCCGAAGGCGATCTTCCAGTCGCCGCGGCGCACGTAGGCATCGGCTTCCGCGATGCGGCGGGCGGCGGCCATCAGCAGCGACCACGTGAGGTCCGCGGTCGTGTCGTCGAGGACGCCGGGCGTGTTGGTGACGCGGATGCCGCGCCGGGTGCACGCCGGCACGTCGATGTTGTTGTAGCCCACGGCGATGTTGGAGATCACGCGCAGGTCCGGGCACTGCTCGAGGACCGGCTCGTCGAAGCGGTCCATGACGGTGGCCATGGCGCCGCTCTTGCCCGCGAGGCGGCGCACCAGCTCCCCGGGCGGCCACGGGCTGTCCTCGGCGTTGTGCTCGACCTCGAACTTCCGGGAGAGCGCCTCGACGACCTCCGGAAAGACTCCCCGCGTGATGAGGACGCTCAGGGCCATCGGCGCGGCTGCTCAGTGCCCGGCGTAGAACTTGCTGGGCAGGTACAGGATGATCTGCGGGAAGATGATGCACAACGCGTTGCCCACCGCCTGCAGGCAGATGAACGGCACCGCGGACTTGAAGATCGTCGCCATGGTGATCTGCGGCGGGGCCACGCTCTTCAGGTAGAAGAGCGAGTACCCGAACGGCGGCGACAGGAACGCCATCTGCATGTTCACGATGAAGATCACGCCGTACCAGAGGGGGATGTCCTCGGGCTTCACGCCCTGGAGGCCGAAGACTCCCGTGAAGGCGAGCTTGGTGAGGATCGGCACGAAGATCGGCACGGTGAGCAGCAGGATGCCGACCCAGTCGAGGAACATGCCCAGCACGAAGAGCACCAGCATCATGAGGCCCAGGATGCCGTAGGGCGGCAGGCCCGTGCCGAGGATGGAGTTGGCGACGAAATCCTGCCCGCCCTTGAAGATGAAGAAGCCCACGAACATGGTGGCGCCGAAGAAGATCCACATCACCATCGAGGTGGCCTTGAGCGTCGCGATCGCCGCCTCGTTCAGCGTGACCCAGTTGAGCCGCCGGTTGAGCGCGCAGACGAAGAGCGCGCCGAAGGTGCCGATGCCCGCGGCCTCGACCGGCGTGGCGATGCCGAAGAAGATCACGCCCAGCACGAGGAGGATCAAACCGATGGGCGCCACGGTGTTGCGCAGCAGGCGCACCTTCTCGCGCAGGCTCACGCGCTCCTCGGGCGGCAGCGACGGGCCCAGCGAAGGGTTGATGTAGCAACGGATCGTGATGTAGGCGATGTACATGCCCGAAAGCAGCAGCCCCGGGAACACGGAGCCGATCAGCAGCTCGCCCAGCGATTGCTGCGCCACCACCGCGTACACGATCGCCATCACCGAGGGCGGGATCAGGATGCCGAGGGTTCCGCCGGCGAGGAGCGAACCGCACGCGAGCTTGGGGTCGTAGTTCTTGCGCAGCATGGCGGGCAACGCGATCATGCCCATGGTCACCTCGGTGGCGCCCACCACGCCCACCATCGCCGCGAGCACGGTGCAGGCGAGCACGGTGGCCGAGGCGAGGCCGCCGCGCAGCGCGCCCAGCCACTTGTAGATGACGTCGAAGAGCTCCTCGATGATGCCGGCCTTCTCGAGCACCGCGGCCATGAAGATGAAGAGCGGCACCGCGGAGAGCTGGTAGTCCGTCATGAACGGGAAGACCCGCGACGGCAGCATGTTCAGCACGGCGCTGTTGCCGAACACGAAGAGGCAGATCACCGCGAGGCTGCCCGTGCAGAAGGCCATCGGCAGGCCCAGCATCAGCAGCAGGCCCAGGCCCCCGAACAGCACGACGCTCAGCCACTGGATCGGTATGTCGAGTCCCATCCCTATGCTCCCCTGCGCCGGATCAGCATGATGTCCTTCACGAGCTTCGAGACGCCCTGCAGCACGATGAGCGCCGCCCCGATCGGGATGCACAGCTTCACCGGCCAGTACTGCACCGCCCACTCGGTGAACGAGATCTCGCTGTTGTGGATGGCGTCCGAGGCGAAGCGCCAGCCCGTCACCAGCATCGTCATGGTGAAGATGAAGAAGAAGACCGACGAGACGATGTCGGCGATCGCCTTGCCGCGCGGCGAGAGGTGCGAGTACACGACGTCCACCCGCACGTGCTGGTCCTCGCGGTAGGCGTAGGCGCCCGAGATCATGTACTGCATGCCGAACATGAGGAACATGCTCTCGTGCACCCAGTTGGTGGGCGAGTTGAACACGAAGCGCGCGAGCACCTCGTAGTAGTAGACGAACACCGAGATGAGGGCCCAGTAGGCGACGAACTCGCCCGCCTTCGTGTTGAGCCACTCGATGCGGTCGGTGAAGCCGGTGTGCAGGCCGAGCGTGGGATCCTCGCCGGTGCCCTGCTCATGCACTTCGGGAGGCGCGGCGGCCGGCGGCGGCGCCGCCTCGCCGCGCGCCTGGGCGCGCCGGACGATGCTGGGAATGAGGAAGGCGTCCACGAGCATGAGCACGGCGATCGCGATGCCGAGCCAGCGCGCCCGCGCGGTCCAGCCCTCGGAGACCGCCGCGGCGGCCGCGTACTCCGTCTTGCCCTCGGCCACGTCGGCGCGGGCCTTCTCGAGCGCCGCGCGCTCGTCGGCGGTGGGATTGGCGGGATCGACCGGCGCGGCCTGCTTCTCGGCCGTCTGCGCCTGCTCGAGCGCGGCGAAGGTGCGCGAGACGTCGTCGCGCACCTCGCGGACCTGGCTGTTGCAGTAGATCACGCCGAGGAAGAAGGGCAGGAACACGAAGCCCCACAGGCTCTTCAGGTAGAAGCGGTGAAGACCCGCGAAACCCGCGGTGAGCCAGAAGAGGTAGGCGGTGAACGCCATCGGCTCGCGCGGCGTGCCCTGGCGGCGCTGCTTCGCGACCAGGTACATCGCGAGCAGGGGGAACAGCAGGAGGCCGCCCCAGTACATCCAGTGGGGCAGGACGAAGTTCAGCGACGGCATTCGGCGGGCTTTCGGGAATCGGGCCCGGCCGCGGGAGGCGGCCGGGCGGTCACGCTACGCGTTGATGCTGAGCCCCTTGTACATGTCCGGGGTCACGTACCCGACGGTCGGCGATTCCATCACCTCGAGCTGCAGCTTGAAGAGCTTGGCCGCATCGGGGTCCTTGTTCGCCCACTTGAACCAGATCGGCACCGCGGCGCGCTGGAACTTGGGCAGGTCCTCCGCGGGCAGGCGGTTGACCTTGGTGCCGGCCTTCTCGAACTTGGGCCAGGTCTCCATGTCGGCCTTCTGGATCGCCGCATGGTGGATGTTGGAGTAGACCTGGATTTCGTCGTCGAGCCACTGCTTCATCTTCGGCGAGAGCTTGTTCCAGTGCTCCATGCCGACGCAGAAGTCCATAAGGTCGACCGGCTGGTAGATGGACTCGAGGCCCGCGGGGCCGGTCCATATGTAGCTGGTCACCTGCTGGAAGCCCAGGTCCCAGTTCACGGCGGGACCCACGTAGTCGGCCGCGTCCACGGTGCCCTTCTCGAGCGCCGAGAACACCTCGCCGCCGGGCAGCAGCGTGGTCTTCGCGCCGATCGCCGCGAAACCCTCGGCGATCATGCCGCCGGGCACGCGCAGCTTGAGGCCCTTGAAGTCCTCGATGGTGCGGATCGGCTTCTTCGAGTGGATGATGTTCGGGCCGTGGTGGATGCGGTTCACGTAGTGCACGCCCTGCTTGGCCATCACCTCACGCGCCGCCTGCAGGCCGCCCTTGCTGTAGAAGAAGATGTCCCACTCGTGCGGATAGCGCAGGCCCATGAGGTAGGAGCTGAGGAACGCGGTGGCCGGCACCTTGCCCGCCCAGTACAGCGTGAACGAGTTCATCGCCTCGAGCACGCCGTTCTTCACGCCGTCCAGCAGCTCGAAGTCACCCACCACTTCCTTGGCCGCGTAGGGCTTGAACTCCAGCTCCCCGCCGGTCTTTTCCTTGATCGTGGCGCACCACGCCTTGAACGTGGCGAGGCCCACGCCCGCGGGCCAGGAGGTCTGCACCCTCCACGTGGTGCCCGCAGCGGCCGCGGTGCGGATGAACGGCGCCCCCAGGACCGTCGCCGCGCCCGTCGCGGCCGCGGCTGCGCCCAGGAACTTGCGTCGTGAGGTGGACTCGGTGGTTTCGGTGGGAGCCGGCACGGCCGGCGCGTCGTCTTCTGATCTCATGAGCTCCTCCTTGGATTCGTTATCGTGCTCTTGCGAGATGCTCCGGAATCCTAGTCTGCGCCATGGGCCAAGGCAAGCAATACGCGGCGCCATTGGCCCGATGGGCGAGTCAAGGTCTGGTACTGGAGATATCAGGCGCCTGCGGCGCCGCCAGGGAGGCCGTGTCCCGGCCGATCGCGTGCGTGGCCTGCTCGTGGGGCTTCCACCCGTTCACGG
>DATJUU010000156.1:0-20444 GCA_035502155.1 Opitutaceae bacterium
CGCGCCTACGAGACCCTGGCCGAGAACCCCGGCCGGCGCGTCTTCATGCTCAGCGAGCTGATCCACAACCCCTTTGTGAACGAGGACCTGCTGCGCCGCGGCCTGCGCTTCCTCCAGACCGACAAGGGGCGGCCGTTCGCCGTCAGCGGCCGGCTGGCCGAGGCGGACCGCGCCGAGCCGCTCCTGTGGGACACCCTCACGAGCGACGACATCGTCATCATCCCGGCTTTCGGCGCCACCGACGAGGACAAGAGGAAGCTTGTGCGCCGGGGCATCGCGGTGGCCCAGTACGACGCCACCTGCATGCTGGTGGAAAAAGTCTGGAAGGCCGCCCGCGCCTTCGGGCGCGACGGCTTCACGGTCGTGATCCACGGCAAGGCGGAGCACGAGGAGACCAAGGCCACGTTCTCCAACTCCCGGCGGTGCGCCCCCTCGCTCATCATCCGCGACCTGGCCGAGGCCCGCCTCATCGGACGGCTGATCCTCGAGCCGACGGCGGCCCGCCGCGCCGAATTCGCCGAGCGGTTCGGCGCCCTCTGCACGCCCGGCTTCGACCTCGACCGCCATCTGGTCCGCATCGCGGTGGTGAACCAGACGACCCTGCTGACCAACGAGACGATTGCGATCATCGACTACTTCCGCAGCGTCTACCGGCGCAAGTACGGCGAGGCCGCGGGGGACGCGCACGTCGGCGGCAGCGGCAAGAAGGACACGCTGTGCTACGCCACCCAGGTCAACCAGGACGCCCTCAGCCGCGCCCTCGCCGAACCGCTTGACGTCGCCTTCGTGATCGGCGGCAAGAACAGTTCCAACACCTACCAGCTCTTCCGCCTCTGCGAGGAGAAGATGGGCCCCCGCGCCTACTTCATCCAGTCGGAGGAGAACATCCGCGGCCGCGACGAGGTGGAGCACTATGTCTTCCCCACCCGGAGCCGCGCCCGGGCCGGCGGCATGGAGCGCCGGCCGCTGCCGGCCGGCGGCACGCCGCTGCGGGTGCTGATCACCGGCGGCGCCTCGTGTCCCGACGGCCTGCTCCAGCAGGTCGTGACGCGCATCAACGGCTTTTTCCCCGCCGGCCGGCTGCGCCCGATCGAAGCGGTGCTGGCCGACCTGCCGGCGGCGGACCCGCCGACCTGAATCCGGGCTCACGCCCCCCGGTCAGGTCGGAAGCAACGGGACGAAACGCACCGGCCAGAGCTCGCGCCAGACCAGCTCGCCGCGGGGCGGGCGCTCGACCAGCATGAGCACCTGGGCACCCTCGGGATCCCCCACGGGCATGATCAGCCGCCCGCCCACCGCGAGCTGCGCGACCAGCGCCGGCGGGATGTCCGCCGCCGCCGCCGTGACCATGATCGCGTCGAACGGGGCGGCTTCCGGCCATCCCCGGGTGCCGTCGCCCGTCCGCACCTCGACGTTGCGGTAGCCCAGGCGGGCCAGGCGCGCCCCCGCCGCCTCGGCGAGTGCCGGGATGCGCTCGATGGTGTACACCCGGGAAACGACCTCCGCCAGCACCGCGGCCTGGTAACCCGAGCCGGTGCCCACCTCGAGCACCCGGTCGGTGCGCTCCAGCCGGAGCTGCTCGGTCATGTAGGCCACCACCGCCGGCTGGGAGATGGTCTGGCCACAGGGGATCGGCAATGCGCGGTCGTCATAGGCGGCGGACCGGAGGGCGGCGGAGACGAACTCCTCCCGGCGGACGGTGTGCATCGCCCGCAGGACCGCGGGATTGGAGACCTCCTCCAGCCGGAGGTGGCGCTTCATGCCGCGAGTCTGTCCGCCCCCGTCCCGGTTGTCGATGCCGCGGCCGCCGCGCGCTCAGAAGCGCAGCGTGATGCCACTCTGGAAGCCGTAGGCGGAGCCGAGGTCGATGTTGGCCGTGCGGCCGAAATCGACCTGGTCATAGCTCCCGCTCTTCTGGACGCTGGCGCCCAGGTAGAGGCCCGTGCGCTCGGTCAGCCAATACTCGGCGTTGGCATCGGCGAAATAGGCCGGCATGGCGAGCGAGTGGTTGGTCACGGCAGTCACCTGCAGCGGGGTGTTGACGTCCGTCAGATCGACCGACTCCTCGGCGGTGTACTGGGTGCCGATGTAATTCAGGGCGGCGCCCACATCGAGGCTGACCTTCAGCCGTTCGGTGATCGGCACCTTGAGCATGGGCCCGAGACGTATCGAGTAATAGCCGCCCCGGATCTCCCAATGGCCATTCACCGTGGTCGGGCTCGTGGTCGTCGTCCGGGTTGGCTGGGTTCCCAGCACCGTGCTCGAATCGACGGACACCGTCTGGGCGGACCCGTCCGAGCCGAGCACCGGGTTGCCGTTGGCATCCAGGACGGTCTGCGACGAGTAGGAGGGGGCGCTGTAGGGCGCCGTGGGCACCGGCTGGCCGTAGAGCGGGTAGACGTCGGTCACCGTCGTGAGGGTGGCGGGCACGCTGGAGGTGATCTTGGCGTTCACGGAATTGAAGCTGAAACCGGCGACCAGCTCGAACTCCACCTTGCCGGCGATCTTGCCGAAACTGTGGCCGATCTGGAGCTCCCAGCCGTCGGCGCTGTTCTTCTTGGCGTTGATTCCCGCCCCGGAAGTGTCGGCGCTGTAGCCGTGGAAGGCGATGTCGCCGCTGGGGGTGACCTGTGAGGTGAAGGTGTAGCCCCACGTGTTGGTGAGGCCGTCGTTGACCGGGGCGCCGTTCGAGTCCACGCGCGGATCGAGCGAAACCGACCCGTCGTCATAGGTGCGGGTCTCCGCGCCGGTGGGATCACCGAGCTGGGCCGTCCCCGGGATGACGCCGAGCTTCCCGAACGACACCTTGGGCCCGCCGAGGTGGCGCAGGCCGAACTGCAGGGTGTTGCCGGTCGGCGCCAGCGGGAAATAATCCATCGAGTCCTCGTCGTCGTCGTCGGACTGGGCCCGCAAGAGGGAGACGGCCGCGGCCAGACCGAGGGCGAGGAAGAGGGCTTTTCTCATGGATGCGGGCAAGGGAAGCATTGCGGGCGACGGGGGAGCGAGCAAAAAAAACGGGCCGCGGGGGCCAACGGACGGCCACACCGCCGGCTCCGGCCATCCTCCGACCCGGCCGCGGGCGGCCGGTTCCGGCAAACTGGACCGGGCGCCAGCCCGGCCCGGATCACTCGCTGAACTCGTCGAGCTTGCGGGCCGCCTTTTCGGCCTTGAGGGCCGCGGCGGCGGCCGGGTCAATGGCCGCCTCCCGCTCCTTCAGGCGCCGCTCCATGCCGCGGAGATCCTCGAGCTTCTGCTCCAGCTCGGCCTCGCGCTCCTGCTGGGCCTGGATCTTCTCGAACAGGCGCGTCTCGTTGTCCTCGATGAACGTTTCGCGCTCCTTCAGCGCGGCCCGCTGCTCCTTGAGCGACGCCTCCTGCCGCTCGAGCTCGCCCTTGAGCTGGTCGAGCGCCGCGCGCTCCTCCTTGGTGGCCGGGGCCGCGGGCGTCGCCTTGCTCGCGGCGGCGATCACCTTCTCGCGCGCCACCAGCAGCGCCTCGACCTCCGCGATTTCGCGCTCCTTGTCGGCCAGCTTGCCGGCCAGGTCGCCCACCGCATGCTCGCGCTCCTCCAGCTTGCCTTCCAGCTGGCGCAGCGCCTTCTGCAGTTCGGCCACCTGCTGGGAGGTGAGGGTCTTGACCTCGCCCCAGGGCGTGCGCGTCGCCGCCATGATCGCATTGATCGACTTGCGCGCCTCGGCGGACTCCGCGGAGGGCTCCAGCGACAGGCGGCGGCGCAGCGAGAGTTGCTGCGCCATCGGCGGGCGCGGCGGAAACTTGATTGGGCCGGGCGGACCCGGCGGTCGGGGCGGAGGGGGGGCGTCGCTCATTTCTTGAACCAGCGGGTCGGAAAGCTCCACCAGTGCCGCGCCTCGGCCGGCGCCTCGGCCTCGGCCTCGACCGCGCCCCCCGCCCCGGCCAGCAGGTGGGCCACGATCTTTTCCCGCACCGGATCGCCGAGCACCGCGACCTGCCGCTCGTACGGCTCGTCCTTCGCGAGCGCCGCCTGCATCGCCCGCCGTTCCTCGGCAAAGACCTCGAGCAGCGGCGCCGCCCGTTCCTGCAGCCCGGCTTCGAGCTGCTTCAGCTCCACCTTGTCCATCGACGCGGCCTGGTCAGCCTCCGGCGCCTTCAGCTTGCCGCCGAGACGCTTGTAGAGCGCCAGGCGCTGGCCCGCCGGCAGGGTGCCCACCAGCTGGCCGAGGGCCTCGGCGAGGTGCACGCCCTTGTTGCCCGCCCGGTAGGGCAGCATCGTAGCCAGGACCTCCTCGTTCACGTGGGCCAGGGCGTTGAGCAGCGTGCGGAAGTCGCCGCCGACGATGACGTGCGGCGGCATGCTCTGCGCAAACTTGGCGAATTCTCCCAGCGTGGTGATCTTCTCCAGGGCGCAGAACTCCTTGGTGTCGGCGGACACCATGGTGTGCGCGATGGGGTAGTCGGCCGGAATGCCCAGCTTGCCCATGTTCTTCAGCAGGGGATTGTCGCGATCCGCCGCCTCGGCGGTCTGGGCCACCATGTCGCCGAACGGATTGTCGAAGGTCAGGGTCTCGCGCAGGATCGCGACCAGCTGGTCGATGCGCTCCGGGTGGTCGTTGAATCCCGGCTGGAGCCGCAGATCGTCGAAGCTGAGATCCACGTACTTCGCCGGCGTTTCCTCCCGGCCCGGCAGGGGCCAGTCGGGGGCATCGAGGTTTTGCGCCAGGCTGCTGAGCGGGGTGTCGACCATGATCGAGGTCTGGAAACCCATCCGCACCTCGTCCCAGTCCTTGGCCGTGCATTTTGTTTCGGGTGTGCTCATGGCGGGCGGACCGGCGGGCCGGTCATCCGATGATCTCGCCGTGTTTGATCAGCTCCTGGGCGACCCGGCGGTAGTCGTTCAGGACGTTGTCCGATTCCTCAAGGCCCTGCTGGCCGACAAAGTTGACCGGCAGCCCGAGGGCGACCGCGCGGTGCACCACGGTGGCGTCGCGCACCTGCGCGTCGAACATCTTGGCGGTCGAGGCCACGCGCCGCTGGGTCTTGTACTGGTTCAGGCGAAGCTGCATGCGCATCTTCGGCACCTCGATGTCGACGCCGGTCTTGATGGCGTTGAAGATGATGCCCTGCACGGTGGACGGCACGCCCATCGCCGCGGTGCGGAAGCTCGCCGACAGCTGGTGGAATTTGAAGAGCTTTTCCACCAGCAGCGTGAAGCCGATCAGGCTGAGCGCGTCCGGGTTGGAGGGCACGTAAACCTCGTTGCCGGCGAAGGCGCCGCACTGGGCGGCGCGGAGGATGTTCGGCGGGCAGTCGAAGAGGACGAAATCGTAGTCGGCCTCCAACTCGTGCAGCTGCTCGTAGAACAGCAGATAGGGCGGCTTGCGCGGATCGGCCTCGAACTCGTTCTCCAGGTCGACCAGGTTGAACGCGGTCGGGATCAGGTCGAGCCCGGGCAGCAGCTTCTCACCGCTCTTGCCCTCGACCACGTCCTTCACCAATAGATCCTTCAGGCGCGCCTGGCCCGGCGAGAAGATGGAGAAAAGCGCGCCCACGCCGGTGCTGTTGATCTTGTTCCACCGTTCGAGGCGCAGGAGCCAGATGCTCGCGTTGGACTGCGTGTCGAGGTCAAACAGCAGCACGCGCTTGCCCAGTTTGGCCAAGCACGACGCCACGTTGACGATCAAGGAGGTCTTGCCGACGCCACCCTTGTAGTTGATGAACGCTATCTTTCTGGCCATCGCGTAGATGGATTACCGCTTGCCGACCCAAGAAGGCAAAAATGGGGAGTTGGACAGTCCGCGCGAGTAAAAAAAGGGGGCGGAAAGTTTTGACCGATTTTTCGCGGCCCCGGGGCGCCGGTTTCACCCCGATGTGACGCCGCCGTCATCGGGCCGCCACGGGCGTCGGCTACCTTGCCCCATGCCCCTCACCGTGCTGAGCGTCGACGACGAGCCGGACATCACGGACTTGGCCCGCTTTCATCTGCGTGGCGCCGGCTACGAGGTGCTGACCGCCTCGAGCGGCCGCGAGGCGATCGAGACCGTCCACGCCCGCCACCCCGACCTGGTGCTCCTCGACCTGATGCTGCCGGACATCGACGGTTTCAGCGTCTGCGAAATCCTGCGCCGGAATCCGGCCACCGCGGCAATCCCGATCATCGTCGTGTCGGCCTGGAGCACGGCCGAGGCGCGGGACATGGGCTTCGACCTCGGCGTGCTGGACTACGTCACCAAGCCGTTCAGCCCGCAGGACCTGATCGCCCGGGTGAACAAGCTGCTCAGCCTGCGCACGGAAAAGGCCTGAACCGCGCGGGCGGCGGGGTCACTCGTCGACGCGGAATTCGATCGGCACGACCATCCGGAAACGCACGGGCCGCCCGTGACTGGTGCCGGGCTCGAACTTCCAGCGGGCCACCGCCCGCAGCGCCGCGTCGACAAACTCCGGCGAGGTCGCGCTCCGCACCACGGGGGCACCGACGTTCCCCGTCTCGTCGACCAGGAACTCGATCACGACCGTGCCGTCCAGTTTCCTGCTCCGCGCCTCATAAGGGTAATCCGGCGCGACTTGGACGCGGGCGCGCGGCGCATGGTCGAGGTGCCGCCAGTCGATCACTTCGGGGCCATTGCCGCCGCCCAAACGCGGCCGGTCCCAGTTGGCGGGGATCGCCGTCAGGTTACCAGGGCCGTCGATCTTCGCGGAGGGCCGGGTGAAGAACTCCCCGGTGACGGGGTGAACGACGGGTATGTCCTGCAGGTTCCGTGCACCCGCCGACCCGGCGCCGCCCGCGCTCGGATCGTCAGGCTCGCCGGGCGCCGGCTCGAGTGGATCCAACTCAATGATCGTCGTGCGCGGTGTCCAAATCGCGGGCTCCTCACCCGGCGTGGCGGCGGACACCGGCGGTTTCCCGGTCAGGCCGAACAGGAGGAATGCGTGCACGGTCGCGGCGAAACCGGCGGGCAGAAGGTATTTCGTGTTCATGGGGTCCTCCAGGTTGGGGTGGCTGCTCACCGAGCAAGACGCGCCACCGCCGGTTTTCTTAGTGGAACGGCACAGCCGGCGCGTCCGCGCCAATCGATTTTCCTGTCGCCGGGGGCCGGCCGCCCCTACCCTCGTTCAATGGTCACGACTTGGCTGGCGGATGCCGATCCGGAAACCTGCTGGGCGCACCAAACCTGGACCGATCTGGCCGCGCTGCCGCGGAAGGAATACGCCGTGGCCGTGCTGCCGGTGCACGGCTTCGCCGACTACGGCGCCGACCGGCCGGTCGACGCCGAGGAGGTGCTGGGCGGCCTGCTGCTGCGCACCGCCGTCGCCGCCGTCAAGGCTCGCCTGGCGGTGCGCGTCCTGCCTCCGCTGCGTTTCGTGGCGGGCGCGCCGGGCGGATTTTTTGGCGTCGATGTCGCCACCGCCCACGACCTCCTGCGGGCGGTCGCCGCCGGCGTGAAGGCGGCCGGCTTCCACAAGCTGGTTCTGTTCAACACCAGCCCGTTCAACGAACCGGTCGTGGCCGCGGCGGCCTTGGATATCCGCGTCGATCTCGGGCTTCGGGTCTACCTCATCCACGCGCGGGCGCTGGGCCTCGCTTGCGCGCGCCAGCAGGTCGGCGACCTCGGGCCGTCCGCCGCTCACCTCGCCGGGCTGCTCACCGAGATCCGTGAGCACCTCGCCCCGCCGCTCGACCCCGCACCCGACCCGGCTTCCGCGCCGGCACCCGCCGAGTCCGGGATTCATCCCGCGTACCGCTCCCGCTACCTTCCCGCCCTGCCGGCGGCGCAACTGGCGGCAGTCGCCGGCCGCGACGTCCTGGCGATCCTGCCGGTGGCGGCAATTGAACAGCACGGACCGCACCTGCCGCTGGGCGTGGACGCGATCCTCGGCCAGGCCCTGCTGGCCGCGACCCTGTCCCGGCTGCCGCCCGCGCCGCCGGTGCTCGTCACGCCCGCGATCGCCTACGGCAAGAGCAACGAGCATCTCGGTTTCCCCGGCACGATCACGCTGCCGGCCCCGACCTTGCGCGCGGTCGTGCTCGCCGTGGCGCGGCAGTTGCACGCAAGCGGGGTGCGGCACTTGGCGGTCCTGAACACCCACGGCGGCAACAGCGCCGTGCTCCCGCCCGTGTTGCAGGAGGTGCGGGACACGCTCGATCTCGAGACCCAGGTGCTGCGGCCCGGTTCGCCCGCGGAGCTTTCGCCGCAGGAGGCCGCGTGGGGGTTTCACGCCGGCGAGTGGGAAACCGCCCTCATGCTGGCCTGCGCCCCCGAGCTCGTGCATCCGGACCGGGCCGTCGCCGAGTACCCCGCGCGGCTGACTGATGCCGGCAAGCTGCGTCCCGAGAACGCAGCCGCCACGTTCGCCTGGATGACCCGCGACCTCTCGCGCAGCGGGGTCATGGGCGACCCGACCGGCGCGACCGTCGAAAAAGGGCGTCGCTGGCTGGCCGCCGCCGCTGCGGACTTGGCGGCCACGATCACCGGCTGGCGGCGCGGCTGATGCGATCCTTCCCGGCGTTTAAAACATTTGTTAAGCTTAACTCGTTGATTGCCTCAGATTAAACGGATTTGACAATTGACGTTATCGTTGGAATTTCTCACTGCGCCCACAATGGGGAATCGTGACTTTTGCACGGGGAAAGATCATGATCGAGCCACACGTCGGGCAGACGGTGGGTCGAATCAGGCCTCTCCAGTGAACAAACTCCATGGAAAAAGCTGACCGGTTTCACCTGCCGTTTCGCTGGAAGCTGACCCTGCTGATCATCTCGATCTGCGCCGCGTCGCTGCTCGCGGCTTTCACGAGCTACTACGTGTACGAGGTGCTGCGGTTCCAGAATGAGGTCAACCAGCGCATGGAGTCGACGCAGCGGTTGTTGCGCGAAGGGTTGGTCGCCAATCTCGATTCGGATCCCACGGGGGCCACGCTTTCGCTCGCCGCCCTGCGGGCCGACGACACGATCGTCGCGGCCGCGGTCTACGCGCCCGACAACAAGCTGCTGGCGAAATACATCAAGCCGGGCTCCAACGAATTCATCCCGCTGCCGCAGCGCGTCAATTTCAACCTCTCGACCACCCGGGTCGTCACCTTCCAAGAGCTGCGCAGCCAGGACGGCCGCCTGCTGGGCAAGCTCTACCTCAAGGCCGACGTGACCAAGCTGGCCGCGGAGCGGTTCGGCGACGCCCTGCGCGGCATGGCCCTCATCTTCCTTGCCTCCTGCCTGCTCGCCATGCTCGTGGCCCAGAGCCTCCAGCGCGGCCTCTCGGGCCCGATCACCGCGCTGGCCCGGGCGGCCGGCCGCGTGGCCGAGCACCAGGATTTCGGGGTGCGAGTGCCCGAGCACGGGCGCGACGACATCGGCACCCTCACGCGCTCCTTCAACCTGATGTTGCAGACCATCCAGCAGCGGAACTCCGAGCTGGTGGTCGCCCGCAAGAACGCGGAGGACGCGCGCGAGAGCCTGCGCGAGATCAACGAACAACTGGAACAAAAGGTCGCCGAGCGCACCGCCGAGCTGGAACGGGCCGTGACCGCGGCCAAGGAGGCCAACCAGGCGAAGAGCTCCTTCCTCGCCAAGATGAGCCACGAGCTGCGCACCCCGATGAACGCGATCATCGGCTACAGCGAGATGCTGCTGGAGGACGCGACCGACGCCGGCGAGGAACGCACGGCGGAGGACCTGCGCAAGATCCTGAGCGCGGCGCGGCACCTCCTCGGCCTGATCAACGACGTCCTCGACCTGTCGAAGATCGAGGCCGGCAAGATGCAGCTTTACCTCGAGACCTTCGACCTGCAGACGCTGGTCCACGAGGTCTCAAGCACCATCGCGCCCCTGGTGGAGAAGCGAAAGAACCAGCTCGTCGTGACCTGCGCGCCGTCCATCGGCTCGATGTACGGCGACGCCACCAAGATCCGCCAGACCCTGCTCAACCTGCTCAGCAACGCCAGCAAGTTCACCGAGAACGGGCGCATCGAGCTGAAGATCGACCGCGAGGTCGCCGACAACCAGGTGTGGGTCCTCATGCAGGTGACGGACACCGGCATCGGCATGAACGAGGAGCAGATGGGCCGCCTCTTCCGCGCGTTCACCCAGGCGGATGCCTCGACCGCGAGCAAGTTCGGCGGCACCGGCCTCGGCCTCGCGATTTCCAAGCAGTTCGCCCAGATGATGGGCGGCGACGTCACGGTCAAGAGCAAGCCCGGCGCCGGCTCCACCTTCACCGTGCGGGTGCCCGCGCGGGTCAAGCCGGCCAAGTCGCCGTACGCGGTGGTGGAGAAGGAGGCCGCCCAGCAGGCGCCCGCCCCCAAGGGCCGCGTCCTGATCATCGACGACGACGAGGCGGTCCACGCGGTCCTGACCAACATGCTGACGCGCGAAGGCTACTCGACCCGCGACGCCCGCGACGGCAAGGAGGGCCTGCGGCTCGCCCGGGAATACCATCCCGACATCGTCATCCTCGACATCCTGATGCCCGGGATGGACGGCTGGACCGTGCTGTCCCAGCTGAAGGCCATCCCCGAGTGTGCGACCATCCCGATCATCCTCCTGACCATGCTCGAGAACAAGGAGATGGGCTTCGCCCTCGGCGCGGCCGACTACCTGACCAAGCCGATCGAGGCCGAGAAGCTGCTGCCGGTGCTCGCGCGGCACGCCGCACCCCACCAGCGCGCGAGCGCGACCGTCCTCGTGGTGGAGGACGACCCGCCGTCGCGGGAACTGGTGGTGCGAATGCTCACCCAGGAGGGCGTGGCGGTGAAGGAGGCGGCCAACGGCAAGGAGGCGCTGGAGGCGCTGCAGGCCGGCGTGATGCCGGTCATGATCATCCTCGACCTGGTGATGGCGGAGATGGACGGCTTCGAATTCCTCCGCCAGATCCGGCCCCACGCCGAATGGTCCAAGATCCCGGTCGTGGTGGTGAGCTCGCTGGACCTGAGCACCGACGCCCAGCAGGCGCTCAAGAGTCAGGTCGAGCGCATCTTCGAGAAGGGCCGGTTCGCCCGAGAAGACTTGCTACGCGAGGTGCGCGAATCCATTAATCAGCACATGCTGAACCGGCCGCCCGCCCCCGGCTCCGCGCCCGCCCCGGCCGCCTGACCCCGCCCCGCCATGGCCAAGATCCTGATCGTCGAAGACAACGAGATGAACCGGGACATGCTTTCCCGGCGGCTTGAACGCCGCGGCTACGCCGTCGCGATCGCGGTGGACGGCGGCGATGGTGTGGCCAAGGCCCACAGCGAGGGACCGGACCTGATCCTCATGGACATGAGTCTGCCGGTGATCGACGGCTGGGAGGCCAGCCGGCAGCTGCGCGCCGATCCCGCCACGGCGACCATCCCCATCATCGCGCTGACCGCGCACGCCATGACCAACGACCGCGACATGGCCCTGAAGGCGGGCTGCAACGATTACGACACAAAACCAGTCGACTTGCCCCGGCTGCTGGGCAAGATTGAGGCTTTGCTGCCCAAGTCTCCGACTCCCCCGCCCACGCCATGAGCGAGCCGCCCATCCCCGACAGCGGCAAGAAGCCCCCGGCCAGCACACAGGGCACGCTGAGCCCCTTCCTGCAGGCGCTCCAGTCCAACGACCTGGAGACCCTGTCGCAGCTCCGCCACGCCCTGCGCACCCCGCTCAACCAGATCATCGGCTACAGCGAGATGCTGCTCGAGTCGCTCGAGGGCCTTGAGACCGAGCGGCTCATGCGCGACATCAAGAAGATCCACACGGCCGGCGGCCAGCTCCTCGCCCTGTTCAACGACGCCCTCGCCCCGTGGAAGATCGAGACCGGCAAGCTCGACCTGCTCGGGATGAAGCGCGACATGCTCGGCCCCCTCAACGCGATCGTCGGCTACAGCGAGATCTGCCAGGAGGAGGCCAACGAGCTCGGCAAGGCCGAGGTCGTCAGCGACCTCAAGCGCATCAACCAGGCGGGCTACAACCTCCACCGCCTTTTCGAGAGCGACGAGTTCGCGGTCAAGATCGACGTCGGCTCCGGCTCCGCCGAGCCGGGCGTCGGCGGCCACGCGGCGGCGCCGGTGGCTCCGGCCACCCGGCCCTCGTCGTCGATGGAGTATCTCGGGCCCAGCGCCGCGCAGTACACCGGGCGGCTCCTGGTGGTCGACGACGATCCGGTGAACCGCGAGATGATGGCCCGGCGCTTGCAGCGCTCGGGCTACACCATGACCATGGCCGAGAACGGCCGGGTGGCGCTGGACCTGCTCAAGAAGCAGGACTTCGACCTGGTGCTGCTCGACATCATCATGCCGGAGCTCGACGGCTTCCACACCCTCGAGTTCATCAAGGCCGATCCCAAGCTGCGCTACCTGCCGGTCATCATGCTCACGGCCCTGGACGAGGTCGACAGCACGGTGCGCTGCATCGAGGCCGGCGCCGAGGACTACGTGCCGAAGCCGTTCAATCCCGTCATCCTGCACGCCCGCATCAACGCGTCGCTGGAAAAGAAGCGCCTGCGCGACCAGGAGCAGGCCTACTTGAGCGAGCTGCAGGCCGAGCGCGCCAAGTCCGACCGGCTGCTGCTCAACGTCCTCCCCAAGGCGATCGCCGACCGCCTGAAGCAGGGCGAGCGGACCATTGTCGACAGCTTTCGCGAGGCGACCGTCGTGTTCGCCGACATCGTGGGCTTCACCAGCTTCTCCGCCAACATGGCGCCCAGCCGCACCGTGCAGCTGCTCAACGACCTGTTCTCCGCGTTCGACAAGCTGGCCGAGACCTACGAGCTCGAGAAGATCAAGACCATCGGCGACTCCTACATGGTCGTCGGCGGCGTCCCCACCGTCATCCCCGAGCACGCCGAGCGCTGCGCCCTGATGGCGCTGGACATGATCGAGGTGCTGCACCACTTCAACCGGCGCAACTCGACCAATCTCGACGTCCGCATCGGCATCAACAGCGGCCCGGTGGTCGCCGGCATCATCGGCACGCGCAAGTTCGCCTACGATCTCTGGGGCGACACCGTCAACGTGGCGAGCCGGATGGAAACGCACAGCCAGCCTGGCGTGATCCAATGCTCCTCCGGCACCCGCGGGTTGCTCGCCGACAAGTTCGAGTTCGAGGAGCGCGGGACGATCGAGATCAAGAATCGCGGCCCGATGGCGACGTTCCGCCTCCTGCGGCGGAAGTCGAATTAGGCGCAAACCCCGCCAAGTGATGTAGGGTCGCCGCTCGACGGCGGCCGCTTTGCTTGTATCGGAACGGCGCGGCGGCCCAGCCTCCGTCCTGCAAAGGCGGGACTACGGCGGGCAGGCCAGCGCCGGCCCTACGAAATATCCACGACCGCGGGCTCCTTGGTTACCAGCGCGGCCCCCGCTGCCTCGGATCTGGCCGCCGGCTGCCCGGCCGGGGTCCACTTGAAATACGTCGTGCTCAGCGGCGGCAGGGTGACCAGCAGCGACTGCTCGAAGCCATCCGCCGGCACGTCCTCGGTCGCGCGCCCGCCGTCGTTGCCCGCGCCAGTGCCGCCGTAGAACTGGCTGTTCGTGTTGATGATCTCGCGCCACACGCCGCGGCGGGGCACGCCGATCCGGTAGTCGGTGCGCAGCATCGGCGTGTAGTGGCCAACGATGGCGAAGACCGTCTGCTCGTCCGGATCCATCCGCAGCCAGGCGAGCACGCTCCGGTCGGCGTCCTGGCAGGCGATCCAGCGGAAGCCCGCCGGGTTCAGGTCGGTGGCGCCGAGAGCCGGCTCGGCCGCGTACAGACGGTTGAGATCCCGCACCAGCAGGCGGATCCCCTCGTGGTCGAGGTACTGGCAGAGGTGCCAGTCCAGGCTCGTGGTGTGGTTCCACTCGTGCGACTGGCCGAAATCGCTGCCCATGAAAAGCAGCTTCTTGCCCGGCCAGCCCCACATGAAACCGTAGAGGGCGCGCAGGTTCGCCGCCTTGTCCGGGATGCTCCACGCCCCCATCTTGTAGAGCATCGACGCCTTGCCGTGCGTGACCTCGTCGTGCGAATAGACGCTGACGAAGTTCTCCGCGTACTGGTAGAGCATCGCGAAGGTCAGGTCGTTCTGGTGCCACTTCCGGTGGATCGGGTCCTTGCTGAAATAGCGCAGGGTGTCGTGCATCCAGCCCATGTTCCACTTGAAGTCGAAACCGAGCCCGCCGTCCTTCGTCGGCTTGGTCACCCCGGCGAACGAGGTCGACTCCTCCGCGATCATGAAGGCGCCGGGGTAATACTGGTGCACCAGGTCGTTCGCCTGCCGCAGGAAGTCGATCGCCTCGAGGTTCTCCCGGCCGCCGTATTTGTTCGGGATCCACTCCCCCTCCTTCCGCGAGTAGTCGAGGTAGAGCATCGACGCCACCGCGTCGACCCGCAGGCCGTCGATGTGGTAGCGGTCGAACCAGGAGAGCGCGCTGGCGAGCAGGAAGCAGCGCACCTCGTTGCGGCCGTAGTTGAAGATGAGCGTGCCCCAGTCCTGGTGCGCCCCCTGCCGCGGGTCCGCATGCTCGTAGAGGTGGGTGCCGTCGAATTCCGCCAGCGCGAAGCTGTCGCGCGGGAAATGCGCGGGCACCCAGTCGACGATCACGCCGAGTCCGCGCTGGTGGAGGTGGTCGACGAACCAGGCAAAGTCCTCCGGCTTGCCGTAGCGGTGCGTCGGGGCGAAGAAGCCGGTGACCTGGTAGCCCCAGGAGCCGTCGAACGGATGCTCCGCCACCGGCAGGACCTCGATGTGCGTGTAGCCCATCTCGGTGGCGTAGTCGGCGAGCAGGGGCGCGAGCTCGCGGTAGGTCAGCGGCCGCTCGGCGTCCTCCACCAGGCGCCGCCAGGAGCCGAGGTGCACCTCGTAGATGGAGATCGGCCGGTCGGGGCGCCCGGCCAGCGCCGCCCGACCCTCGAGCCACGCCGCGTCGCTCCACGGATGCTGGCGGGCATCGCAGACGATGGCGGCGTTGTTCGGCGGGGCCTCGTAGTAGGTGGCGAAGGGATCGGTCTTCAGGCGGATGTGCCCGCGGTGGTCCCAGATCTCGAACTTGTACACCTCGCCCTCGCCCAGCCCGGGGACGAAGAGCTCCCACACCCCGGAGGCGCCGAGCGGCCGCATCGGGTGGTAGCGGCCGTCCCAGCGGTTGAAGTTGCCCACCACCGAGACGCGGCGGGCGGTCGGCGCCCAGACCGCGAACGCCACGCCGGCCACGCCGTCGATCACGCGGAAATGCGCGCCGAGCTTGTCGTAGAGCCGGTGCTCGTTGCCCTCGTTGAACAGGTAGAGGTCGAGCTCGCCCAGCGTGGGCAGGAAGGAGTACGGATCGTGGAACTGGCGGATCTCGCCGCCGTGGTGCTTCACCCGCAGCTGATAGCGGAAGACGTCCGTCTCGTGCGGGATGAAGACCTCGAAGAACCCCTCCGGGGCGAGCGGCTGCATCGGCCACCGCGGCGCGCCGCCCGCCATGAGCGCGGCGCCGTCGCGGGCCTCGATCACGGTGCATTCCGCCGCCTCGCGCACCAGCGCCCGCACGACCACGCCCTTGGCGCGCCCCTGCTTCGCCGGGTGCATCCCGAGCAGGCCGTGGGGTTGGCTTTGCTTCGCGTCGAGCAGCGACTTGAGGTCGGCTTTGGAGATCTTCACCGGGGCCCGGGAGACCGGGATGGCGGCCATTCTGCGGAAGCGGCCGCCGAGGTCTAGGCCATAGTCGCGCCGGCGGCCGGTGCCGGAAGCCCCGGTCCTCCAGAAAGATTGACGCTTTCCGGCCGCGGACCTTGCATGCTTCGCCGCGCACGAATGAAGAAGCTCCTCGTCGCCAACCGCAGCGAAATCGCCATCCGCGTCTTCCGCGCGGCCACCGAGCTCGGGCTCCGCACCGTGGCCGTCTACGCCCTGGAGGACCGCCTCGGGGTCCACCGTTTCAAGGCGGACGAGGCCTACCTCATCGGCCGGGGCAAGGGTCCGGTGGCGGCCTATCTCGACATCGACGGCCTGATCGCCCTCGCGCGCGAGAAGGGCGTCGACCTCATCCACCCCGGCTACGGCTTCCTGGCGGAGAACGCCGAGTTCGCGCGGGCCTGCGCGACCGTCGGCCTCACCTTCGTCGGCCCGCGGCCCGAGCTGCTTGAGCTGATGGGCGACAAGACCGCGGCCCGCGCCCTGGCGCAGCGCCTCGGCGTGCCCGTCCTGCCCGGCACCCCCGAGCCCGTGGCCGATCCGGTCGCGGCGGTCCGGCTGGCCCGCGAGATCGGCTTCCCCCTCATCATCAAGGCGGCGTTCGGCGGCGGCGGCCGCGGCATGCGCGTCGTCCGGGAGGAGTCCGACCTCCGGGCGAAGCTCGAGGAGGCGCAGCACGAGGCCGCCACCAGCTTCGGCAACCCCGCCGTCTTCCTTGAGAAGTACGTCCCCCGCGCCAAGCACATCGAGGTGCAGATTCTCGGCGACCGCCACGGCAACGTCCTCCACCTCCACGAGCGCGACTGCTCCGTCCAGCGCCGCCACCAGAAGGTCATCGAGGTCGCCCCCTCGGTCGGCCTGCCGGCGGAGGTCCGCGCCGCGCTCTGCGACGCCGCCGTGCGGATCGCCCGCGAGATCCGCTACGACAACGCCGGCACGATCGAATTCCTCGTCGACGCCGACGATCCGCGCTCGTGGTTCTTCATCGAGATGAACCCGCGGATCCAGGTCGAGCACACCGTGACCGAGATGATCACCGGCGTCGACCTCGTGCGGGCCCAGATCCTCGTCGCCCAGGGCGCCGCGCTCTTCGATCCCGAGCTCGACCTTCCGCGGCAGGAGGCCATGCCGCGCATCGGCTGCGCCGTCCAGTGCCGCGTCACCACCGAGGACCCGGCCAACAAGTTCACCCCCGACTACGGGCGCATCCTCAGCTACCGCAGCTCGGCCGGCTTCGGCATCCGGCTCGACGGCGCGATGGGCGACACCGGCAGCGTCATCACGCCGTTCTACGACTCGCTGCTGGTCAAGGTCACCGCCTTCGGACCGAAGCTGGAGGTCGCGCTCCAGCGCATGGACCGCGCGCTGCGCGAATTCCGCATCCGCGGGGTCAAGACCAACATCCCTTTCCTCGAAAACGTCATCCACGACCCGACGTTCCGGAGCGGCGGCGCCACCACCAACCTGATCGACACCACCCCGGCGCTCCTCGAGTTCAAGGCCCGGCGCGACCGCGCCACCAAGCTCCTCGCCTACCTCGGCGACGTGGTCGTCAACGGCAACCCGCAGATCCGCGGGCGGTCCGTCGACCGCCCGGCCGGCGCGCCGCCTGCGGTGAGCCCGTCGAATCCGCCCCTGCCGGACTACGACCACCGCCAGGCTCCGCCGCCGGGGACGCGCGACCTGCTCCGCGAGCTCGGCCCGGCCAAGTTCGCCCAATGGACTCGCGAGCAGAAGCGCCTGCTGATCACCGACACGACCTTCCGCGACGCCCACCAGTCGCTCCTGGCCGCGCGCGTCCGCACTTACGACATGCTGGCGGTGGCCGGGGCCGTCGCCCGCCGCACCCCCCGGCTCTTCAGCCTGGAGTGCTGGGGCGGCGCCACGTTCGACACGGCGATGCGCTTCCTGCACGAGGATCCCTACCAGCGCCTCGCCGAGCTGCGCGAGCGCATCCCCAACATCTGCTTCCAGATGTTGCTCCGCGGCGCCAACGGCGTCGGCTACAGCTACTATCCGGACAACGTGATCCGCGGCTTCGTCCGGCACGCCGCCGCGACCGGCATCGACCTCTTCCGGGTCTTCGACTCGCTCAACTACCTGCCCAACATGCGCGTCGCGCTCGACGCCGTCCTCGAGGCGGGCGCGCTTTGCGAGGCGGCGATCTGCTACACCGGCGACCTGCTCGACCCGGCGCGCGAGAAGTACCACCTCAAGTACTACCTCAGGCTGGCCAAGGAGCTTGAGAAGCTCGGCGTGCACCTGCTCGCGATCAAGGACATGGCCGGCCTCTGCCGCCCGTACGCCGCCCGCCAGCTCTTCCACGCCCTCCAGCAGGAGGTCGGCCTCCCGGTGCACTTCCACACCCACGACACCAGCGGCATCGCCGCGGCCTCCGTGCTTGCCGCCAGCGACGCCGGCGTGGACATCGTCGACCTCGCCCTCGCCTCGATGTCGGGCTCGACCAGCCAGCCGAACCTGAACTCGATCGTCGCCGCCCTCCAGCACACCCCGCGCGACCCCGGCCTCGACCTGGCGGCGCTGAATGAGTTCTCCGACTACTGGGAGGCGGTGCGCGAGCTCTACGCGCCGTTCGACTCCAGCCCGCGCGCCGGCAGCGCCGAGGTCTACCTCCACGAGATGCCCGGCGGCCAGTACACCAACCTCATCGAGCAGGCCAAGGCCATGGGCCTCGGCCACCGCTGGCGGGAGATCATGCGCACCTACGCCGAGGTCAACCAGCTCTTCGGCGACATCGTGAAGGTGACGCCGTCGTCCAAGGTCGTGGGCGACATGACGCTCTTCCTCCTCACGCGCGGCATCAAGCCGGCCGACGTCCTCAACCTCGAGCCGGGCACCTCGTTCCCCGCGTCGGTGGTCGACATGCTCGCCGGCGGCCTGGGTCAGCCCCCGGGCGGGTGGCCGAAGCAGCTGCAGAAGGTCGTCCTCGGCAAACGCAAACCGCTGCGCGGGCGGCCGGGCGCAAAGCTGCCGGCCGTCGACCTGGACCAGGAACGCGAGGTGTTGCGCGAGAAGCACCGCAGGGAAATCACCGACGCCGACCTCTACGCCCACCTCATGTACCCCGAGGTGTACGCCGAGTTCGCCCGCTTCCAGCGCGCCTTCGAGGACGTGTCGCCGGTCCCGACCGGGGCGTTCTTCTACGGGCTCAAGCCCGGCGAGGAGATTTCGATCGAGATCGAGGCCGGCAAGACGCTGTTCGTGAAACTCATCCACGTCGGCGAGCCGGACAAGGACGGCTACCGCACGGTGCTCTTCGAGCTCAACGGCCGGCCGCGCGAAACCTTCGTGCTCGACGCCGCGGTGCAAACCAAGGCCAAGCCGCGCGAAAAGGCGGACCCGGGCGACCCGCTTCAGCTCGGCGCGCCCATCCCCGGCATGATCTCGACGCTGCCGGTGAGCGTCGGCGCCCGCGTGGCCAAGGGCGACAAGCTGCTCACCCTCGAGGCGATGAAGATGCAGACGACGGTCTACGCCCCCGTCGACGGCGTCGTGGCGGAGCTCCTCGTCCAGGTCGGCGACTCAGTCCAGAGCAAGGACCTGCTGCTCCGATTGCGCTCGCCCAAGAGCTGAATCACCGGCTGGAGGTCGCGCGAGAACGCCTAAGCGCGATTCGGACCAGAGCCGCGGCGCCAGCCGCAAAGGCGAAGGTCGCAGCCAGGAACAAGAACCGGCCGGGCCACCCGAGAATCTCAAAGTCCCGGCCCTGCAGGTAGGTGGGGCACCGGATCCCCTTGTCTGCCAGCAGCGCGAGTGTCGCCGCATCCGCCGGCGCCGTGAATTTGAGCTTCCGACCCCCATCCGAGAGGACGATCCACAGGTATCGTGAACCGCTCAGATACTGACTAACATGACAATTGACGTTTGGATGGGCCGCGATCAGCTCCTGCGCTTCGCGCATCGACAGACGCCGGACCCGCCAGTTCGTGTCGAAAACGCCGAACACGATGAGCCCGGCCGCACAGATTGTGACCAGAGCGATCCACAGAGTCCGGAAACGGGGCGGAACGGATTCCGGGGATGCCGCGGTCCCCTCGCCACGCCGCAGGCGCCGGTGGTTGCGCCACGCCCACAGGACCAAGGGAACTGCCAAGACGGCATAGAACAAACCTAGCCACCAGGCTGCGAATGGCAGCAGCTCCGGATGCCGGCGGTGCCAGAAAATCGCCAGTACGAAGCTGGGCAACACGAACGCGCCGAGCCCAAACGCAATCCACCGCCAGAACCGCCCGGCCCAGAGCTGCTCCTCCCGCGACTGGGCGCCGTCGCTCATCCGGTAGCCCGTGAGGCCGCCGAGCAGGCCGACGAAGGTTGTGACCAATCCGAAAAAGGTGATACCCCCTGCCGTGGCCACGGCGGTCTTGGCGCTGGTTGAGCCCTGGCCCGCCGCGGCGCCAACGGCGACCGTCTTGGCCGCCGTGCCCAGAACCGGCAGCGCCGCGAGCACGCCCACGGTGAACGCTCGACCCGGGTTGCTGCGCTCCAGCGTGCCCTCGACCAGCGCCAGCACCTGCTCCTGCAACAGGACACGTCCGCGTGACAGCCGCTGTTTCACGGCATCCTCGCTTAGTTCCAGCGCCTCGGCCACCCGCGCGACGGAGTGGTGTTCGCGGTAGTACAGCACCAGCGGCTCGCGATACGCCTCGGGAATCAGCGCCAGGGAGTGCCAGAGGATGGCTTCCTCCTCGTGGCTGATCGCTTGGTCGGTCGGTAACGGCTCGACCGCGGCCACTTCCGGCGCCGCCTCCAGCGTCTCGGCCAGGCGCGCCGGGTCCCGGCCGGCGCGGCGCTGCGCATTCCGGATGAGATTGCGCGCGATGCCGCAGAGCCAGGCGCG
>DATJUU010000157.1:0-3792 GCA_035502155.1 Opitutaceae bacterium
CAGTGCTTCTCCTGCCGCGGCGTTTGGGACCCAAGAGCTAGCAGTCGACGGCTGGTTCTCGTACGCCATCTGGGAAAACGGTCCAGGGAAGCCGCGCCTCCTTGCCGTCAGGCGACTTCGTACGGAGCTACAAGTGCCTGCCGACGATCCAACCTCGTTCCTGCCGGATTGAAGACATGTGTCCGCTCGACCGACACCCCAGCCCAGGCATCTTCAAGACCCTGTTAAATGACCACTCACAGAGTTGTCTAGAAGTTGCCAACAAAAGATGTTCCCTGACGCTTTCTCCTTCACTCCGCCGCCCTCTTGTGCATGTTGGTTCTCGTTCTGAAACAATAACCTAAAACTAAGTCTGCGTCTGCGACGTGACTTAGCTTCAAATAGGGTTTGGCTTTCAAATCCAACCCCTGCACCCAATTTCAGGCCCTTGGACGCCGTCCAAGGGCCTTATTGTCGAACGACTTGCACGGACCCGCCGCGTCGGCCAACGCCCGGGTGAATCAATCCACGTCGATGGATTCCCCGGCTTCCTTTTTGTCGAGGGCCCGGAAGGCGAACATGGTCTCGCTGTCGATGATGCCGTCGGTCTTCAGCAGATGGTCGGTGATCACCGTCTCGATCTTCTCCACATCCTGGCACTTGATGATCACCAGCAGATCATAGCGGCCGGACACCGAGTAGACCTCGGTCACATCCGGCATCTTCAGGATCGTCTCGGCCGTGCCGGTGACCTTCGCGTGGTTGACCTTCAAGAGTACGACCGCGGTGGGCATGATGGATTCTCCTTGTTGGGTGCGAGTCTGCACACCGGCGCCGTTTCGTGCAACGGTTTCCGCCGCCCAACTGACCGAGCCAACGGTCGACGCTGTCCTCCATTCGCCGCGACGATGACGATCGCAGCCGCGCCCTCCGGCCGGCTGCCGCGCAATCACCTGCCCGTCAACCGGATTTCGGCTCCTGGTCCGGGTGAAGGCCGAACTGGACCAGCTTGGCCTTCATCGTGATCCGGGAGATGCCCAGCCAGCGCGCGGCCTTGGCCTGGTTGCCCCCGGCCTGCCGGATGGCGCGGGCGAACAGGTCCCGCTCGGCGGCCTCCAGGACCCGGGCGTGCACATCGCCGATCTCGCCGCGGCCCGCCGCCGCGAGCAGACCGTCGACAAAGTCGCCGAAGGGCTGTTGCGCCGCCAGGGCCGCCGGCGCCGGCGGCCGCAGCGCCTGGCGCGCGTGCTCGACGCTGATCGGGTAGCCCTGCGCGAGGAGCAGGACCTGGTGCACGACATTCTCCAGGTGGCGGACGTTGCCGGGCCACGGCTGCTCCTGCAGCCACGCGATCGCCTCCGGCGTGATCGCCGGACGGGCGTTGCCCAGCGGCGGGCCGTGCTTCTGCAGAAAATAGCGCACCAAGTCCGGGATGTCCTCGCGCCGGCTCCGCAGCGGCGGCAGGTTGATCACCACGACGTTCAGCCGGTAGTAGAGGTCCTCGCGGAACGACTGGTCGCGGATCGCCGCCTCCAGGTCGCGGTGCGTCGCGGCGATCAGGCGGACGTCCACCGCGATGGACTCGCGCCCCCCCACCCGCTGGAGGCAGCGCTCCTGCAGCACGCGCACCAGCTTCACCTGGGTGGCCGGCGTCATGTCGCCGATCTCGTCGAGGAAGAGCGTGCCGTGGTCGGCCTGCTCGAAGCGCCCGATCCGGCGCGTCTCGGCCCCGGTGAATGCCCCGCGCTCGTGGCCGAAGAGCTCGCTCTCCAGCAAGGTCTCGGGCACTGCGGCGCAGTTCACCGCGATGAATGGCGCCTGCGCCCGGTCGCTGTGCTGGTAGAGCGCCCGGGCGACAAGTTCCTTGCCCGTGCCGGTCTCGCCGCGGATCAGCACCGTGACCGGTTTTGAGGCAACGCGGCCGATCTCCTTGTACACCGCCTGCATCGCGGCGCCGCGGCCGACGAGCGCCTCGGGCCGCGCCCCGTCCTCGCCCAGGCCGACCGGGCTGCTCATCAAGCGGTTGCCCTCGGCCGCGCGGCGGACGAGCTCGATGAGCTGCGGCATCGCGAAGGGCTTGAGCAGGAAGTCGTAGGCGCCGTGCTTCGTGGCCTCGATCGCCGTGTCCGCGGTGCCGAAGGCCGTCATCAGGATCACCGGCAGCTTCGGCTGCGCCGCGTGCAGGCGGCGCACGAGTTCCAGGCCGCTCAGCCCGGGCAGGCGCAGGTCGGTGACGACGACGTTGGGCGCCGCTTCCGTGGCGTACGCCAGTCCTTCGTCGCCCCGGCTGCGCACCACGACGTCGTGGCCCTCGTCGGCCAGCACCCGCCGCACGGTGTCGGCGATGCCGGCGTCGTCTTCGATCAGGAGAATCTTGGCGCCCGTGTTCATCCGGCGGCTTGCGGCAGGGCGACCCCGAAGATCGTGCCGCGGTCGACCTGGGTCTGGTACTGCAGCAGGCCATGGTGTTTTTCGACGATGCGGGCGGCGATCGACAGGCCCAACCCGGTGCCGGTCTCCTTGGTGGTGAAGAACGGATCGAAGAGGCGTTGGCCCACCTCCTGCGGAATGCCCCGGCCAGTGTCCGCGACCTCGAGCACGACCAGGTCGCGCTCGGCGCCCTGGAGCCATTTGCGTTCGGAGCGGGCCCGCAGCGTGATCGTCCCGTCGCGCCCGATGCTGTCGACCGCGTTCTGAATCAGGTTGATCAGCACCTGCTTGATCTGGCCGGCGTCGGCGAGGATGCGCCACGGCGCCGGGCCGTCCACTGCCAGCCGGATGCCGGATTTCGCGAGCCCCGGCGCCAGCAGGGCCTGCACATCCCGGAACAGCTCGTCCACCGGGAGGGCGGCGAGACGCGGGTCGGCCGGCCGGGCGAACCGCAGGAAGTCGCTCACGATGCGTTCCAGACGGGTGATCTCCCGCTGCACGACCTCGGAGTCGGCGTGCTCGGGGCTGCCCGGCGGGAACCGCTTCTGCTGGATGAACAGGGCCGCCTTGATCGCCGTCAGGGGGTTGCGGATCTCGTGCGCCACGCCCGCCGCCAGCATGCCGAGGGAGGCGAGCTTCTCGTTGCGCTCGGCCGCGCCGCGCGTCTCCACCAGCTGCACGCGCAGCGGCGCGACCAGATCCCGGTACGCGAACGCGGCCAGCAGGATGCCGAGGCCGAAGAGCAGCGCGAGCAGGACGAGCAGCGACGACTCCAGGCCGCGCAGGCGCCGCCGGGCGTCGGCCAGCAGCTGGTTGCGCGAGGCGTAGTGCGCCTGGGCGAGCGCCGCGCCGAGGTCGAACAGGTGCTGCGACTCGCGGCGCACCCGGGTGAACTCGGCGAGGGCGTCGGCCGGCCGGGCCGGGGCGGACGCGGCCGCCGCGACCGCGGTGCGCAGATAATCGCCGTAGGCGCGTTTGAGTTGGCCAAAAACCTCCTGCTCCGCGGGCGTGCGCAGCAGGGGCGCCTGGCGCTCGAGCCACTGGGAGAGCTGGTCGCTCTCCTTCTGGAACAGCGCCCCGCTCGCCGGCTGGCGGTCGATGGCGTACTGCAGGTGGGCATTGTTGAGCTCGCGCAGCGCATCCTTGAAGTGCGCGGCGATCTCGCCGCTCTCCGCATCGATGGTGTTCAGCCGCGCGCGCAGCTCGTGCTCCTGGCGCCGGAAGTTCAGGATGATGAGCGCGATCGCGGCCCCGAGGAGGGCCGCCGCCGCGCCCAGCGCGCAAAGCCGGAATTTTGCCCCGAATCGCTTCACAATCCGGCCAGATGACGATTCCCGCAGCTCTCCGGCTGCAAACAAACTGAGCCGGGAGCAAAAAAACTAT
>DATJUU010000158.1:0-8243 GCA_035502155.1 Opitutaceae bacterium
GGCGGCCGGAAACAGTCGGGCGTCGCTGGTCGGGGGCACTATCGCCATAACTTGGCTAATCTTGGCACGCCGGTGGGCGTTTCCCGTCATTCAAGGCGGAGCGATAGTCTCAGCTGTCGTGATCGTCGCAGCCTTGGCGTACTCAGGCATGGCACATTGGGCTGAAGCTCAGCTTGCTGCTTCTTCTGATCGCGTCGCTTCGATCGTCGACCTGCGCGGCACATTTCACTACGTGAGCATGGCCGAACTCGACAAGGCTGATAACAATCAATTCAGGCTTGTATGGTGGCGAACGGTGCTGGAGGACACTTGGGCTAACGCTCCGGTGTTCGGCCTCGGCTTCGGCTACGATCTCGCCGACAATTTCATTCAGGAATATAACCCCGACATGGGCGAGGATTTCACGGCGCGGAGCCCGCACAGCATCATCGTCGGCACGATCGGCCGGATGGGCGCGGTGGGCCTGGTGTCGCTGCTCGCGATCGTCGCCGCCATGGCCGCACGGACCTGGCGGGCGTTGCGCGACCGGACCACGGACCCGACGGCAGTCGGACTCTGGTGCAGCGCCTGGGTGATCTTCACGAGCGCCTGCTTCGGAGTCGTGTTGGAGGGCCCGATGGGGGCGGTGGTGTTCTGGAGTTTGCTGGGGATGGCGAATGCCATGACGGCCCCCGCCGTTCCGGCGGAAGTACCAAGTGACAAGGAGCAAGTATCAAGGGAGACCGAAGCTGGCGGGGCCGTCGCGCCCTGACGGCGGCCGGGTCCTGTTTGACGTTCGACTTTCGCCGCCGGAAACGAGACATTGGCCGAGGTGAAACTGCGCGATCCCCTCGACTTTCTCGACATCTTCAAGGTCACCACCCGGGAGCGCTACGACTGGATCAACCCGCTGGCGATCGCGATCCTGGGCACGATCGGCGTCTTCTTCATCTACAGCGCCCAGCTGGCCACCGGCCGCGGGCAATGGACGCTCCAGATCGTCTGGCTGTCCACCGGGGCCGTGCTGTACGTCGCCGTCGCGCTGATCGACTACAAGTTCTGGCTCAAGTACGCCCACTGGGTCTACGCCGCCTGCGTGTCGACCCTGCTGCTGCTGTGGACGCCGCTGGGGGTGAGCCGGCTGGGGGCGACGCGCTGGATCGATCTCGGCGCGTTCTCGTTCCAACCCTCTGAGGCGGCGAAGCTTGGGGTGCTGATCATGGCGGCGAGCATCCTCACCCGCTCGGAGATCAGCACCTTCCGCGAATCCATGAAAGTCCTTGGGAAATTGGCTCTTGCGGCAGGGTTTCCCATTCTGTTGATTCTGAAGCAACCCGACCTGGGCTCGGCCCTCGTCATTCCAGTCATGGCCTTCGCCCTGCTGTACGTGTCCAACCTTTCCCAGCGCTTTTTTGCCGCGGCGCTGGCGGCCTTCGCCCTGCTTCTGGCGGTGGTGGCCCTGGACACCTACCGCTACGTCCACTTCATGGAGGTCAACCACCTCGACGTGTCGACCGACAAGGGCGCCTACGAGCCGCACGGGCTCCTGCCCTTGCACGACTACCAGCGCAACCGGCTGCTCGCGTTCATCGCCCCGGAGCGCATCAACCCGCTCGGCATCAGCTGGAACCTGAACCAGTCGCTCATCTCGGTCGGGTCCGGCGGGCTTGTGGGCAAGGGCTGGAAGAAGGGCACGCAGGCCGAGCTCGGCTACCTGCCGCGCGCGGTCGCGCACAACGATTTCATCTTCTCGGTCATCGCCGAGGAGAAAGGTTTCCTGGGAAGCATTACGGTGCTCGGACTCTTCGCCGTGTTGTTGTGGAACGGCATACGGATCGCGGGCCTCGCCCGCGACCGCTTCGGAACGCTGCTCGCCATCGGCGTGTCGGCGCTCTTCGCGGTCCATGTGTTCGTGAATATCGCCATGACCATCGGCTTGGTGCCGATCACCGGCATCCCGCTTCCCTTCCTCAGTTACGGTGGCACCTTTGCGCTCAACTGCTGTGTGCTGCAAGGACTGGTCCAAAGCGTCTATCGGTTCCGCAAGGAGTTCTGATCCCATGTCTCCCTCCTGCCCCGATACGGACCGCTCTGCCGGAATCTCCTGCGCCACCCCCGTTGCGCCGAGGCGCGCCGTCCCAACCCACGACGACATCGCCCGCCATGAGCCATCAACCCCCCGCCGACGTCCCGACCCCGGACGTCCCCAACCGGTACGACGAGGAGCTGGCCGCCCCGCCCTCGCAGCGCCCCCCTGAACCGGTCAATCCCGCCTCCCTGCGCCGCGAAGCCAAGGAACGCTCCCAACAGCGCCCGATCCTCCAGAAGATCCTCACCCTGTTTCAGAAGGAAAAGGCCGACTTCCGCGAGCTGATCATCAATTCCGAGCCGCTGGAGAAGCGGGTCGCCCTGCTGGTCAACGGCATCCTCGACAAGTTCGACATCGAGCGGGAGTCCGACAACCGGATGGTCGGCGGCATCTTCAAGGGCCGCATCAAGAACCTCGACCCCGGCCTGAAGGCGGCCTTTGTCGACATCGGTTTCAGCAAGAACGCCTTCCTCCACTACTGGGACATGCTCCCGGCCGCGGCCGACTCCTCCGTCGAGGTCGTGCGCGTCAACCGCAAGAAGGTCACCGGCCCGCGCACCGCCGAGCCGACGGTCAAGGACATCCCCAACCTCTATCCGGCCGGCACCGACATCGTCATCCAGGTGACCAAGGGCCCGATCGGCACCAAGGGGCCGCGCACCACCACCAACCTCGCCCTGCCCGGCCGCTACCTCGTGCTCATGCCGTACTCCGACCAGTGCGGCATCTCGCGCAAGATCGAGGACCCCAAGGAGCGCCAGCGCCTGCGCCAGCTGGTCAACGAGCTCACCATCCCCGAGGGCATGGGCGTCATCGTCCGCACCGCCGGCGAGGGCAAGAAGGCCCGCTATTTCGTCCGCGACCTCCACCTGCTCCTGCACACCTGGGACGAGATCCAGCAGAAGGAGAAGTCGGACCGGGCCCCCGCCTGCCTCTACATGGAGCCCGACATCGTCGAGCGCACCGTGCGCGACTTCCTCACCGAGGACATCGACCGCGTGCTCATCGACAGCCAGGCGGATCACGAGCGCGTGCTCGCCCAGGTCAGCCAGATCTCCCAGCGCTCGCGCGGCAAGATCGCCCACTACAAGGACAGCATCCCGATCTTCGAGCGCTTCAACATCGAGCGCCAGATCGAGCAGACCTTCCAGCGCCGCGTCTCCCTGCCCTCCGGCGGCGAGATCGTGATCGACGAGACCGAGGCGCTCATCGCCATCGACGTCAACACCGGCTCGCACAAGGCGCGCCCGGGCGAGGAGAAAAACACCATCCTGCAGGTCAACCTCGAGGCGGTGCAGGAGGTCGCCCGCCAGATCCGCCTGCGCAACATCGGCGGCCTGATCATCATCGACTTCATCGACATGAAGGAGCGCCGCCACCGCAACCAGGTGTACGACCACATGCTGCGGGCGATGGCGGAGGACAAGGCCAAGACCCACATCCTGCCCATCTCGCTGCTCGGCATCATGCAGATGACGCGGCAGCGCCAGCAGGAGTCGCTCGCCTCCAACCTCTACACCAACTGCCCCTACTGCCGCGGCCGCGGCATCGTGAAGAGCGCCACGACCATGTCGGTCGAACTCCAGCGCAAGCTCTCCTCGATCGTGCGCCGGCTGCACGCCCGCGAGGACGGCCGGGAGTACGCCCTGCGCGTGCTGGTGCACCCCAGCATCCTCGAGCGCCTGCGCAGCGAGGACGCCGACCTGCTCGTGCGGATGGAGAAGAACTACGGGGTGAAGCTGGCGTTTCGGGCGGATCTCAGCTACCACGTGGAGAACTTCAAGATCGTCAATGCGGTGACGAACGAAGAGTACCGGTGACGCCTTCCCTGCCGGCCATAGCTCGAAGAGCGACGGCCGGCGCGCCGACCTCAACTACCACGTCGAGAACTTCAAGATCGTCAACGCCGTCACCAGCGAGGAATACCGCTGAGGCCGGGCAACGTCCCGGCCGCCCCCAGCCTCATCCGCCGGCCGGGTGATCGACATCCACCACGATCTGGGTGAACGAGCGCGCCGGGAAGACGTAGTGGAGCGTCGCGCCGGCGGCGGGCACCTGTTCGGTCTGGGGCGCGTAGGAATCGCGCGCCTCGTAAGTGTAGGGCTTGTTCTCCACGTCGGCGGCGACGATCTGGCTGACCGTCGCCGGGCCGGCGAATGTACCGGCGACGCTCCGGATGTCGGTCGCGATGGCGTCGTCCCTGTGTCGATTGACGACGTTGATGACGAGCTGCTTCGCCTCGCGATTGTAGACCGAGGACACGTCGAGATACGGGATGTTCTTATAGTGCTCGCTCGTGGTGAAGGTGTCGCAGTCGACCAGTGTCTCCAGCGCCGCGCCGCGGCAGTGGGTGGAGAACAGCTTGAACGCGTAGAACAGCGGCGTCTTGTAGGTCTGGTCCGTCTGCGGATCGCGCCCCAGGAGCGACGTCAGCAGCGTGTAGTTGGTCATCTTGACGACGTCGGCCCGCCGGATGAAGGCGTTGAAATACTCCGCCACGGCCAGGGTCGAAAGGTAGCCGCCCGTGAACGGGGGCGCCCACTCGTCCACCGAGAGGTACATGGGCGGGCCCTTGCGGACGTCGGCGATGGCCTTGAGCTGGCCGGCGGTGATGTCGATCGCCTGCTCCAGGTCCACGTCGTGCTGGCCCAGGAAAACGTAATAGTCCTTGGCATCCCCCCAGTAGCGGTGGATCGAGAGGTAGTCGGCGATGCCGTAGAGGCCCTGGATGACCGTCCAGTTCCAGTTCACCCAGTCGAGGTTGTCCTGGTACCAGGAGGAGCCACAGGCGATGAAGTGGAGCTTCGTGTCGGGCGAGCTGTGGCTCATGAGCTTGGCCGCCTCGACCGCGAATTTCACGTAGTCCTCGGCGGTCTTGTGCCCCATGATCCAGGGCGCGCCGTCGACCTCGTTGCCGAGGTCCCAATACTTGATCCCGTAGGGTTCCGGGTGGCCGTCCGCGACCCGCCGGTCCGCCCAGTAGGAGCCGGCCGGCGCGTTGCAGTACTCGACCCAGGTGCGGGCGAGGTCGAGCGTGCCGGTGCCGGCGTTGATGCAGGCGACGTTTTCGGAGCCGATCTCCTGGTTGAGCTCGACCCACTCGTCGGTTCCCACCTGGTTGGACTCGACGACGCCCCAAGCCGGATCGAAGCGCTTCGGCCGCCCGTCCTTCGGCCCGATGCCGTCGCGCCAGTCGTATGCCGCGGTGAAATTGCCGCCCGGCCATCGCATCTGGGTGATCTGGAGCTCGCGCGCCGCCTCGATCATGTCCCGGCGGAAGCCGAAGGCGTCCGCCAGCGGCGACTTCGGGTCGTAGACGGGACCGTAAAGGGTGTGGAAGTTCCGGCCGCCGCGGTGAATGCCGATCGGCTCCATGAAGACGCCGTAGATGCGGGGATCGACCGCGTCGATGACGTGATCGACGTCGATCGTGATCGCGGCCGGTCCGGCGAGGGCGCCGAGCGGCAGCAGCAGGAACAGGGCCGCGCTTCGCAGTGCTGGGGTATTCATGGGGAGAACGGGGCGGAGACAGAATCTCCGCAGATTGCGGCCCCCGTCAACCGCCCGGCGGCGGCACGACCAACCCGAGCCGCCGGGCTGCCTCCAGTTCCGCCGCGGCCTCCGCCGGCCGACCGGCGCGCTGCAGGGCCACCGCCAGGTTCAAGTGTACTTGGGGCAGGTTCGGGTTCAACCGTAGGGCCGCCTCAAACTGCGTGATGGCCTCTGGCGCCCGCCCGGCCAAGAGCAGGACGGTGCCCAGATTGTTGCGGGCATCGATCGCGGCGGGATCCCGCTGCAACGTCTGCTCGAAAAGAGCGATGGCCTCCGGCAGCCGATCCGCCTCCGCCAGCGCCCGGCCCAGATTGTTGCGGGCCGCCATGAAATCCGGCTTGAGCCGCACCGCCTGCTCGTATTGCACCAATGCCTCCGGCAGCCGGCCGGCCATCCGCAACGCGTCGCCCAAGTTGTTGTGCATTTCAGCCCAGGTGGGATTGATCCGCAGCGACTGCTCGAAGCGCGCGATGGCCTCCGGCAGTCGCCCGGTCCGGGCCAGCGCCTCGCCGAGGTCGTTGCTGGCGTCGGTGAAGTTCGGGTCGAGCCGCACCGCCTGCTCGAAATGCGCCAATGCTTCATCGGGGCGACCGGCGTCCTCGAGCGCCCGGCCGAGCGCATCCTCGACGTCGGGCAACTCGGGTTTGGCCCGCAGCGCCTGCCGATAGCGGGCGATGGCCTCCGGCAAACGTCCGAGACGCTTCAGGGCGTTGCCGGCATCGTAACAGGCGTCGGCATAACCCGGATCGATCCGGAGCGCCGCCTCGTATTGCGCCAAAGCCTCTTCGAGCCGGCCGGCCTGCGCCAGGATGTTGCCATAGTTGTTGCGCGCAAAGGCATTGCCCGGGCGCTTCGCCACCGTGTCACCCCAGATCGTGGCCTCGCTGCGATACGCCGTGTTGCGCTGGATCGTCAGCCAGCCCAGGCCGACGGCCGTCGCCGCCAGGACGATCCGGCCCCGACGGCCCAGCCAGGCGTGCGCCGCAACGACCGCCAGCACCGCCACCGGCGCCAGAGCGAGGTACACGCGATGCTCGGCCAGCGTCTGCCGGTTGCCGGGCACCAGGGAGGTCGGGGCGACGATGGCGAAGAACCACACGCCCAGGAATCCGAGCGCCGGCCGGCGCACGAGCGCCACCGCCGTGCCGGCGGCCAGCAGGACCACCAACGCGGCATAGGGCGCCACGTCCCCCACGGACGCCACCCACCGGACGCCATAATCCACGATCAGGGGATGCGGCCACGCCGCCAGCCACAGGTAATGGGCCACCGCCTGGAACTGCGTCGCGGCGTAGGTCCAGAACCCCACGCCGATGCCGAATCCCGCCGTGCCGCCGCGATTCGCGCTGTGCAGCACCAGGCCTGCCAGCGGAAGCCAGGTGGCCGCCAGCGCGAGATGGCTCCGCCCACGCAGCCGCCACGCCGCGCGGAAGCTGCCCGACAGAAAGGTCCTGTCATAAAGCAGCACGATCAGCGGCGCCGACACCATGACTTCCTTGGTTCCCATGCCGAGAAAGCAGGCGAGGAACGAGAGCGCGAACCAAGCTTTGGAACCGCCGGGCCGCGAGGCCGTCGAGGAATTCGAGTCCGCATCCGACTCAGCCCCGCGGAGGAAACAATAGAGCGTCAGGAGATACCACAGGCCCATCAGCGACTCGGCCCGCTGCACGACGTATGTCACCGACTCGGTCTGCAGCGGATGCACCATCCACAGCAGGGCCGCGGCGAACGCAACGAACGTGGCGGCTCCGGCCGGCACCGGCTCCGAGTTGAGTCGAAGGGTGCGCCGTACGATGCCAAACAGGGTCAGGCCCGCCAGCACATGGATCACGAGATTCAGCGCGTGATAGCTCCAGACCCGGTCGCCGCTCAGCGCGTGATTGAGCGCGAAGGACAGATTCAGCATCGGCCGGCCCGTGACCGTCAGGCCCCCGCCGGGCGGCGCGAGCGCCGTGCGCAGGCTGCCAAGAGTCAGGTTCTGGGGGATCGACAGCAGGTCGTCGAAGATGAACGGCCCGGAAAAACTGTTGGCGTACACGGCGACCGCGGCCAGGACCAGGCCGGCGCCGGCGACAACGGTCGCCCGGCGGGCGGAGGCAACGGAGGCGGGGGCGGGAGGAACGGCCATGGAGGGCGAACGGACAGGGGACGCTAGGGCTGCTTAAATGCGGAGGAAAGACCGGATGCAACGCCGCGCGTCACCGCGCCGCCGCCTCCGCCCTTTCGTGCGGGTAATGCCGGGTTGATATTGACGAGGGCAAGGCCACCGGCTGAACGTCGACGCCATGAGAATGCCCCTTTTCGCCTGCCCCGTCCTGGCGCTCGGTCTGCTGGCAGTGCCCGCCCGGGCGGACCCCAACCCGGAGATCGTGCCGCTGGGCCACGATACCTACGCCCTGACCCGCTGGGCGGAGAACGGCTTTGTGCGCAACACGGAGAAGCTGAAGGCGCAGGCCCTCGAGGATGTCGCCGCCCATTGCGCCAAACTCCACAAGCAGCCGAAGATCATCAGCACCGAGGCGAGCCATCCGGTTGTCCCCCTCACCGGGTTTGCCCACGCCAAGATTGTGTTCAAGGCGCTGGACGCGGACGATCCGGAGCTGCGGACGCCCGGCGCGAGGGC
>DATJUU010000159.1:0-8199 GCA_035502155.1 Opitutaceae bacterium
CCGTGGTTGCGGGCCGCCTGGCGGAACTCGCCGACGACGTCGCGCTTGAGGCCCATGTTGACGGCGTTCCAGCGGGTGTGCGTCGAGTTCCAGAGGTCGAAGTTGTCGTGGTGCACGCCCATGCTCATGAAGTAGCGCGCCCCGGCCTTCTGGTAGAGGCCGACGAGGTGCTCGGGATCGAACTCCGCGCCGTGCCAGTTCGGGATCAGGTCCTTGTAGCCGACCTTCGACGGCGGGCCGTAGGTCGCGACGTGGTACTGGTTCTGGCGGCTGCCCTGCATGTACATGTTGCGGGCGTACCAGTCGCCCTCCTCGACGGACGACTGCGGGCCCCAATGGGCCCAGATGCCGAACTTGGCGTTGCGGAACCACTCCGGCGCGCGGTAGGCGCGCAGCGACGCGCGCGTGCCTTGGAACGGACCGGGGATGACGGTCGGGCCGGCGGGGCTGGCCGGCGTGCCGCCGCCTTCGGCTGCCTGAACGGCGCGGATCGCGCCGAGCGCCGGCACCGCGCCGGCCATGAATTTGAGGGCATCTCGTCGGGTCAGGGACATGGGTCGATCCTCGGGTTCGGGTTGGGGCGGAGCGGTGCCGCCGGGAAGATCGGGGAGCGCGGCTCGCCGGAGTTTCGGATCCCGGCGGCCCCAATCAACGCCAGCGCGGTCAGACAGTCAAAACCAACTCCACGCCCGCCGGGCGAGCGGCCTTGACGACCACCCCGCCCCTCCGGTTTGTTGTCCGGCTTCATGCTCACCCTCGCCGACGTCGCCAAGTCCTACGGCACGCGCCTGCTCTTCGAGGAGGTCTCCCTCTTCGTGGCGCGCACCGACCGCTATGGCCTCGTGGGCGCCAACGGCACGGGCAAGACCACCCTGTTCAACCTCATCCTCGGGGAGGAGGCGCCCGACGCCGGCACGATCTCCTGGGAGCGCGGCGCCGACTTCGGCTACCTGCCGCAGGAAACCGCCCCGGCCGGCGAGGAAACCATCCTCCACCTCGCGACCAGCGGCCACGCCCACCGGGGCGGACCCGACCACGCCGAGCTCGAGGTGGACTGGACCCTCGAGCCGCGCGCCAAGGCCGTCCTTGCCGGCCTCGGGTTTCGCGAGGGGGATCATCACCGGCCGGCCAACACCTTCTCCGGCGGCTGGGTCATGCGGGCCCACCTCGCCCGCCTCCTCGTCAGCCAGCCCTCGCTGCTCCTGCTCGACGAGCCCACCAACCACCTCGACCTCGAGGCGCTGCTCTGGTTTCAGGATTACCTCACGCGCTATCCCGGCGGCCTCGTCGTGATCTCCCACGACCGGGCGTTCCTCAACGCGCTCTGCAACGGCATCCTCGAGCTGCGCGGCGGCACGCTCCACCGCTACACCGGCAACTACGACGATTACCTCGCCGAAAAGGACGCCCGCCGCGAGCAGCAGGCCGCCCGGTTCAAGAACCAGCAGCGCGAGATCGCCCACCTGCAGCGCTTCGTCGACCGCTTCGGCGCCAAGGCCACCCTCGCCTCCCGGGCCAAGTCCAAGGAGAAGCAGATCGCCCGCCTCCAGGAGGAGGCCGTCGAGGAGCCGGTGGCCGAGCTCAAGCGGGTGCATTTCAAATTCCCGCCGCCGCCCCGCTCCGGGCTCAAGGTCGTCGCGCTCGAGCACGTGCAGCAGGCCTACGGCGACCACGTCGTGTACCGCGACCTGAACTTCGCGGCCGAGCGCGGGCAGCGCATCGTGCTCGTCGGCCCCAACGGCGCGGGCAAGTCCACCCTGCTCAGGATCCTCGGCGGCATCGTGCCCATCCAGGGCGGCGTGCGCCACCTCGGCGCCAACGTCGTGCCGGGTTACTTCGCGCAAAACCGTACCGACACGCTCCACGCCGGCGCCACGGTGCTGGACAACGTGATGGAGCTGCGCACCGCCCAGAACGCGCTCACCGAGGAGCGCGCCCGCACCCTGCTCGGCGCCTTCCTCTTCCGCAAGGACGACGTCTTCAAGAAGGTCTCCGTCCTCTCCGGCGGCGAGAAGTCGCGCCTCGCCCTCGCCCGCCTCCTGATCGACCCGCCCAACCTCCTGTTGATGGACGAGCCGACGACGCACCTCGACATCCCGTCGATCGACGCCCTGCTCCACGCGCTCAGCCATTACAGCGGCACGCTCGTCTTCATCAGCCACGACGTCTACGTCATCCGGGCGCTCGCGCGGCAGGTGCTCCACGTGCAGGCCGGCCGCCTCACGCCCTACGCCGGCGGTTACGACTACTACCTGGACAAATCGAAGGCCACCAACGAGCGCGCGGCGGTCACGGCGGGATTCACCGATGCCCGGCCGCCCCAGGACGCGGCAAATCCCAAACGCCAAGGTCCAAACGCCAAAGTCGCAGATGCGACGGCAATCGAGTCTCAACCCGAAACTCAAAACCAAAAACCAAAAACTCCCCGCCTCAGTCCGAAGGAATTGCGCAAGCTCCGCACCGAGGTTGGCCGCCACGAGGAGGAGGTGGCGCTGTTGGAGGCAAAACAGGGGGAGCTCACCGCCGAGCTGGAGAAGCCGGAGACCTACACCGTGCCCGGGAAGGCCCAGCATTTGAACCGCGAGCTCACCGCCGTCGTGGATCAGCTCCAAGCCGCCACCCAGGCTTGGGAGGAAGCGGCGAGGCGGCTCGAAGCGGCGTTCTAGCGCGCGCCGCCGGCCGTCATTCTCCTTGCCCGCGAACGGCGGCGATCCATAACCCTTCCCCTCCGGGATGAACATCCAACCGACCAGGGACGGCTTTCTGCGGCTGTGCGACCAGGGCAACGTCGTGCCCGTCTACGCCGACCTCATGGCCGATTTCGAGACGCCCGTGTCGGCCTACGCCAAGCTCAACGCCGCCGGCCCGGCCTACCTGCTCGAGTCGATCGAGGGCGGCGAACTGGTTTCCCGCTACAGCTTCATCGGCTGCCGGCCGCGCAAGGTGTTCGCCTGCTATCCGGAGCACACCGAGATCCGCGAACCCGGCCGCCCGCCGCAACGGGTCCCGACCCCGCGCGACCCGCTGGCGCTGATCGAGGCCGAGATCGCCGGCTTCCGCCCGGTGCACGTTCCCGGCATGCCGCGCTTCATGGGCGGCGCCGTCGGCTACCTCGGCTACGAGTACATCCACCGCATCGAGCCCACCGTGCCCGCCGCCGCGCGCGACGAGCTCGGCCTGCCGCTCGTGTACTTCATGCTGTCGGACTCGCTGCTGATGTTCGACCGCGCGAAGCAGACGCTGCGCCTGTGCGTCAACGCCCACGTGTCGGCCGACCGCGGCGCCACCTACGACGCTGCCGTGGCCGAGCTGCACCGCCTCTACGGCCTCCTGCGCCAGCCGCACGAGCTCGCCTCCTCGCCCCTGCTGGAGCCGCCGCACCTGGAGGTGCCCCCGTCCAACTTCACCCCGGCGGCGTTCGAGCGGATGGTCGAGGACGCCAAGGAGTACATCCGCGCCGGCGACATCATCCAGGTCGTGCTGGGCCAGCGCTTCGTCCGCGATTTCCGCCGGACCCCGCTCGACCTCTACCGCGCGCTGCGCACGGTCAACCCGTCGCCCTACATGTTCCTGCTCGACACCGGCGATCACGCGCTGGTCGGCGCCTCGCCCGAGGTGCACGTCCGCCTGACCGACGGCCGCGTCGAGATCCGGCCCCTCGCCGGCACGCGCCGCCGGGGCGCGACCGTCGCCGAGGACCACGCGCTGGAGAAGGAGCTGCTGGCCGACGAGAAGGAGCGCGCCGAGCACCTCATGCTGGTCGACCTCGCCCGCAATGACATCGGGCGTGTCTGCCGCTTCGGGAGCGTCGTCGTGCCCGAGCTCATGGTGGTTGAGCGCTACTCGCACGTCATGCACATCGTCTCGCAGGTCGAGGGCCGCCTGGCGCCGGAGAAGAACGCCTTCGACCTCATGCGCGCCACCTTCCCGGCCGGCACGGTCAGCGGCGCCCCCAAGGTCCGCGCCATGCAGATCATCGCCGAGCAGGAGAAGCTTCAGCGCGGCTTCTACGCCGGGGCGTTGGGCTATTTCAGCTACGACGGCAACCTCGATTCCTGCATCACGCTGCGCACGTCGCTGCTCAAGGACGGCAAGGTGTACATCCAAGCCGGCGCCGGGATCGTCGCCGACTCCGTCCCCGCCTCCGAGTATCAGGAGTGCATCAACAAGGCCACCGCATTGCTCAAGGCGGTGGCGATCGCCGACGGCCTCTGAGCCTGTCTTCCGGCCGATCGAGCCCCATTTATGGGGAGGCGGGCGTTTTCGGCGGCCCGTTTTCGCCCGCCGGACCCGATGGACGCTAGATTAGAGATACTCATTCTAAAAATCCGTCTTTCTGATGACTCTAATCACTGGTTCGCGGGATTTGGTTGGCGTGTATTATGCACCTTCAGAGGTGCCATGCCGCAAAAACCTAATCTTCCGTGCTGGAAGTGCTTGGGCTTCGCCCCGAGTCTGATGCGGTTTGACATGAAAAGCCTTCATTACGTCTTGGCATACGGGAAACCCTCACAATTAGGGGCCGTCATAAATGCCCGCATGAGGAATCGAACGGCTTGTTCAAGCGTCTAATATTTGGAATCATCACTTGTCATGGCTCTGTCTCGCAGAATTGATCGCGCGCCGGTTGCCACCGCCTCTGACAAACCGGCCCTCTCCGAAGCCGAGGTCCTGCGCCCCGCCGCCCCGACGACCGACGCACCCCCGTCTTTTCTCGAACGACCCGAGCCCGCCGTGATCGAGCCTGATCCGCTCGAGCGCAGCGGCCTCCAGCTCTACCTGCAGGAGATCGCGAAGACTCCCCTGCTCACCATTGCCGAGGAGGTCACCCTCGCCCGCCGCATCCGCCGCGGCGACAAAGCCGCGCGCGACCACATGATCAAGGCCAACCTGCGCCTCGTGGTGAAGATCGCCCACGACTACAAGGACTTCGGCCTGCCGCTGCTCGACCTGATCAGCGAGGGCAATATCGGTCTGATCAAGGCGGTGGAGCGCTTCGACCCGCGCAAGGGCGGGAAGCTCAGCACCTACGCCGCTTGGTGGATCAAGCAATCCATCAAGCGCGCGCTGGCCAACCAATCCAAGACCATCCGCCTGCCCGTCCACCTCGTGGACAAGATCTCCAAGATGCGCCGCACCGCGATGGCGCTGGCCGAGGAGTTCGGCCGCGAGCCCTCGGATGAGGAGCTGGCGATGGAGCTGGGCATCCCGACCAACAAGGTCGCCCACCTCAAGTCCGTGAGCATCCGCCCCACCTCCCTCGACGCGCCGATCAGCGACGAGGGCGACTCCGCCACCTTCGGCGAGATCGTGGGGGACGAGAACGCCACCAGCCCCTTCGAGAACGTCCGCGAGCGCAATCTCAGGTCGGACCTCAACCGCATGATCAACTCGCTCGACAAGCGCGAGGCGGACATCCTCCGCATGCGCTTCGGCCTCGACGGCCACGACGAGCTGACCCTCGAGGAGGTCGGCCGCAAGTTCAAGGTCACCCGCGAGCGCGTCCGCCAGCTCCAGAACCTCGCCCTCCAGAAGATCCGCAAGCTCATGGCCCGCAACGAGGCCCAGCGGACCGTCGAGGAAATCGACCAGGAGGAGCGCCTGCGCAAGCGGATGGAAATCCTGCGCGAGTTTTTCGAGAGCAAGTCGGCCGCGAAGCGCCCCGGGAAGAACTGACCCCGTCCGACATCGGTTTTGTGAGGCCGGCCGCCGCGCCGGCCTTTTTCTTTCCCTCCGCCGGGCCCCGGCGCCGCGCCGCTCGACACCCCGCCGGGAACCTTTCACCGTGGGCCCGCACTCATTTCCGCCATGGGCCGTCCGTTCCGCACCGCCATCCTCCTCGCCGGCCTGGCCGCCGCCGGCCGGCTGGCGGCGGTGACCTCCGATGAAGCCCAGGCGCTCTACCGCGCCCGGCGCTACCCCGAGGCGCGCACCGCCTTCGAGGCCGTCGCCGCTGCCGAACCCGCCAACGCCGACGCCGCCTACCGCCTCGGCCGGCTGGCGTTGATGCGCGACGACGCGGACGAGGCAGTCAAATGGCTCGAAAAAGCCGCGTCCCTGGCCCCGACGTCGGCGGCCTACATGGTCAGTCTCGGCGACGCCTACGGCCTCTCGGCGCAGAAGGCCGGGCTGTTCTCCAAGCCCGGCCTGGCGCGCCAATGCCACGCCGCCTACGACAAGGCCGTCGCGCTGGACCCCCGCAGCGTCGAGGCCCACTACTCCCTGTACCGCTTCTACCGCCAGGCGCCCGCCATCGCCGGAGGCGGACTGGACAAGGCCCGGACGGAGGCGCTGGTGCTGCAAAAGCTGGACGACCTCCAGGGCACCCTCGCCTTGGTCGAGGTCAGCACGTCGGAAAAGGACTACGACGCGGCCTTCTGGCTGATCGCCGGCCTGCAAAAACGGCATCCCGACTCCCCCATGGTCGCCTTCCAAACCGGACGACTCGCGGCCGTGAGCGGGCAACAGCTGGATCTGGGCGCGGCGATGCTCCGCCGATATTTGCAGCACACGCCGGCGGAAGGGGAGCCGCCGCTGTGGGCCGCGCACTGGCGGCTCGGCATCATCCTCGAGAAAAAGGGCGACGCTGCCGGTGCCCGCGCCGAGTACCAGGCCGGCCTGAAGCTGAATCCCACCCAGCCGCAGCTGGTCGAGGCCCTGCAGCGGGTGCAGTAGCGCCCGCCGGCCAACGACGCCGGTCAGGCCGCCTGCTCGCCCGGCCCCGGCAACGACCGGGCCGCGGCCGCCGCCAGCACGGGCGGCGTTGGCTTCAGGCCCGCCGGCACCCCGGCGCCCTGCGCGCCCTCGTCTGGATTCTCCCGTTTGCCGCGACCGGGAAAGACCGCGCCCCGCAGCAGGGCGCGAATCGTGGATTTGAGTTTCTGGCGGAGCGTCACCGCCCGAAACTGCATGCGGTGGCCGAAAAAAGCCAATCCCGATTCGCCGCATCCGACAGGCCGGACCATCCCTGCCGGCCTCCGCCGGCCTTGCCGATTTTCCCCGTCGTGCCATGTTGCGGCCATGTCGGACTCCGCGACCGCACCCCGCCGGGTCGCCCAACCCCCCGTCGGGCGCCCGCTTCTGCTTTTCGACGGCGACTGCGGATTCTGCCGGCTGTGGGTCGAACGCTGGCGGGCTGCCTGCGGCGACCGGCTGGACGTCGAGCCCTCCCAGCAGGGCGGCCCGCGTTTCCCGGAGATTTCGCCCGCGGAATATGCGGAGGCCGTCCAACTGGTCGCCACCGACGGCCGGCTCTTCTCCGGCGCGGAGGCGGTATTGCGCGCCCGCGCGCTGGGAACGCGCCGCTCGTGGCTGCTGCACGCCTACGAACGCGTCCCCGGCTTTGCCGCGGCGGCCGAGGGCGTCTACCGCGTGGTGGCCGGCCACCGCCCTTGGTTCTCGCTGCTCACCCGCCTGCTTTGGGGCGGCGAGGTCCGGCGTCCCGCATTCGGCACCGGCAGCTGGCTCTTCCTGCGACTCCTCGGGGTGGTCAACCTGATCGCCTTCCTGTCCCTGTGGGTGCAGCTCGACGGGCTCGTCGGCCCGCGCGGGCTCATGCCGGCCCAATCCTTCCTCAATGCCGTGCACGCCCAGGTTGGCGCCGCCCGGTTCTGGGAGCTGCCCACGCTCTGCTGGATTTTTGGCGGCGGGGCCTTTTTGCACGTGCTCTGCGCGGCGGGCGTGGTCCTGTCGCTCGCCCTGATCGCCGGGTTCGCGCCTGCGGCCTGCCTCGCCCTGCTCTGGGCCGCCTACCTTTCGCTGTGCGGCGCCGGCCAGGTGTTCCTGGCCTACCAGTGGGACGCACTGCTGCTGGAGACGAACCTGCTGGCGGTGTTCTTCGCCCCCTGGGTCTGGCGCGCAGGGCGCATCCGGGCCGATCCCCCGCGGCTCGCGCGCTGGCTGCTGTGGTGGCTGCTCATCCGGCTGATGCTCCTGTCCGGCGCGGTCAAGCTGCTCAGCGGCGATCCCGCCTGGACGAATCTCACCGCCCTTTACTACCACTTTCAGACCCAGCCCCTGCCGACCTGGGTGGCGTGGTACGCCCAGCAGCTGCCGCCCGCCCTGCTGCGCCTGTCCTGCGCGCTCATGTTCGCGATCGAATTCGGCGCGCCGCTCCTGCTGCTCGGGCCGCGCCGTGTGCGCCATCTCGGCGCCGCCCTGCTGATCCTGCTCCAGGCGCTGATCGCGCTCACCGGCAAC
>DATJUU010000160.1:0-20953 GCA_035502155.1 Opitutaceae bacterium
GAAGACCGTGATCCTCGGCCCGCCCAACGCCGGCAAGAGCAGCCTGCTCAATCGGCTCGTCGGCCGGGAGCGGGCCCTCGTCAGCCCCGAACCCGGCACCACCCGGGATTACCTCGAGGAGCGGATCACCCTCGGGCCCCATTGTATTCGACTGATTGATACCGCAGGCCTGAACCCCCGCCCCGCCCCGCTCGAGCGCCTCGGCATGGCGAAAGCCCTCGAACACGCCGCCGGGGCCGACCTCATCCTGCTCATCCTTGACGCCACGCGGCCCGCCCCTGCCCTCCTGCAAGTCGAATCGCTGCCCGGACTGACGGCCGAGAACTCGCTCCTGGTCGTCAACAAGATCGACCTGGTCCCCGGCGGGCCATTTCCCTCCGGACCTCCAGGAGTGCCGGCGGTCAGGATTTCCGCTCTCACCGGCGCCGGCTGCGATGACCTGGTCGCTGCGATCGCCCGCCACGCCGAGTCATTCCGCTCCGAGCAGGATGAGGAACTGGTTGCGATTAATTACCGGCACGCCGAGGCCCTGGGCAAGGTCGCCGGATTCCTTCTATCGGCGACCGATAAACTTCGCGGCGGGGCTCCCGCCGACGAGTTCTTGGCTAGTGACCTGCGCTGCGCGCTCAACAGCTTCGGCGAGATCCTGGGTACGATTGATAACGAGAAGGTGCTCGATCGCATCTTTTCGACGTTCTGCATTGGAAAATGATGATCGACGACCGCCATTGTTGGGTTTTTCTCTTCGTGATACATTCATTATATATTAATGATAAACAAGATAGAATATGACGTGGTCGTGTGTGGAGCAGGCCACGCCGGAGTTGAAGCCGCATTGGCTTCCGCCCGTATGGGCGCCTCCACCCTCCTATTAACCGGTAATATAGATACGGTCGGGCAGATGAGCTGTAATCCTGCTATTGGGGGTCAGGCAAAAGGGCACATCGTCAGGGAGATCGATGCGCTTGGCGGAGAGATGGCCATCAACACAGATTGTACCGCAATCCAATTCAGGCTGCTCAACGCATCGAAGGGGCCGGCGGTCAGATCACCGCGAGCGCAGTGCGACAAGAAAGCATACCAATTTCGCCTGAAACACACCTTGGAACTCCAGCCGAACCTTCGGCTCTTCCAGGCCACGGTCACCAGCCTCATCACAAAGTCGGGAAGAGTTGTTGGGTGCAGGACGAACCTCGACGTGGATTTTTTGGCGCATACGGTTGTGATTACCACAGGGACCTTCCTCCGGGGTTTAATGCACGTCGGCGAAAGCAAGACCGAGGGAGGCCGTCTCGGGGACTTCAGCTCAAAAGGTCTATCGCAAAGCTTGAGCGACCATGGCATTGAACTCCGTCGACTCAAGACCGGCACGCCTCCGCGTGTTTTGGGGAGGAGCTTGGACTTTTCGAAGATGCAGGAGCAAAAAGGCGATGTTCCGCCCACACTATTCGCATTTCACGATACCCGGGGTTCCGAGGACCTGTTCCACGTGGAACATCTTAATGAACGCCGCATAGGTTGGTCGCCGGGGGCGCAGCAAGTATCTTGCTGGATCACATTTACGACGGACGAGACAGCGTCACTCATTAAGGCAAACCTACATCGTTCCGCGCTCTATGGCGGTCAAATCAAAGGCATTGGGCCGCGCTATTGCCCCAGTATCGAAGACAAGTTCGTCAGGTTCGCCGACAAACCGCGACACATCCTTTTTTTGGAGCCCGAGGGGCGGACCACCGACGAGTACTACATCAACGGCCTTTCTACCAGCATGCCCCTTGATGTCCAGGTCGACGCCGTTCACAGCATACCTGGCTTGGAGAACGCCGTGTTGCTACGCCCGGCTTACGCAGTGGAATATGACTTCGCTCCACCGACGCAGCTTTTCCCTTCCCTTGAATCAAAAAAGGTCGAGAACCTGTTTTTCGCTGGTCAAATTAATGGGACATCCGGATACGAAGAAGCCGCGGGGCAGGGGATCGTTGCCGGAATAAATGCCGTGCTAAAGACCAGAGGAGAGTCTCCCCTCATCATTCGGCGCGACGAAGGCTACATCGGTGTCCTTATCGATGACCTAGTATCGAAGGGGACCAACGAGCCGTATCGAATGTTTACCAGTCGCGCGGAATTTCGTCTGCTGTTCAATCATGCAAGCGCCGAACTAAGATTAGTTCACCACGCAGCAAATTATAATTTGCTAAATACCAACAGATTACAGAATATAACTAAAAAGAAGGCTGCCATTGGCCGATGGATTGATATTCTCGAATCCAGCGCTGCCAATGGCCTGTCTTTGGCATCTCGTGTCCGCAACGGGGCAGGGGACTCGATCCTTCCTGCTGAGTTTCTCGCCGAGTCGGCACCAGTGCGCGACGAAGTGCTCTATCGCGTAAACTATCGCGGCTATCTGGAGCGCGAATCTCGGCTGATCGAAAGACTGGCCGCCACCGAACGCATCCGCATCCCTGACGGCATCGACTATCTGGCCATCCGGGGCCTGCGCCGGGAAAGCGCGCTCAAGCTTCAAGAAGCGCGGCCCTACACTCTGGGCCAAGCCGGGAGAATCAGCGGCGTCAACCCCGCCGACATCAGCATCCTCATGGTGATGATTCACGCCGGCGCTGGCGCCTGCGCGGCGTCCAGTCCGAACAAGGAAGGCGGGTGATGGTGGTGGGCCGTTTTCACCAGTTGCATCGTTGTAACAAATGGGTGACGCCGGGGAATTCACTAGCCATGCCGCTTACCGGGCCTATCTTCCAGTCGGTGGCCGAACAGAAGCCCAAGAAGATTCTGATCGTCGACGACGAGCCGGATGTTGCCGACCTGGTTTCGTACCATCTCAAGGCCAAGGGCTATCAAGTCGAGACCGCCAATAATCCCAATGTCAGTCTGGGTGTGGCGCGTTCGTTCCTGCCCGACTTGGTCGTGCTCGATATCATGATGCCCGACCTGAACGGCATTCAGATCTGCCGCATTCTGCGTGCTGATCTGAAGTTGAAACAGGTCCCCATCATTTTTCTGACCGCCAAGACCGAAGAAGCTGATCGCATCGCCGGGTTTGAAACCGGTTGTGATGATTATATATGCAAGCCGTTCAGTATTAAAGAATTAATTCTTCGCATTCAATCCGTTTTTCGTCGCTCAGCCGACGTAGATTCAGGGGAGGTCAAGCGTCTCCAGGTAAACCGGATCGTCTTGGACACGGAGCGCCATGAGGTAACCGTTCATGGCCGTCCAATTGAACTCACGGCGACGGAGTTCAAGCTCCTCCGCCTGTTGATGGAACGCCGGGGCCGCGTCCAGACCCGCGAGCATCTCCTCATCAACGTCTGGAATTACGAAACGGAGATCGAAACGCGCACCGTCGACACCCACATCCGCCGTCTGCGGGAGAAGCTCGGCTCGGAAGCGGACTGGATTGAGACCATCCGCGGTGTCGGCTATCGCATGGCCGAACGCAAAGCGGAAGCATGCTCTACCTGATCACCGCCGCCTTGGGCGTCGGCCTCGCGATCACTCTCAAGCTGCTGCACGATCAACGGCGGGCGGCACGCGCGCTGGGTCAAGCCATCCGCGACCGCCGGCCGCTTTTTCAGGAAGACGCGCGGGGCGCCCGGCCCGGCGATGCCTGGGCCGGCCTGCGCTCGGCGGCGAACGGGCTCATCGCCGAGCTCGCCCACCTCCATCAGGTTCGCTCCGGCCAGCTCGCGCAGCTCGAGGCCACCCTCGGCAGCCTGCGCGAGGGCGTGCTGTTGGTCGACGCGGGCAACCGCATCCTGCTCGCCAATCAGGCGCTGCAGTCCATCTTCCCCAGCGCCCAGGACGTCCTCAACCAACGCCTCGAGCTCGTCCTTCACAGCGTGGCGTTCCTCGGCTACGTCGAGGCCGTGCGCGCCGGCAACGCGGAGCCGCAGCGCGAGATCGAATTCGTCGAGGGCGGCGGCTCCATCTGGATCGAAGTCACCGGCACCCTGGTCACGCCGCTGGATGAGCAGGCCGATGCCTGGGCGCTCTTCGTGCTCCACGACATCACCAAACAGAAGATGCTCGAGGGGGTCCGCCGGGATTTCGTCGCCAATGTGTCGCACGAACTCCGCACGCCCCTCAGCATCATCAAGGGCTACATTGAAACCCTGGTCGACAGCCACCGCACCATGCCGCTGGAGGATCGCGACCATTTCCTCCGCACCATCCAGAAGCACACCGAGCGTCTCAACTCCCTGCTCGAGGACCTGCTGACGCTCTCGCGCTTGGAGTCCATCAATCCCGGGTTGCGCCGCGAATCCGTCCCGCTCGCCGATCTGCTGCACAGTGTCGTCAACGACATTCGCGGCCGCTCCCTCGCCGGCGAGCACATCCTGTCGCTCACCATCGAGTCGGATCCCGGCGTGGTGCTCGTGGATCCGCTCAAGATCTCCCAGGTCTGCGAGAATCTCCTGGATAACGCGCTCAAGTACACGCCGCGCGGCTCGACTATCGCCGTGAGCGTCCGGGCGCTCGGCGGCGAGATCACCGTGAGCGTGCGCGACAACGGCCCCGGCATTCCGGACGCCGACCTGCCGCACATCTTCGAGCGGTTCTATCGCGTCGACAAGGGACGCTCCCGCGACAAGGGCGGCACCGGCCTCGGCCTGAGCATCGTGAAACACATCGTCCAGTTGCACGGCGGCCGGGTGTGGGTGGAAAGCGAACTCGGCAAGGGCACCGTCTTCCATTTCACGCTGCCGCAGCGGACCGGCTGACCGCCGGCCGGAGCGCGGCCGCCATCAGGGGAGGGGATCCGCCGGCCGTGCCTTGCGCGTCCCCCGTCTTCCCCCTAGCTTCCCGCCCCCGATGCCCCGCGAACTCTTCGAAGCCGTCCGCACTGGCCGCCGCGACGCCCTGCGCGCCGAGATCGCCGCCGCCTGGCCCGTGGCGCCGGCGCGCCTCGTGCTGGAGATCGGCTGCGGCAACGGGCATTTTCTCACCGCTTATGCCGCCGCCCATCCCGACCAGACCTGTGCCGGGCTCGACCTGCGCCTGGAACGCATCGTGAAGGCGCGCCGCAAGCGGGACCGCGCCGGCCTGGACCGGCTGCACTTCTTTCGCTGCGACGCCCTGGATTTCCTGGCGGAGCTGCCCGCGGACGTCCGCCTGGCCGACATCTTCATGCTCTTTCCCGATCCGTGGCCCAAGAAGCGCCACCACAAACACCGCCTGCTCAAACCCGCACTGCTGGACACGCTGGCCGCGCGGGCGGGGCAGGGGAGCCGCTTCTTCTTCCGCACCGATTTCAAGCCGTACTATGACGAGGCGGCCGGCATCGTGGCTGCCCACACGGCGTGGGCGTTGCTGCCGCCCGGCCCATTCCCCTTCGAACACCCGACCATCTTCCAGGCGCGCGCCGTCACCTTCCACTCGCTGGGCGCGGCGCGCCAGCCGGGGAAAAGTGTGCAAATGCAGTGACAAACCGGCCCTTCCCGGTGAAAGTCCCGCCGCGCACCCCGCTCCCACCTCCCGCCCCCGCAATCCGCACTTTCAGGGGTTGACGCCGGTTAAAGCGATACGCTAGCAGATAACCTTTTTAATCCGTTTCACGACGATCCAGGATCCATGCCCTTGGTCAGAAAAATCGGAGTTTCTGCTTTGCTGCTGGCGTCCAGCCTGCCGGCCGCGGCCGCGGAGGCCGCCGAGGCCGGCGTATCGACCAAGCCGGAGATTCTGTTCCGCCTCGGGCCGCTCCCGGTGACCAACAGCATGGTCGCCACCTGGACCATCGCGGTCGCCCTCGTCATCGTGATCCGGCTGGCGACGCGCAACCCCCGGCTGATTCCCACCCGCAGCCAGGCCATCGTCGAGAGCTTGGTGCAGGGCGTGCTCGACCTCATCACGCCCATCGTCGGCGCCCGGGCCGCCCGCCCCGCCTTTCCGCTGCTGGTCGGGCTCTTCACCTATATTCTCATCCAGAACTGGAGCGGGCTGCTGCCCGGCGTCGGCACCATCAAGATCCTGGAGCACGGCGAATGGAAGGAGCTGATCCGTCCCGGCAACGCGGACATGAACAGCACGGTGGCGCTGGCCGCCGTGTCGATGGTCTGCTGGCTCTATTTCGTGCTGCGGTACGCCGGCGTGCGCGTCCTGATTCACGACCTCTTCGGCAACAAGGCCGACCGCCGCGAGATCCCGGTCGTGATCTACTATCTGCTCTATGTGATCTTCTTCGGCGTGGGGCTCATCGAGATCGTCTCCATCCTCTTCCGCCCTGTCTCCCTCTCGTTCCGTCTCTTCGGCAACATCTTCGGCGGTGAGAATCTGATGCACGCCATGTTCGGCATCGTGAAATGGATCGTGCCCACCCCCTTCTACTTCCTCGAGCTGCTGATCGGCTTCGTGCAGGCGCTCGTGTTCACGCTGCTGGTCAGCGTGTACATCGGCCTGATCTGCAATCACGGCGACGAGGCGGAACACGCCGGCGCCGGGGAGGCCGCCGCGCCGCACTGACCCTTTCCCGGCGGGACCGTGCCCAACGCGGCGCGGGCGCCGTGAAAACAACCCAGGATCCAAATGCATACGCTCCAAACCATCGCAGAAATCACCGGCAACCTCAGGGACATCCAGGGCTCCCTCGGCTGCTTCGCCTCCGCCATCGGCGTCGGGCTCGTGGGCACCAAGGCCGTCGAGGCCGTCGGCCGCAACCCGGGTGCCTCCGGCAAGATCCTCGTCCAGTCCATCATCGGCATGGCGCTGGCCGAAGCGATTTCGTTCTACGCCATCTTCCTCGGCAACTATTGACCGTCCCGCCGCGCCGGCGCGATCCCGTCCCGGCGCGGCGCCCCTTTCCGCCATGTTCGCCCATCCGCTGTTCTTCGCCGCCGCCCAGGGAGGCATCCTCTCGTCGTTGTGGGACTCCGTGCTCTCCCTGATGGCGCAGTTCGACATCGAAGTGCCCCTCCTTCTGGCGCAGATGCTGTGCTTCTCGATCGTGGCGGTCCTGCTCTGGCGCTACGCCTTCAAGCCCGTGCTCGCCAACATGGAGGAGCGCCAGCGGCAGATCGAGTCGGGCCTCAAATACGCCGCGGACTCCAGGGCCGAACTCGCCCACTCCCAGCAGGAGAGCGCCGCCGTCCTCAAACAGGCCCAGCTTGATGGCTCCCGGCTGATCGATGACGCCCGCCGCACCGCCAAGGAGTTTCTTGATCAGCAGCAGAAGGAGGCCACCGCGCGCGCCGGCGACATGATCGTCAAGGCCCAGCAGGCGATCGATTCCGAGCACAAGAAGATGCTCGAGCAGGCCCGGCGCGAAGTCGCCCGGCTGGTCGTCCAGACGACCGAGCAGGTCCTCGCCCGGGAACTGAGCGATGAGGATCGGGCGCGCTACAACGCCGCCGCCAGCCGCGAAATCAACGTCGGTTAACCGCCGCCAACCATGCCCGCCAGCCGGTCCGCGCAAACCCTCGCCCGCCACCTTTTTCAGCTCTCCCTGGTGGAGGGCCAGGTCTCGGCCGACTTGGTCGCCGCCGTGCTGGCTTACCTGCGGCAGCATCCGCCGCGGCAGCCGGTCGCCGTCCTCAAGCAATACCGTCGCCTCATCGCCCGCCAGTTGGCCCGCTACGAGGCCCGCGTCGAACACGCCGGCGCCATCGACGCCGCCATCCTCGGCGCGATCGGCACCGCGCTCGCGCGCAAATACCGGCGCCCCATCACCACCGCCGCCCGGCCCAATCCCGCGCTCATCGCCGGCCTGCGCATCCGGGTGGGCGACGACCTTTACGACACCTCCATTGCCGGCCGCCTTGCCACGCTCGCAGCCCTGGCCTGATTTTCGCCGCTCCCCTCTTCAACCTTCTCCGCCCGCCGCGCCCATGAGCACCGTCATCGAACAAATCGAACAACAGATCGCCCAGCTTTCCGCCGGGACGATCAAGAAGAACACCGGGAAGATCCTTTCCGTCGCCGACGGCGTGGCCAAGGTCGACGGCCTCTCGGAGGTCATGTACAATGAGATGGTCCAGTTTCCCGGCGACGCCATCGGCATCGCGCTCAACCTCGAGGCGGACGAGGTGGGCTGCGTCATCCTCGGCGACCCCTCCCACCTCAAGGAGGGCGACGAGGTGTTCACCACCGGGAAGCTGCTCTCCGTGCCCGTCGGCAAATCGCTCCTGGGCCGCGTGGTCGACGCCCTCGGCCGGCCGGTGGACGGCAAGGGCCCCGTCGACGCCAAGGAGTTCTATCCCGTCGAGCGGATCGCGCCGGGCATCATCCTCCGCAAGGGCGTCTCCCAGCCCGTGCTCACCGGCATCATGGCGATCGACTCCATGATCCCGATCGGCCGCGGCCAGCGCGAGCTGATCATCGGCGACCGCAGCACCGGCAAATCCACCATCGTCATCGACACGATCATCAACCAGGCCCGCATCAACCGCCAGGGCCTGGCCTCCAAGGATCCCGGCTTCCGGCCGCTGTACTCCATCTACGTCGCCATCGGCCAGAAGAACTCCAACATCGCCCGCACCATCGCCGCCCTTGAGGCCGCCGGCGCGATGGAATACACCATCCTCGTCGCCGCGCCCGCCGCCGACAACCCCGCCAACCAGTACATCGCCCCCTACGCCGGCGCCGCCATGGGCGAGTGGTTCATGGAAAACGGCATGGACGCGCTCATCGTCTACGACGACCTCTCCAAGCACGCCGTGGCCTATCGGCAGATTTCGCTCATTCTCAAGCGCCCGTCCGGACGCGAGGCGTATCCGGGCGACGTGTTCTACCTGCACTCGCGCCTGCTCGAGCGCGCCGCCCGGCTGGCCAACAAGGGCTCGCTGACCGCGCTGCCCATCATCGAAACGCTGGCCGGCGACGTCTCGGCCTACATCCCCACCAACGTCATCTCCATCACCGACGGCCAGATCTACCTCGAGACCGATCTCTTCAACCAGGGCATCCGTCCCGCCGTCTCCGTCGGCCTCTCGGTATCCCGGGTCGGCTCGACCGCCCAGCTCAAGCTGACCAAGCAGGTCGCCGGCAAGATCAAGGGCGAGCTCGCCCAGTTCCGCGAACTCGCCGCCTTCGCCCAGTTCGGCTCCGATCTCGACGCGCGCACCCGCGCGCAACTCGACCGCGGCTCCCGCATCGTCGAGCTCTTCAAGCAGCCGGCGTTCAACCCGCTCCCGATCGAGCTGCAGGCCGCGGTCCTGTGGGCGATGCAGAACAACTATTTCGACCCGATCGAGGTGCCGAAGATCGTCGCCGCCGCCGATCACCTCAAGGAGTTCCTCCAGACCCGCAAGCCCGCGCTCCTCGACGCGCTGCGTCAGAAGGCCGCCCTCGACGACACGCTGAACATGGAGCTGAAGAAGGCGCTCGACGAGTGGAAGGCCGCCTACGCCGGCTGAGCCGCGCCCCCGCCGCACCCCCGCCGCCATGCCCTCCACCCGCGACATCCGCCGCCGGATCAAGTCGGTCCGGAACACGCGCCAGATGACCAAGGCGATGGAGCTGGTGGCGGCCTCGAAGATGAAGAAAGCCCAGCAGGCCGCCCTCGCCGGCCGCGCCTATGCCGAGCTTCTCGCCGACATGCTGGCCGCCCTGGCCTCGCGCGTCGACGAGACTCTCCACCCCTTCCTCGCGCACCGGCCGGTCAAGACCCGCGGCCTCATCCTCATCACCACCGACAAGGGCCTGTGCGGTCCGCTCAACAGCAACCTGTTCCGGCTGGTCACCGAGATCAAGGTCCCCGCGAAATACGCCGTCATCGGCCGCAAAGGCTCGCAATTCCTCGCCCGGACCCGGCGCGACCTGCTGGCCGAGTTCCAAGTGCACGACCGTGTGCCCTTCGGTGAGATCAAGGCCGTGGCGGAGTTTATGGTGAAGCAGTTTCTCGCCGGGGTGGTGGACACGGTCGAGATCCTCTGGCCCTCGTTCCGCAACACTCTGGTGCAGGAGCCAACCCTGCTGCCCCTGCTGCCGCTGCAAGACCTGAAGACCGCGGTCAGCGACCTGCGCCGCCACGCCGGCGCCGCCGCCGGCGCCCCGGACGACCGCGAGATGATCTTCGAGCCCGATCCCGCCTCCGTGCTGGCCGCGCTGCTGCCCCTCTACGTCAACCGCGAGGTCTACCACCGGGTCCTCGACGCCAAGGCCTCCGAGCACAGCGCCCGCATGGTCGCCATGAAGACGGCCAAGGACAACGCCAGCAAACTGATCGACGACCTGACCCTCGAGTACAACAAGGCCCGCCAAGCGGCGATCACGCAGGAAATCCTCGAAATCGCCGCCGCGCAGTTTGCGCAGGCGTGAACGCCCCTCTTTTTCCTCCCGCCCTCATCTCTCTTCGCCAATGAACACCGGCCAAATCGTCCAAGTGATCGGCCCCGTCGTCGACGTCCAGTTCGCCGAGGACCAGATTCCCTCCCTGCTGCAGGCGCTCACGGTGGAATACACCGCCGCCGGCAAGCCGGAGAAGCTCACCCTCGAGGTGCAGCAGCATCTCGGCGAGGGCATCGTGCGCGCCATCGCCATGTCCTCCTCCGAGGGCCTCGTCCGCGGCATGCCGGCCACCGACACGGGCGCGCCCATCACCGTCCCGGTCGGCGAGGGGACGCTGGGCCGCATCCTCAACGTCACCGGCGACCCGGTGGACAATCTCGGCCCGGTCCCGCACCAGAAGCGCTACCCGATCCACCGCCCGGCGCCGGCGCTCATCGACCAGGATGTGAAATCCACGATCCTCGAGACCGGCATCAAGGTCATCGATCTCATCTGCCCCTTTGTGCGCGGCGGCAAGGTCGGCGCCTTCGGCGGCGCCGGCGTCGGCAAGACCGTCGTGATCATGGAGCTGATCAACAACATCGCCAAGGCGCACGGCGGCTACTCGGTGTTCGCCGGCGTCGGCGAGCGCTCCCGCGAGGGCAATGACCTCTACCGCGAGATGTCCGAGTCGAAGGTCATCGTCCAAGAGGACATCGCCAAGTCCAAGGTCGCGTTGGTCTACGGCCAGATGAACGAGCCCCCCGGCGCCCGCCTCCGCGTCGGACTTTCCGCCCTCTCCGTGGCGGAGTACTTCCGCGACGAGAAGAACCAGGACGTGCTCCTCTTTATCGACAACATCTTCCGCTTCTCCCAGGCCGGCTCCGAGGTCTCCGCGCTCCTCGGCCGCTCGCCGTCCGCCGTCGGCTACCAGCCGACCCTCGCCAACGAAATGGGCGCGCTGCAGGAGCGTATCACCTCGACCAAAAAGGGCTCCATCACCTCGTTCCAGGCGATCTACGTGCCGGCCGACGACCTCACCGACCCGGCGCCGGCCAACACCTTCGCCCACCTCGACTCCACCATCGTGCTCGACCGCGCGATCTCCGAGCTCGGCATCTACCCGGCCGTCGACCCGCTGGTCTCGACCTCCAAGGCGCTCACCGCCGAGGTGGTGGGGGACGAGCACTACGCCGTCGCCCGCGGCCTGCAACGGGTGCTGCAGCGCTACAAGGACCTGCAGGACATCATTGCCATCCTCGGCCTCGACGAGCTCTCGCCCGAGGACAAGCTCATGGTCTACCGCGCCCGGAAGATCCAGAAATTCCTGTCCCAGCCCTTCCACGTCGCCGAGGTCTTCACCGGCTTCCCCGGCAAGTACGTGTCCGTCAAGGACACCGTCCGCGGCTTCAAGATGATCCTCGACGGCCAGCTGGACGACGTCTCCGAGGGCGACTTCTATATGAAGGGCGCGATCGAGGACGTCCTCGCCGCCGCGAAGAAATGACCGCGCCATGCCCCTGACCCTCGAGATCACCACGCCGGAAGATCGCGTTTACCGCGAGGTCGTTGACACCGTCGTCATTCCGACGACCACCGGGGAGATCGGCGTGCTGCCGGGCCACCTGCCGCTGCTCACGGCGCTGACCGACGGCGAGCTGCGCGTGACCCGCAACGGCGAGACCAAGGGCCTGGTCATCGGCAGCGGCTTCGCCGAGATCGAGGGCGACCGCGTGAAGGTGCTCGCGGAGTTCGCCATCAATGAGGCGCAGATCGACGAGTTCGCGGCCGAGAAGGCGATCCAGCGCGCGGAGGAGGCCCTGAAGGCAAAGGAGAAGATGGACCCGGCTGAGGTCGAACACCTCGAGAGCCTCGTTCGTTTCTCGGTGGCCCAGCTCGGCGTCAAGCGCCGGCGCCGATAGTCGTCAACCGACCGCCACCGCCAGTTCCGGCAGCACCGCCGCCGGCTCGCCCGCCAGCACCATCGCATCTCCTGCGTCGGCCACCGGCGCCGGCAGGATGCGGATGAGCGGCACGCGCCCGGCCGCGGCCAACTGGGCCGCGGCCTCCCGCACCGTCGGCCCCCCGCCGCCGCTGATCTCGATCACAGCGAAGCGACCCCGGGCCAGCGAACCCTGCCAGGCGCGGAAGCGGACCTGCTGCGCCAGCGTGCGGCCCGAGCTCCAGGCTTCGTCGGCCGCCAGCAGCACGTTGGGGCGAGTCATGCCGCCGCAACGCACGCAGCGCGGCGGCGCGCCGCCCGCCCGCAGGGTCTCCGGATCGATCGCCAGCGCCAGATCCGCCGGCACCGGCCAGGTGGCGGCGCAGCAGGGCTTGGCGCACTGCACGTGCAGGAGCGTGCCCCGGCATTCCACGATGCGTTCCTCGGCGAATCCGCCGCGTTGAAAGCCGCCGTCCACGCAGGAGGTGAACACGAACCCGTTCTGCGGCTTGGCCTCCAACCACCGCCGCAGGACAGCAAACCCCTCGTGCGGGGCACCGGCCCGGCAGCGCTCGATCCGCCGGCCGTAGTAGCCCCACGCCAACGCCGCGTCCTGCGCGAAAATCCCGGGCGAGGCCAGCGCCTCGGGGCCCACGTTCTGCCGGGCGAGCGGCGGGTAGACCTGCGCGAACGCCTCGGGTCCGCCGAACTCCGCGCGCTCCGCCTCCGACCCGATCGCGGCATCGGCCATGACCACCAGACCCTCGGCCGCGCGGATCGCCTCCGCGGCCCGTCCCAGCATCTGAGGATCGGCGGTCATCGGGCGGTCACTATGATCCCATCCCCGCCCCGGGGGCAACCGCGCGGTTACCCTAGTTGCGCCGGCGCCTTTCCCCACCGCTTTCTCCTTTGCGCCCCCGGAGGCTTTGCGTGAATCTCCCCTCATGCCCGGCCCCGTCTTTCCCCAGCTGATCATCGCCAAGAAGCGCGACGGGCAGGCGCTCACCCGCAAGGACATCGCCGGCTTCGTGCAGGGCGTGGTGGAAGGGGGCTGGGCCGACTACCAGACCACGGCACTGCTCATGGCTATCCTCCTGCGCGGCATGACGCCGGAGGAGACTTTCGCCCTCACCGAGGCGATGATCCATTCCGGGGCCGTCATCGACCTGAGCGGCATCCCCGGCGTCAAGGTCGACAAACATTCCACCGGCGGGGTGGGGGACAAGGCCTCGCTGATCCTCGCCCCCCTCGTCGCGGCCTGCGGCGTGCCCGTGCCGATGATGAGCGGCCGGGGCCTCGGCCACACCGGCGGCACGCTCGACAAACTCGAGTCCATCCCCGGATTCGTCGTCGGCCTGTCGCCGGCCGGCTGCATCGCGCAGCTGCGGCGCATCGGCGTGGCGATGTTCAGCCAGACCGGGGAACTCGTGCCCGCCGACCGCAAGCTCTACGCGCTGCGCGACGTGTCCGGCACGGTCGAGTCGATCCCGCTGATCTGCGCCAGCATCCTGTCGAAGAAGGTGGCCGCCGGCATCGACGCCCTCGTGCTCGACGTCAAGTTCGGCCGGGGAGCGTTCATGAAGGACAAGGCGAGGGCCCGCGAGCTCGCCACCGCCATGATCGCCATCGGCCGTGCCCTGGGCAAACCCACGCGCGCCCTGCTCACCTCGATGGACCAGCCGCTCGGCCGCGCCGTCGGCAACGCCGTCGAGGTGGTCGAGTCCATTGAGGCGCTCAAGGGCAGGGGCCCCTCCGATCTCATGGAGGTCACCCTGGCCCTCAGCGTGCAGATGCTCCTGCTGGGTGGAATCACGGCTGATCCCGCGGACGCGCGCCGCCGGCTGGAGCGGGCGATCGCCGACGGCTCGGCGGTGGCCAGGTTCCGCGAACTGGTGGCAGCCCAGGGCGGGGACCCGCGGGTGGTCGACGATTACTCCCGTCTGCCGCAGGCGAAGGTCGTGCGCGCCGTCCCCGCGCCGCAAACAGGCTACGTGACCGACATCGATCCCCTGGCGGTCGCGCAGGCCGCCCTGTTCCTCGGCGCCGGCCGGGCCCAGGCGACCGCGGCCATCGACCCGGCGGTGGGTATTTCGCAGCTCGTCCAGGTGGGTGAATCGGTCGCCGCCGGCGCCCCGCTCGCCGCCGTGCACGCCCGGGATGAGGCCGGCGCCCGCGCGGCCGTCAGCCAGATCGCCGCCGCCGTCACGATCGGCCCCCGCCAGGTAGCTCCTCCGCCCCTGATCGATGAGCTTCTCGAATGAGCGGCGGGGCATTCGCTGATAGCTGGAATTTGCGCCGGCGGCGCTGGCGCATAACGCTCGCCCGCACCGCCAAAGCCGTTACCGTCGGCGCCCATGTACACCATCGGTGATCGCCAGGCTTGGCTCCAGGGTCCCCCGGCCTGCTGCTCCGCCACCGGCCCCGTTCCCCCGCGGCCGTGGCACCTGGTGCTGCTCGGCCCGCCGGGCGTGGGCAAGGGCACCCAGGCGGAGAACATCATCGCCGAATACGGCGCCTGCCATCTCTCGACCGGTGACGTGTTCCGGCACGCCGCCCGGGGCGGCGACGCCCACCCGCCGTCACCGGCGATGGGGGTCGCCCTCACCGCCATGCGCCGCGGCGACCTCGTTTCCGACGCCACCGTGGTCGAGCTCGTGCGCGAACGCGCCCAGTGTCTCTCCTGCCGGTACGGCTTCCTGCTCGACGGTTTCCCGCGGACCCTCGACCAGGCCCACGCGCTCGACGCCATGCTTGGCGCCGTCGGCCGCCGCCTCGACGCCGCGCTCAACTACTTCGCCGCCGAATCCGTGATCATCGCGCGGCTCTCCGGCCGCCGCGTCTGCCGCCAGTGCCGCGCGGGCTACCATCTGGAGAACAAACCTCCGCGCCTCGCCGGCCGTTGCGACGCCTGCGGCGGGGAGCTCATCCAGCGCGACGACGACAAACCCGAGGCCATCCGCGTCCGGTTGCAGGCCTACGCGGCGACCTGCGATCCGGTGCTTGAACATTACCGCCGCCAGGGATTGCTGCACGAAGTTGACGCCGGGGGCGATCCCGCAGCCGTGTTCGCCCGCACGCGCGAGGTATTCGGGACGCTGAACCTGGCCGGCTCCCGCTAGTCCGGACCCGGGCTTCGTCACAGCCGGTTCCGGATCGCATCGATCAGCTGGTGGGCGGCACCGCCCAACAGGACGAAGTAGGCGGTGCCCGCGGCGAACATCGCATAGCCCGCCGCCACGAACGCGCCGTCGCGTTCCAGCAGGCCCGCGGCGATCAGGATGACGGTCCACGCCGGGAAGGTGTTGGACAGCGGGATGGGCAGCGGCAGCAGCAGGACGCCCGCCGCCACGAGCATCACCACCGCGTGCAGGTTGCGCAGGATCCGGGCCTCGACGAACGCCGTCGCCCGCGGCCGCAGCAGGGTCTCGAGAAAACGCAGCAGGCGGGCCGTGACCCGGAACACCCGCACGAAGAACCCCGGCGGCAGCCGCCAGTCCAGCAGCCGCTCCGGCAGCCAGGGACGCTGCCCGAGGGCCAGCCGCAGGGATATCAGGGCGATCACGGCGCCGAGCGGCGTGGAGAGGCCCGGCAGCGACACCGGCGCGCAGAAGGGCAGGGCCAGCAGGATCACCAGCAGCAGGTAGGCGCGGCCGCACAGCACCACGATCACCTCGCGGAGCGTGACCGCGCGCTCGGCGAAGCGTCCCTGCAGGTCCATCAACTCCTCGGAAAGCCGGCGCGGCCTTTCGCCCCCACCGTCAGCCGGGGGGACGGGTTCAAGTGCCGCGCCGGTTGCCATAAAGCTCGATCTGCAGCCGCGGGGCGAAGCGAAAGCCGCGCTGCTTGCACAGTTCCGCCAGCCACCCGGCGCGCTGGCGCAGCCCCGTGGCCGTCGTGCCCTCGGGCATGAGCTGCACCTTGTGCCTGGGCACCTCGCGCGCCAGCTGCGCGAGCATGCCCTCGATTTCCTCCACGTCCCCCGGCTGGGTGACGACGAATTTCAGCTGGCAGGCGTAGGCGTCGAGCCACGCGCGCACCACCGCGGGCTGCCAGCGCAGCGCCTCGTGCTTGCGGCGCCAGGCGGCGTGCTGCCGCGGATCTGGCGCCGAGTTCAGCAGCTTGGGGGAGAGCGACGCCAGGTCGCAGGCGATGCCGCCGGGCGCCACGGTGGCCGCCGTCTCGATGGTGATGTGCCGGCCGAGCGCGCGCAGGGCCGCCGCCAGGGCCGCGATCTCCGGCGCGATCATCGGCTCGCCCCCGGTGAGCACGACGTGCCGCGCCGGATGCCGGAGCACCTCCGCCACCACCGCCTCGACCGTCATCGCGACGCCCTCCGGCCGCCACGACGCGTAGGGCGTGTCGCACCATGCGCAGCGCAGGTTGCAGCCCGACGTGCGGACGAAGACCGACGGCACGCCCGCCAGTTCGCCCTCGCCCTGGATCGAGTGGAAGATTTCCGCGACCAGCATCGGCGGCTCCTCCTATCGGGCCGGCGCCGCCGGCGGCTTGGGCGGCAGCGGACCGGTTGACGCGTAGACGGTCGGATCGGGGAGCCCGGCGAGCAGGAACGCCTCGCGGCGCTCCACGCACGTCCCGCACTTCCCGCAATGCACGGCGCCGCCCGCATAGCACGACCATGTGCAGGCGAAATCGACCCCGAGCCGCGCCCCCTCGCGGGCGATCTGCGCCTTCGACAGCGCAATGAAGGGTCGCAGCAACGCGAGGCCGGCGTAGGTGCCCTGGCGCATGGCCTCCGCCATCGCGCGCATGAACTCCTCGCGGCAGTCGGGGTACACCGCGTGGTCCCCCGTGTGCGCGGCGATGACCAGCGCCCCCGCGCCCCGGCTTTCCGCGAAGCCCGCCGCGACGGAAAGCATGATGGCGTTGCGGAACGGCACCACGGTCTGGCGCATCGTGGCGTCCTCGTAATGGCCCTCCGGCACCGCGCCGCCCGACTGCAGCAGGGTTGATGTGAACAGCCGGTTCATGAATTCCAGCGGAATCACCTGGTGCGGCACGCCCAGCCGCCGCGCCTGCTCGGCGGCACACGGAATCTCCCGGGCATTGTGCTTCGAGCCGTAGTCGAAGCTCACCGCCGCCAGCACCTCGTGCTCCCGTCGCGCCCAGTGCAGCACCGTGACTGAATCCATGCCGCCGGAGCAAAGCACGACGACCCGCTTGTTGCCTCTTGGTGGTTCCATGTCTCTGATCATTTCCGTTCCCCGGAACGAAAAGGATTGAGCGACGGGCGAACGCAAATGGCAAACTCCCTCCCCCTGCGCATCGGCCACCGCGGCGCCGCCGCCGAGGCCCCGGAGAACACGCTGGCCGCCTTCGCCCGCGCCCTCGCCCTCGGGGTCGACGGCCTCGAACTCGATGTCCGGGTGACGCGCGACGGCATCCCGGTGGTTTTCCACGACGCCTCCCTCGCCCGTCTCACCGGCCGGCGGCGGAGCGTCGCGCGCCTGGCGCTCGCCGACCTGCGCGCCGTGCGCGTCCGGGACGAGCCGGTCCCGACCCTGGAGGAGGTGCTCCGCCTCGTCCGCCGCCGGGTCGTCGTCCAGATCGAGATCAAGCCCGACGTGCCCGTCGCGCCCGTCGTGCGCGCCGTGCGCCGGGCCCGGGCCGGCGGTCACGTCATCCTCGCCTCCTTTTCTTCCGCCGTCCTGCGCGCGGCGCGCGCCCTGGCGCCCCGCGTGCCGCGGATGTGGATCCGCGAACGCGGCACGCCGGCGGGCCTCGGGCCGCGGCTGGCCGCGCTCGGGGCGGCGGGGGTGAGCCTGGACCACCGGGCGATTCCGTCGGCTGCCTTCGTCGCCGATCTGCACCGCCGCGGCTGGCGGGTCTGGTGCTGGACGGTGAACCACCCGCCGGCAATGCGGCGCCTCGCCGTGTGGGGGGTGGACGCCATCCTTTCCGACAATCCGGCGTTGCTAATCGCGACCCTCTCGCCGACCTATGGAGGGCGGCCGGCCGCGTTGACCTCCCCATGATCATCCTGCACGACCCCCAGTGCGCCGACTACGGCTCGTCCATGCGCCCGGAGCAGCCGCGGCGCATCACCGCCAGCGTCGAGCACCTGCACGCCGCCCACCCGGCCTGGGAGTGGCGCATCCCGGCCATCGCCCCGGAGGAGGCGCTGCTCGCCGTGCACACGCCCGCCCTGCTGGCGCGGCTGCAGCACCCGCCGGACTTCGACGACGACACGCCGTATTTCGAGGGGATCTATGACCACGCCCGGCGCTCCGTCGGCGCCGCGCTCGCCGCCATGAACCTCGCGCTGGTGCAGCACGAGAAGGCGTTCGCCCTCATGCGGCCGCCCGGCCACCACGCCACCGCGGGGCAGCCGATGGGGTTCTGTTACCTCAACCAGCTGGCCATCGCCGCTGTGGCCGCCCGGGCGCGCGGGGCGCAGCGCGTCGCCGTCTGGGACTTCGACGCGCACCACGGCAACGGCACCGAGGCGATCCTTGATGGCCGCGAGGGATTCCTCTTCTGCTCCGTGCACCAGTTCCCCGCCTACCCGGGCACCGGCACGCGCAACACCGCCAACTGCCGCAACTATCCGGTCGCCCCCCACACCCCGCGCGCCGAACACCTGGCCGAGCTCGCCCGCTCCTGGGACGCCATCCTCGGCTTCCGGCCCGACCTCGTCCTCGTCTCCGCCGGGTTCGACGCCTGCGCGCGCGACCCGATCGCCGCCCTGACCCTGGAGCCGGAGGATTTCGCCGAGCTGGGCCGCTGGTTGCACCGCGCCGACTTCCCGGTGGCCGCGGTGCTCGAGGGCGGCTACAGCGCCGAGCTGCCGCAGTTGATCGAGCAGTTCCTGCAGGCGTGGGCGTGACCGCGCGCGCCGGTCGCGCCAAACACACTTTCGTCTCGGCAAGCCGGTCCACGCTTTGCATGCTCGGGACCCTTGTCCCGACCTCCGCATTGAACGCCCCGCCCGCCTACACGTTCATCGACCAACCCGCGCCCTTTGCGGCGCTCCTCGCCGCCCTCGACCGGGTCCCCGAGGTCGCCATCGACACCGAGGCGGACAATCTTTTCCGCTACCGCACGCGGGTGTGCCTGCTCCAGATCATGGCGGGCCGCGAGATCTTCCTCGTCGACCTGCTCGCGCCCCTGCCCCTGGCCGATCTCTGGCCCCGGCTGGCGGCGAAGCACCTGATCATGCACGGCAGCGACTTCGACCTGCGCCTGCTGCACGACCTCTGCCGGTTCACGGCCCACTCCCTTTTCGACACGATGATGGCCGCGCAGCTGCTCAACCTGCCGCGGATCGGCCTCGCGCCCCTGCTCGAGCAGCATTTCGGCGTGCAGCTGGCCAAGGAGGGCCAGAAGGCCAACTGGTCCCGCCGGCCGCTGCCGCCCAAGCTGGTCGATTACGCGGCGCTGGACGTCTATTACCTGCCGGGCCTGCGCGACATCCTCCGCGCCGAGCTCGAGCGCTGCGGCCGCCTCGGCTGGCAGGAGCAGCGCTGCCGCTGGCAAATCGAGAGCGCCCAGACCGGGTTTCCGCAGAGTGACGAGCACGCCTGGCGGATCGGGCGCTCCGAACGCCTCGGCCCGCGCGGCCAGTGCGTCCTCTGGGCGGTCTGGCACTGGCGCGAGGACGCCGCCCAGCGCCACGACCAGCCGCCGTTCAAGATCGCCGGCAACGACCTCCTGATCGAGATTTCCGCGCGCGCCGACGCCGGCCTGCCCGAGGAGGCGATCCTCGCCGTCAACCTCGGCAAGCGGCACCCGCGCCTGATCGGCAGCCTGACCGAGGCCGTGCGCACCGGGCTGGCGAAGAATCCCTCCACGCTGCCGCGCCGCCGGCGCGAGCGCCAGCCCGGCTCCGGCCCGCTCAACGCCACCGAACTCGCGCTGCAGGACCGCCTCAAGGCCGATCGCGACCGCGTGGCCCTCCGGCTCAACCTCGATCCCACCCTCATCGCCAACCGCGCCCAGCTGGCGCAGATCGCCCGCGACCCCGACCACCTTGACGACATCCTGCTGCCCTGGCAGGCCGACCTGTTGCGTCACGAGCCGGCGCTGGCCACCGACGGCGCGGAGCCGGCGCCACCCGGCTGAACTCCGCGGGCCGGGCCGCCTTTCGGCTTTGCCCCGGGTGTATTTTGCGCGACGCTGCCGCCGTGTCCGCCGCCTCCGCCAACATCGCGCGCCACCTGCCGCTGATGGCCGCGCGCCAGCCCGACCGGCCGGCGGTGAAGGTGCCCCGGGGGCGGACGCGCGCCGGGGACATCGACTACCTGACGCTGTCGTTTGCCGAGCTGGACGCGGAAGCCGACGCCTGGGTCGCGCGGCTGGCGGCGCGCGGGGTGCGGCCCGGTGACCGCACGCTGGTCATGGTGCGCCAGGGGCTGCCCCTGATCGCGGCGTCGTTCGCGCTGTTCAAGCTGGGCGCGGTGCCGGTGGTGATCGATCCTGGCATGGGCTTGCGCCCTTTCCTCGCCTGCGTGGCCCGCTCCCGGCCCCGGGTGCTGCTGGGGATCCCGTTCGCGCAACTGATCAGCCGGATCTTCCGGGCGTCCTTCCGCAGCATTGCAGTCCGCGTCGGCGCAACCTCGGAGATCAGCGGCCAGATCTCCAACTCTCTCTCCGGTATCCGGTATCCCAAATCCGAAAGGGCGCCCTCCGGCGCCAGCGACCTGGCTGCCATCCTCTTCACCAGCGGTTCGACCGGCACACCCAAGGGCGTGTGCTACGAGCACGGGATGTTCGACGCCCAGATCCGGCTCGTGCGCGACACCTACGGCATCGAGCCCGGCGAGATCGACCTCCCGC
>DATJUU010000161.1:0-5691 GCA_035502155.1 Opitutaceae bacterium
CAGCTGCCGCAGCCGCTGCACTCCGCCAGGTTGTAGACGATCGCCGGATAGTAGCCGCGCCGGTTGACGCGCGTGGTGTCGATCTTGAGGACCTTGGTCGGGCAGACGAAGAGGCAGAGCTCGCAGCCCTTGCAGAAGTCCTCCAGGAAAATCACCTCCGGCAGGGAGGCCCGTTTGCCCTCAGGTTTACCGGCGGACGCCGACTCGGCGCCCGCCGTCGGTGGAGGGAGGGGCGGGGAATTCTGGGGGTTCAAAGGATCTGGCCCGACGATCACGCAGGATAGGGACAAACCATGCGCAGGCGAGGTCAAAAGGTGACCATTAGGTCATCTATAAGGGCGCGAGAAGAGAGTGAGAGAATGCGAGAATATGATCACGAGGGGGAGGGGGTGGAAACCAGAAGCCAGAGGCTGGTCTGGGGGCGGAAAGCCGGCCGTCCGGAGCTTCTTGCTCGCCGAAGGCGCGGGGACTGTTAGTGCTCGGGGATGCTGCCGACCCGGCACGGCTCGATCCATCTCTTCCGCGTCGCGGGGCTCAATGTCTGGCTGCACTGGTCGTGGTTCGTCATCGCCATGCTGGAGATCTCCTACCGGCGCGGCAGCTACGCCTCGCTGTCGTGGAACGTCCTGGAGTATGTGGCGCTGTTCGTGATCGTGCTGCTCCACGAGATGGGGCACGCGTTCGCCTGCCGGTCGGTCGGCGGCCAGGCGGATGAGATCGTGCTCTGGCCGTTCGGCGGCGTGGCCTATGTGGCGCCGCCGGTGCGCCCGGGCGCCACGCTGTGGAGCATCGCCGCCGGGCCGCTGGTGAACGTGGTGCTGTTCATCCCGCTGAGCTTGGTGCTGGTTTGGGGCGGGATGACGGACTGGATGCAGGCCGCGCCGGACGCGATGAAGTTCGTGCAGGCGGTGTGGGGCACCAATCTTTTGCTCCTCGGCTTCAACATCCTGCCCATCTACCCGCTCGACGGCGGGCAGATCCTGCGGTCGCTGCTCTGGTTCGCGCTCGGGCGGGCGCGCAGCCTGCTGGTGGCGAGCGTGATCGGCTTCATCGGGGTGCCGGTGCTGTTTCTCGTGGCCTGGTGGATGCAGTCGCTGTGGCTGGCGCTGCTGGCCGTGCTCATCGTGAGCCTCTGCTGGCGGGGGCTGCAGCAAGCCCGCCAGCTGGCGCGCGTCGCCGCGCTCCCGCGGCGTGCCGGCTTCCAGTGCCCGAGCTGCGAGACGGCGCCGCCGATCGGCGCCTGGTGGGTGTGCGGCCGGTGCGGCAAACCCTTCGATACCTTCGAGACGGCGGCGGTCTGTCCGCATTGCGGCGCGCAGTTCAGCGGCACGCGCTGCCTCGACTGCGGCACGATGCACGCGATGGACGAGTGGCGCCAGCCCCCGCCGGTGCTGTAGGAGCGGTAAGCTCCAGGCCTTAAGCGGCAAGCCGGCTGTGGCTACTGCCCGCGGACCCTCCAGAGCGGCGAGGGCACGTGCGCCTCGGCCATGACCCGGCGGATGCGGGCGACGACGTCGGGATGTGCCGCGGCCACGTCGTGCCGTTCCCCGATGTCCGTGCGCAGGTCGTAGAGTTCAATCTCCCCCGTGAGCATGGGAATGCGGACACCCTTCCAATCGCCGAGACGCACCGCCTGCGAGGAGCGGCCCTCGTAGAATTCCCAGTAAAGATACGGGTCCTGCGCCTGCTCGGCGGGCCGCCCGAGGAGCGTGGGGAGGAAGCTCGTGCTGTCTAGGCGGGACGGCGGCTTCACGCCGGCGATGGCGGCGGCGGTCGCCATGAAGTCGCCGAAATACGCGACATGATCCGACACGCTGCCCGCGGCGACATGGCCCGGCCAGCGGACGATCAGCGGCACGCGGATGCCGCCCTCGTAGACGTCGCGCTTGATGCCGCGCAGCGGACCGCTCGAGTGGAAGAAGGCGGGGTCGACGCCGCCCTCGGCATGCGGCCCGTTGTCGGAGGCGAAGATGAAAATCGTGTTTCCGGCCAGTCCGAGCTCGTCGAGTTTGGCGAGCAGCCTGCCGACGTCGTCGTCGAGCCGCGTGATCATGGCGGCCTTGGCCTTTTCGGGCGCGGGCCAGGGTTGGTCGGCGTACCGGCCGAGGCTGGGAATCTCCATGCCCTCGTCCTTCGCCTCGTCGTTGGCATGCGGCAGCGTCGAAGGAAAGTAGAGGAAGAAGGGATGCTCCCGGTTGCGGTCCACGAACGCGAGCATGCCGGCGACGATCGGGTCGTCGCTGTAGACGACTTTCTTCGTCGCGACGCCCTGGCCGTAGGGGCCCTCGTGCGGCACGACGTTGGGCAGCGGGACGCGCGATTCGTTGCGCACCAGGAAGGTGGGATAGTAGTTGTGCGCCATGGTCTGGTCGACATAGCCGAAGAAATCGTCGAACCCCTTCTTGTTCGGCGTGCCGGTGCTGCCCTCCTCGCCCACGCCCCATTTGCCGAATGCGCCGGTGGCGTAGCCGGCCTCCTTGAGGACCTCGGCGACGGTGACGTCCTCGGGGCGGAGGCTGATCTTGGCGTTGCCGCGGATGAGCGTGTGGCCGGTGTGCTGCCCGGTCAGGAGCACATTGCGCGACGGGGCGCAGACCGGCGACCCGGCGTAGAACTGGGTGAAGCGCATGCCCTGGGCCGCCAGCCGGTCGAGGTTGGGCGTGGCGATGAGCTGCTGGCCGTAGCAGCCGAGGTCGCCGTAGCCGAGGTCGTCCGCGAGCACGAAGACGATGTTGGGCGGCGCCGCCGCCGGCGCGGTCTGGGCCCGCACCAGCGGGGCGGCGCAGCCGACCGCGGCGACGCCGGCGAGGAGCGGGGGCAGGAGCGGGTGGCCATCCATGGCGGAGCACCATCACCATGCGGGTCGGCGGCCGGGGCGTCAACCCGACGGGCCATTCGGCGCCCCCCGCAGTCTGGCCTCGCGAGTGGCAAAACCGCCGTGGTACGGTTTCCTTGTCGCCATGCCCGCCCCAGCTTCCCCCGGCGCCCCGTGGACCCGGCCGTTTCACGTGATGGCCAAGCCGATGGGCGCGCGCTGCAATCTCGGGTGCAAGTACTGCTTCTACCTCGAGAAGGAACCGGCGTACTACCCGGAGGCCGGCGTGCCCCGCATGCGCCCGGACACGCTCGAGGCCTACATCCGCGACTACCTGGCGTCGCAGCCCGGCGCGGAGGTGAACTTCACCTGGCAGGGCGGCGAGCCGACCCTGATGGGCCTGCCGTTCTTCGAGCGCGTGGTCGCGCTGCAGCGGCACTATGCCGCCGGCCGGCGGGTGACGAATTCGCTCCAGACCAACGGCGTCCTGCTCGACGACGCGTGGGGCGCGTTCCTGGGCCGGCACGGGTTTCTGGTGGGCATCAGCATCGACGGCCCGCGCGCGATGCACGACGCCTACCGGGTCGACAACGGCGGGCGCCCGACCTGGTCCCGGGTCATGCGCGGCCTGCGCACGCTCAAGCGGCACCGCGTGCAGTTCAACACGCTCACGGTGGTCCACCGGCGCAACTACCGGCACCCGCTCGAGGTCTACGAGTTCCTGCGCGCGGAGGGGTCGCGCTTCATGCAGTTCATCCCGCTGGTCGAGCGGCGGGCCCGCCCGGCCGACACCGCGGCGCGGCTCGACCACGCGCCGCCACCCGCGGGGGCCGGCGACTTGGTCGCGCCGGAGGCGGCCGGCGCGGCCGCGGCGGCGGAATGCGCCCCGCGCGACGGCCTGGGCGGATTCCTGTGCGCGATCTTCGACCAATGGGTGCGCCGCGACGTCGGCCGGGTGTTCGTGCAGCAGTTCGACGTCGCCCTGAGCAGCTGGTGCGGGCTGGGCGCGGGCCTGTGCATCTTCGAGGAACGGTGCGGGCGCGCGCTGGCGCTCGAGCACAACGGCGACGTCTACGCCTGCGACCATTTCGTCTATCCGGAGTACCGGCTCGGCAATCTGCACGCCACGCCCCTGGCCGACCTCGGCAACAGCGCGGCCGCGGCTCGCTTCGGCGACGCCAAGGCCAACCTGCCGCGGGTCTGCCGCGAATGCCCGGTGCGCTTCGCCTGCAACGGCGACTGCCCGAAACACCGCTTCGTGCGCGCCGGCGACGGCGAGCCGGGCGTGAGCTATCTTTGCCCCTCGTACCTGCGCTTCTTCACCCACATCGACCCGGCGATGCGCCGGATGGCGGCGCTGGTGCAAGCCGGGCGGCCCGCCGCGGAGATCATGGGGAGCGGCCAGCCGTGAACTTGACGCCATAGGCCTCCGGCCCCGGAGGTTCCATCGGACGCGGCGGCGGCGGCAGGTTGACGGACTTTTTAAGCGGCCGCTTTCACGCCGGGTTTACCTCTCGGCGGTGGACGGTCGGGCGGCAGAACCTAGATTCGGCATCGCCGCCCGGATTTCCGGGCGCGCCCGATCCCGGCCCACCTTCAACCCGCCCATGAACTGGAACACGGTCCTCCTGCCCAGCGCGTACCTCGCGTTCTTCGCCCTCTCGGCGTTTGCCATCCTCTGGTGGGAGCGGCGCAAGCGCAGCAGCCGCTCGCCCTTCCCGGCGGACCTGCGCCTGACGCGCGGCCCGGGCGAGGAGCAGCTCCGGGTGCTCAACCGGCTCGACGACGACTTCCTGTTCCTGCTGCTGGGCGCCGCCGTGACGCCCTGCCTGCTGGCGGTGATCCTGCTCGAGGGCGTGCAGCGCCTGCCGGGCTGGTGGATGTTCGGGGGCCTGCTCCTGGTCGGGGCGGCGTTCCTTGCCGCCTACGGACTGGCGGCGCGCCGGGTCGTGACGCGGCTGCGCGAGCGCGGCGACCGGTACCTCGGCTACGTCGGCGAGCGCGTGGTGGCCGAGGAGCTCGAGCCGCTCAAATCCGGCGGCTGGGCCGTGTACCACGACGTGCCGTGCGACAACGGCACGGAGAAATTCAAGATCGACCACGTGGCGGTCGGCCCCGGCGGCGTGTTCGCGATCGAGACTGACACGCGCCGCAAGGGCGCGCCCCGGACGGGGCGCGAGGACTACAAGGTATTTTTCGACGGCGATCAGCTGAGCTGGCCCTGGGGCGAGGACCAGCTGGGCATCACGCGCGCGCTGCGCAACGCCCAATGGCTGGAGCACTGGCTGCGGAAGGTCACGGGCGAGAAGCTCGACGTGACGCCGGTGCTGGCGCTGCCCGGCTGGACGGTGGAGGCGCCGGCAAACTCCAACGTGCGCGTCGTAAGCCCGTCGTGGCTCCCGGAGGTGCTCGCCGGCGGCCACCGCGAGGTCCTCAGCGGCCGCGAGGTCGAGTTGTGCGGGCGGCAGCTGCAGCAGCGCTGCCGCGACGTCGCGGTCTGACCCGGCGCGTCACTCCGCCGGGATGCGGTTGTCGGTGCGCAGCACCTGCACCGGCGTCTTGGTGCGGACCCAGAGATCGGCCTCCTTGAAATGTTTCGCCGGCACGTTTTCCAGGGCCTCGCCGACGGACTTGACCGGCAGGAGGCGGCCGCGTTTCGAGGCGTTGAAGTCGTAGGCGCCGCGCAGGATCCGGTCGGCCGCGGTGGCCGGGCTCTCGCTGTCCGGGATCTGCACCACCCAGCCGACGAAATCGTCCTTCGGCAGGCGGCGTTCGGGATCCGAGATCAGGACGAGCCACTGCTTCTTGACCGGCGGCGGCTTGTTTTCCTCGGCCGGATCCGGCTGCACGACCTGGTTGATCTCCTCGATGATCCG
>DATJUU010000162.1:0-4237 GCA_035502155.1 Opitutaceae bacterium
TGGCGCCCGCTGGCGTTCAAGCCGGAGAACATGACGCGCAACTTCCACTGGATGGGCGCCATCGGCCGCCTCAAGCCCGGCGTCACCCTCGGGCAGGCCCAGGCGCAGATGACCGCGATCGGCGTGCGCATCGCCCACGACTATCCCGACTCGAACAAGGGCTGGGGCGTCGGCCTCGACCGCCTGGCCGACACGATCGTCATCACCGAGGTGCGCACCTCCCTCTGGGTGCTGCTCGGCGCGGTCGGCATGGTCCTGCTGATCGCCTGCGCCAACCTCGCCAATCTTTCCCTCATGCGGGTGGTGGCGCGCGACCGCGAGGTGGCCATCCGCACCGCGCTCGGCGCCGGCCGCTGGGCGCTGGCCCGCCAGTTCCTCGCCGAGAGCCTGCTCGTGTCCCTCCTCGGCGGCGCCGCGGGCGTCGGCGTCGGCCGGCTGGTCATGATCGTCCTGAAGGCCAACATCCCGCAGGGCATCCTGCCCACCGAGGCGAACATCGCGCTCAACGCCCCGGTGCTGCTCTTCTCCTTCGGGCTCGCGCTCCTCACCGGCGTGCTCATCGGGCTCTTCCCCGCGTGGCACGCGGCCCGGCCCGGCCTGACCGACGCGCTCAAGCAGGGCGGCATCAGCACCAGCACCGGCGGCGCCGGCGCCCGCGTGCGCGGCGGGCTGGTCGTCGCCGAGGTCGCCCTCGCCTTCATGCTCCTCACCGGCGCCGGCCTGCTCATCCGCAGCTTCGACCGCATCACGGCGGCGGATCCGGGCTTCGACGCCACCAACGTGCTCGTTTTCCGGCTGCCGGTCGCCACCACCACTTATCCCGACCCCGTCGGGCTCAACGCCTACCTGCGGCAGATCACCGACCGGCTGCAAGCGCTGCCGGGCGTGACCGACGTGGCCATGACCTCCGCCCTGCCCCTGCGCGGCTGGGGCTACGGCATGCCCTACCAGGTCGCCGACAAGCCCACGGTCGACCGCGCCCACCGCCGCGCCGGCTACTTCAAGATGGTCAGCGCGTCGTACTTCCACGCCTTCCGCATCCGGCTCGTCTCGGGCCGCACCCTCGCCGTGACCGACACCGCGGGGATGCCGCCGGTGGTGGTGATCAACGAGACGATGGCGAAGCGGGAGTTCCCCGGCGTCAGCCCCCTGGGCAAGCGCCTGCTCGTGCAGCAGATCGTGCCGGGGAAGACCGAGCTGGGCGACGAGATCGGCTGGGAGATCGTGGGCGTGGTGGCCGACGAGCAGGTCGGCGGCCTCGACAACCTCAACGGCAGCCCCGGCATGTACGTCACCACCGACCAGAGCCCGATCTACGGCGGGGCGGTGGCGGTGCGCAGCGCGACGGACACCGGGCTGCTGCGCGAGGCGGTGAAAAAGGCGATCCACCAGATCAATCCCGACCAGGCGCTCGCGGGCCTGAACACGATGGAGCAGATCAAGGCCGACACGGTCGGCCCGATCCATTTCCGCGCCCAGCTGCTGGCGTCGTTCGCGCTGCTCTCCCTGGTGCTGTCGGCGATCGGCATCTACGGCGTGATCGCCTACTCGATGGCGCAGCGGACGCGGGAGATCGGCATCCGCGCGGCGCTGGGGGCGACGCGGGGCGACATCCTGCGGCTGGTGCTGCGCTCCGGGCTGATCCTGACGGGCCTCGGACTCGTGCTGGGCATCGCCGGCGCGCTCGGGCTCACCCGCGTGCTCGCCTCGATGCTTTTCCAGGTGAAGGGCTACGACCCCCTGACCATGGCGACCGTGGCCGCGGCCCTCGCCCTCGTGGCGCTGCTGGCCTGTCTCTTGCCGGCGAGGAAAGCTACAAAGGTGGACCCGGTGATAGCGCTCCGCACGGAGTAGTTTCTGGGACCAGAGCCAAACGCTCAACTTTCAACGCTCAAGCGATTGCTCGAGCAACCGCACGGGGACGAGGAGGCCGGGGCAATGGGAACCAGTGGATGGGAGAATAGGAGAATGGGATAAATGGGGGCGGCGGGACAAGAACGGGGTCTGGTTTTAGGTCATTCAGTCGGATTGGCGCCCAGTCTGACCTTGGCCATCCGGCGGTGCGCCACTCCGCCAGCGTCTGCACGGAGCCGGGGCGGCGCCGTTTGACGGCCGGCGGGGAAGGAATTGCTTCTCCCCAACCGCCCCACCCCGATGAACAGCTCCTTCCCTCCCGGTTACCGGCCGCCCCCGGTCACGCCGGTGCCGCCGCCCCGCCCGGGCGCACCGCCGCCGGACGTGCATTACGTCCATGGCGCTGTCGTGGAATATGGGCGCCGGACCGCCGCGCAGAGGAAGGCACAAGACCTGGACGCGACGATCCGTCACCTAGCCTTTTCCCTTGCCCTCGGCCTGGCGACCGCCGCCGCCGCGGGCTATGCCGGCTTCAAAATCACGCGCCAAATCGGGTGGTGGGTCATCATCCCCCCGATCTTCGTCGCCCTGCTCGTCGCCCCCGGGCTGATCGCCCTGGCGCTGCTCCTGGTGTCGGCAGGCGGCATCCGGCTCATCCGGCTGGTCGCCCCGGCCGCGGCGGACCGCACCGACGCCTTCCTGTCCGCGATCGGCCGCACCGTCGTGCCCTGGTCGCTCGGCATCGGGACCGCCGCCGGCTATCTCGCCGCCGTCGTGACGTCCATCGTCGGCTAGGCGCGGCCGCCGCCGCGGAAGCAGACGGCGATTTCTACTTCGCCGCCTCCAAGGGCACGTGAATGTCGGTGAACCCGAAGGCGGGGGGCCGACCCTCCGGACCATTCACGCGCACCAGGAACGACGGGGCCTGGCGCACTTTTCGGCCGCTCTGGGGCAGCCAGGAGCGGAACAATTCCCGGTAGCCTTGGGCGATCGAGCCGAACGGACAATTCCGCGCCACGGCGTAATCGCCGCCCGCGATGGTCCGCACCCGCACGGGCCGGGTGGGCACATACTTTTCATCCACCGTCACGCAGACGTCATAGCGCAGTTTCCCGGGCGGCGTGGTCTTCGGGTTATCCAGCGGCACGCCGATGAACAACGCGCCCTTGCGCGGCAGCCCGGCCTTGCGGAGCCTCGTCGTGAATTCCAGCCACTTCCGATGCGCCCCGTCGTAGGGCCCGACATGCCGCAGATAAGCTACCCGCCGGGGTTCCAGCGTCACCACCTCGATGTTCAGCGGCACCGCGCGGCTCAGGGGCCGCCGCGGCTGCAGCGGCACATAGACATCCACCCGCCATTTTCCGGACGCCACCGCCTTGCAGGTGTCCACCCACACGATGAAGCTCGGCGCCGGCCGCAGCTCCCGGGAACTGCGCGCGAGCCATTTGCCGAACAGAAACAGGAAGGCGTCCCTGATCTTCCCGACCGGGCAGTTTTTCGCCACGGCGTAATCGCCGCCGGCGATGGTCTGCACCCCCACCGGCTGCTTCGGCGCATAGTTTTCATCCACCGTGACGCACGCATCGTAACGCAGCTCCGCGGCCGGGGTGATCGATGGATTGTCGTGCCCCATGCCGATGAACTTCGAACGCCGGCGAATCTGCCGGTCCGCCGACAGGCGGGCGAAGACTTCACGCCACGTCTGCCTGGTCTCGGCATAGGGCCCGATGTGCCGCAGATAAGCCACGCGCATGGGTTTGATTTTCCGGGTGATGACTTTCATGGCCTGGGTGGTGAGGTGACTGGTGTTGAGGGTGGTCAAAGAGACTCCCGGCTGAAAATGCACGCCGGACGGTGCGGCGAGAGTGGCGACGGGTCCCTGCGCGCGGCGAAACCCCGCCGGTGCAACGCCGTACGCCGCCTTGAACGCCCGCGTGAACGCCGCATGCGCCTCGTAACCCGCGTCCAGCGCCACTTGAATCACCGGCTTCGCGCCCGACCTCAATTCCAGCGCCCCCCGCTCCAGGCGCAGGCGGCGCACATGGTCCGCCACCGTCTCGCCCGTCATCGCCGCGAAGACGCGGTGAAAATGGAAGCTCGAAAAACACGCCACGCCCGCCAACTCCTCCAATGCCAACGCCTCATCCAGATGTTCCTGGATGTGCACCAACACCCGCAGAATGCGCTCCTTGTAGTCATTCCACGTGGTCTGATGATTTGGCCGGGCGCGGCTCATGTGCGCGTCATCCTAGCAAACCTCACCGCGGTCCGCTTGACTAATCTTGCGGTTTTTCGGCTTCGCCGGGCGGAACCCACAAGGGGTCAGGTCGCGGGAATTGATTTTCTGGGGCGATCGACGAGCGGGCGGCAGGAGCCAGTGGAT
>DATJUU010000163.1:0-6002 GCA_035502155.1 Opitutaceae bacterium
CGGGCCCAGCTCCGGCTGGGCATCCTGCTCTTCGATGCGGGCCGGGTCGACGAGGCGATCGCCCACTACCGGCGGGCGCTGCAGGTCGAGCCGCACGACGCCGACGGGCTCAACTCCCTCGGCCACGCGCTCATGGAGCAGCGGCGGCTGCCCGAGGCGATCGACTGTTATGAACGCGCGCTCCAGACGCGGCCGGATTTCCCGGAGGTGCACAACAACCTGGGCCTCGCGCTGGCGGAAAGCGGACGCCTGGCCGAGGCGATGGACCACTACCGGGCCGCCATCCAGCTGAAGCCCGACTACGACAAACCGCACAACAACCTCGGCATCGCGCTGGTGCAGCTGGGCCGGCTGGAGGCGGCGGCCGGGCAGTTCGCGATCGCGGTGGAGATCAATCCCCACTTCGCCGACGCCCAGATGAACCTCGGCAATGTCCGCTTTCAGGCAGGCCGGCCCGCGGAGGCGATCGCCCTTTTCGAGCAGGCGATCCGGGACCAACCCGATCTCGCCGACGCGCACGCCAACCTGGCCGTCGCCCTCGCGAGCGAGGGGCGGATCGGCGAGGCGATCCGGGAGTGCGAAACCGTCCTCCGGCTCCAGCCGGGCAACCCCCGGGCCGCCCGCATGCTGGCGGCGCTGCGGGCCGGGGCCGTGCCCGGCCGCTGACCGAAAAACAGGGTGGACAGCCGCCCGGCTTTGGCCTTTCCTCCCCACGCTTCGCCATGAACACCCGTCCCGCCAGTTTGCCGCCGATCATCGGCGCGATTATCATTATCGGCCCCCGGCCCGGGCACGGAGATCTGGCGTAAGCTTCCGCGCGAACTTCACGTCATCCTCGATGCCCCGGGCCAACCCCCGGGGCTTTTTGTTATGAAAACCCACCCGCTCAAGATCTACGACACCACGCTCCGCGACGGCACGCAGGGCGAGGGCATCTCGTTTTCCGTGACCGACAAGCTGCTCATCGTCGAGCGGCTCGACCAGTTCGGCATCGACTACATCGAGGGTGGCTTCCCGGGCTCGAACCCGCGCGACATCACCTTCTTTGAGGAGGCGCGGAAGCTGAAGCTCCGCCACGCCCTCGTCGCGGCGTTCGGGTCCACCCGCCGCGCCGGCGTCGCCGCCGCGAAGGACGTCCAGCTCCAGGTCCTGCTCGAGGCGGGCACCCCGGTCGTCACCATCGTCGGCAAGACCTGGCTGCTCCACGTGACCGAGATCCTGCGCACGACGGCGGAGGAGAACCTCGCCATGATCGAGGACTCCGTGCGCCACCTCGTGGCCGCGGGGCGCGAGGTCGTCTACGACGCCGAGCATTTCTTCGACGGCTACAAGGACGACCCCGAGTACGCCCTGCGCACCCTCGCCGCGGCGGCGCGCGGCGGCGCGGCCAACCTGACGATGTGCGACACCAACGGCGGCACGCTGGTCGAGGACCTGCGGGAGATCGTCGCCCGCGCGGTGAAGGAGTTCGGCGGCGAGCGCGTCGGCGTGCACTGCCACAACGACAGCGGGCTCGGCGTCGCCGTGTCGCTCGCCGGCGTCGCGGCCGGCGCCTCGCTCGTGCAGGGGACGATGAACGGCTTCGGGGAGCGCACGGGCAACGCCAACCTGACGACCATCCTGCCCAACCTCTTCCTCAAGATGGGGCGCGAGGCCGCCTGCCGGCCCAACCTGCCGCAGTTGCGCGAGCTGTCCCATTACGTCGACGAGCTGGCCAACCAGCGGCCGGACCCGAAGGCGCCGTTCATCGGGGCCTCCGCCTTCGCCCACAAGGGCGGCCTGCACGCCAACGCGGCGCAGAAGGTCGCGCGCAGCTACGAGCACATCACCCCCGCCGCCGTCGGCAACCACACCCGGGTGCTCGTCTCCGACCTCGCCGGCCGCAGCAGCATCGTGATGAAGGCGCGCGAGCTGGGCTTCCACGTCGACGAGCACTCGCCGGCGGTGAAGAACGTGCTCGAGGAGCTGAAGCGGCTCGAGTTCGAGGGCTACGAGTTCGAGGCCGCCGACGCCTCGCTGAAGCTCCTGCTCGCGCGCTGGCTGCAAAAGCACACCCCCGCCTTCGAGCTCGAGGGCTACCGCGTCATCGTCGAATGCCGCGGCCCCGAGGCCTCGGCCGTGGCCGAGGCCACGGTGAAGGTGAAGGTCAAGGGCAAGTCGATGCACACCGTGGCCGAGTGCATCGGCCCCGTCAGCGCCCTCGACAAGGCGCTGCGCCTGGCGCTGGAGCGGGCCTACCCGGCGATCAAGGACACCGCGCTGAGCGACTACAAGGTGCGCATCCTCGACAGCAAGCGCGGCGCGAACTCCCGCGCCCGCGTGCTGATCGAGACCAGCGACGGCGAGGACATCTGGGGCACGGTCGGCCTGAGCGACAACATCATCGAGGCCTCGTGGGAGGCCCTCCGCGACGCCTTCGAGTACAAACTCCTGCGCGAGGAGGAGCGAGGCGATGCCGGAAACCGGAAACCGGACACCGCCTAGCCGCCGGATGGCTCAATCCGGTATCCGCAATCGCCAATCCGAAATCACAACAGCGGCGCGAACAGCCGGCTGAGGTCCTCGGCGTTTTTCGTAGGGGCGCAGTCTTGCTGCGCCCACGGAATTCGGCTATCAGTATTGCACCCCCTATGCAGGCGCGCCGTACCAGTGCGCTTAGTGACCATCGATGGTCGCAGCCCGGCACGACCTATTTCGTCACCTGTTGCACACGCTTTCGGGCCCCCGGGCTGACGGAACCTTCCCTGGCTGAGGTTCTGCGTGAGGCGGTTCGTCAGTCGGATGAACCTGTAGACACTCATACGCATGCATTCACGGTGATGCCCGATCACCTCCATTGGCTTTTCACGTTGGGACATCGGCTGTCGTTGGGCCGTGTGATTGCGCGGTTCAAGACACAAATCCAAGACGCCGCTGGATCGCGCCGGGTTGGCCTGGCAACGAGACTTCTTTGAGCACCGGCTGCGATCGGAGGAATCGATCGAGTCCTATGGCCTGTATGTATTCCTCAATCCCTATCGGGCCGGACTGATTGGAGCGGAACAACCGTGGCCATATTGGCAATGTCCGCGGCCCGAGCTATTCATGTTCACATTGCAACTGGACCCCGGCGCTACACCTCCGCCCGAGTGGATTGGAGTGCCGATACCGTCGTCGCTAGCCGTCGGCGAATAGGAGGGAGGGCGCAGCAAGACTGCGCCCCTACGCGGCCGGATGATCGCCGTTGCATGGTCGACGACCGCGGACGTTGGTTGTTGCGCCGCCACCGGATCGCGGGTGCCCGAGCGTCGATCCGGTTCCGGCTGATTCAATCCGGTATCCCCGATCCCGGATCCCAGATCAAAGGAGCGGCGCGAACAGCCGGCTGAGGTCCTCGGCGATGTTGCCGAGCAGCCGGCGCCGCGCGAGGCGGGCGGCCGACAGCGGTGCGCTGTGGGCGATCAGGTCCTGCGCCCAGGCGCGCATCGCCTGCACCTCGGGCGCGGAATAGACGAACACGCCGACCTCGAAATTCACGAAGAGCGAGCGCAGGTCGAAGTTGGCCGAGCCGAGCAGGCCCACGCGATCGTCCACGATCATGCCCTTGCTGTGCATCATGCCCGGCTGGACGAGCAGCACCTCGACGCCGGCCTGCTGGAGCTCGCGCAGGTAGAACCGCCGCGCGTGGTCGGCGACCGGGTGGTTGGATTTCGCCGGCAGGATCAGCTTCACCTCGCGGCCGGTGCGCGCCTTGACCAGCAGGGTGCGGAACAGGACCTCGTCGGGGATGAAGTAGGGCGTGATGATCCAGATGCGGTGCGCGGCCTCCTGCAGGAACGAGAGGATGCCCTCGTAAAGCGGGTCGCCCGCGACATCGGGACCGCTGGCCACGACCTGCAACTCGCAGGCGCCGCGGGCCTCGTATTCGGCCGCGCCGGCCTCGGCGTGCAGCCGGTCGATCGGCTGGCCGCTCGCGTAGCACCAGTCGGCGAGAAAGATCTCGTTGAGCAGTTCGACGGTGGGCCCCTCGATGACGGCGCCAAAGTCGCGCCAACGTTTCTTCAGCGGCGTCGGCCCCATGTATTCCCCCGCGAGGTTGTGGCCGCCAAGGATCGCGGTGTGGTGGTCGAAGACGGCGATCTTGCGGTGATTGCGGAGATTGGCCGATCCGCGCCATTGCAGGGGCAGCACCGGCATGAAGCGGCAGACCTCGCCGCCGGCCTCGCGCAGCGGGCGCACGAAGCCGCGGCTCGTGAACAGGCAGCCGACCGCGTCGAGCAGCAGCCGCACCTTGACGCCTTCGCGGGCGCGCTCGGCCAGGAGCTTCACGATCTGGCGGCCGGTGTCGTCGCGCCCGAGGATGAAGGTCATCAGGTGGATGGTGTGCCGGGCCGCGCGGATCTGGCGCGTGAGTTCCTCGAACGCCTCGTCGCCGCGGGTGATCAGGCGCACCGCGTTGCCGCCCGTCGGCACGCACGCGCCGTCGAGCACCAGGGCCTGGGCGACGGCGCCCGCCCCCGCGGGCGAGGTCACCGTCGTCCCCTTGGCGGGCACCGGCGACAGGCGCGACTTGCGGGCGACCAGCCGTCGGAGCTTGCGGCCGCCGAGCAGCAGGTAGAGCGGCACGCCGACGTAGGGGATGAGCGTGATGACCAGCAGCCAGGCGAGCGTGTTGCCCGGCTGGCGCTTCTCGCTCATCAGGCGGGCGATCAAGAAAAACGCGAGCAGGAAGCCACCGACCGTGAGCAGGTGGCGCAGGACTTCGGCGTAAAGCGAGGTTTCGGACTCCATGACGCGCGCGGGGCATTCTGCCAGCCGGGCGCAGGGCTGGGAAGCGTATTTGCCGGCGGGACTCGGCGCCCAGCGGTTCCTTGCCAACCCCGGGCAACTGTGTGTTAGTTCCTGCCCTTTGCCATGGCCTCCCTCGCCGCCGCCACGCGCCAGCTCCGGCGCCGCCTCGGACCCGCCGTCCGCACGGACCGGCCGGCGCGCTGGGCGGCTTCGTTCGACAGCAGCAAGCTCTCGTACCTGCCCGCGGCGGTGATCCAGCCGCGGCGGACGGCGGACGTCGGCGTGGTGCTCACGCTGGCCAACCGCCACCGGGTGCCGGTGACGGTACGCGGCCGCGGCACGACGCTGACCGGCGCCGCGGTGCCGCTGCGGGGCGGCTGGGTGCTCGATTTGACCGGCATGCGCCGCGTGTCGGTCGACGCCGAGGCGGGGCTGGCCTTCGCCCAGGCGGGCGCGCCCAACGCGGCGGTGCACGCCGCCGCCGAGGCCCACGGCTGGTTCTACCCGCCCGACCCGTCGTCCAACCAGTACTGCACCATCGGCGGCAACATCGCCTGCAACGCCGGCGGCATGCACGGTGGCCGCTACGGCGTGACCCGCGACTACGTGGTGGCGCTGAAGGGCTTCCTTCCCACCGGCGAGTGGGTGGAGTGGGGGACGGCGACGAAGAAATTCTCCGCCGGCTTCAACCTGCGCGACCTCTGGATCGGGAGCGAGGGACTGCTGGGCGTGGTGACCGACGCGGTGCTCAAGCTCATCCCCAAGCCGCCGGTGCGCTGGACGCTGCTGACGGCGTTTCCCGACGAGGTGACGGCCCTGCGCGCCGCCCGGGCGCTGTTCGCCCGGCGGGTGCAGCCGGCGATCTGCGAGTTCCTCGACCGCGAGAGCGTGCAATGCGCTGAGCGGGCCACCGGCCGCGCCGTGTTTCCCGGCCAGACCGGCCGCGCGGTGATCCTGCTGGAGCTCGCCGGCGTGCCCGGCGAAATCGCGGCCCTGAAGCCGGAGCTGCTGGCCTGGGCCCGGCGCCACGCGGTTGCCTTCCGCGCCGCGCGCAGCCGCGCCGAGGCGGAGCAGCTCTGGACCGTGCGGCGCAAGTGCTCCGGCGCAATGTTCGAGCTGGGCGACGCCAAGCTGAACGAGGACGTGGCGCTGCCGATGCGGCAGTACGAGCGGTTCGCGCGCTTCCTCGCGCGCCTGCGCCGCGAGTCCGGCCTGCCCATCCCGACCTTCGG
>DATJUU010000164.1:0-9964 GCA_035502155.1 Opitutaceae bacterium
GGGTGCGGGCGGCCCGCTGCCTGGTCGATCCCGCCGCGTCCGCGGACGGGCGGGTGGCCGGGATGATCGCCGATCACGTGACGGCGGCCATGACCGGAAGCGGCGCGCCGCCCGCCGTGATTCTGGTCGATCACGGCAGCCCGACGCCGGCGGTGGGAGCCGTCCGCGGCCATCTGGCCGGGCAATTGGCGGGCCGGCTGGGTTCGGAGGTGCGGGCGGTGCTCGGCGCCTCGATGGAGCGGCGGCCGGGCCCGGCGTATGCCTTCAACGACCCGCTGCTCGCACGGGCCTTCGACCGGCCCGGCTTCGGCGAGGGCGATGTGATCGTCGCCCTGCAGTTCCTCCTGCCCGGCCGTCACGCCGGACCCGACGGCGACGTCGCCCGCATCTGCGCCGCCGCCCGCCGGCGCCACGCCGGATTGCGCCCCGCCATGACGGAGCTGGTGGGCGCCCACCCGGGACTCGTCGACCTGCTCGCTGATCGCGCGCGGGAGGCCATGGCCTTCGCGCCGCTTCAGGCCTGGCCGGGATCCGCGCCTTAGACGATCGCGGCCGCCAAGGAGGCGACCTCGACCGCAGCCGGGGCGAACCGGGCCACCTCGCCGATGATCGCCAATCCGGGCGCATCGAAACTCACCGATTCTCCGCGCACCAGATTACCCAACTTCAACAACCGGATGCGCTGATCAGGGCAACTGGCGCGACTGACCAGCGCCACCGGCATGTCAACCGACATGCCACCAACGGTCAGCTTCCGGGCGACCTCGGCCAGATTGCTCGTGCCCATGTACAGGCACAGGGTCGCGCCCAGGCGCGCATACGCCTCCCAATCGATGGGAGCGGTCGAGGATGCGGTGCTCTCGTGGCCGGTGAGGAAAACGACGGCTGAGGCGAGGCCGCGCTGGGTGAGGGGCATGCCGGCCGCCGCCGCCGCCGCGGTCGCCGCGGTGACCCCCGGCACCACCTCGCACGGGATCCCGGCCCGGATCAGCGCGGCCAGTTCTTCGCCGCCGCGGCCGAAGATGAACGGGTCGCCGCCCTTCAGACGCACCACCCGTCGGCCGGCCCGCGCCTCGGCGATCATCATCGCGGTGATCCGGGTCTGCAGCGCCGAAATCCGACCGCAACGCTTGCCGACGTAGATGCGCTGACATTCCGGCGGGCACCACGCTGCCAACACACCGCCCGCCAAGTCGTCGTAAATCACCACCTCGGCGGCCGCGAGCCGATCGCGGCCGCGCACGGTGATCAAGGCGGGATCCCCCGGCCCCGCTCCCACGATCGACACACTGCCTGGCACTCCATTCATCCGCCTTGTTTCTTGGTCCGGGTATTGACAGCTGTCAAAGGTATTCATTAGTTAGGACATAAAGTAACTAATGAATATTACCGATAACACGGTATTATCTAATGTTGAACTGCTTAAGCAGAGCGACCCGACTTTGGGCGGGACGATCGGCGCTACTCTGGCCAAGCAGGACGTGGACCGCTTTTCGGAGGACGACTATCAATTCCTGAAGTTCCACGGCATCTACCAGCAGGACGACCGCGACAAGCGCAAGACGGGCAAGCAGTACATCCTGATGGTGCGGGCCAAAATCCCCGGAGGCTTCGTCCCCCCCGCCCAATATCTGGCGTTCGACGCGCTTTCCCAGCGCTACGGCAACGACACCCTCCGCATCACAACCCGGCAGTCCTTTCAGTTCCACGGAGTCGTCAAGCGCGGCCTCGGACCGTTGATGAAGGGCATCCACGACGCGCTGGCCACGACCATGGCCGCGTGCGGCGACGTCTGCCGCAACGTCATGGCGCCGCCGACCCCCGCCGTCGGGCCGCTCGCCGAGCGCGTGCTGGAGGACGCCCGCCGCGTCTCCGCCGCCCTTCTGCCCGCGACGCGCGCCTACCATGAGATCTGGGTCGAGGGGAAGGCGCTGGATCTCGGATCCGGGCCGCGCGGGGCGGAGCCGGATCCGCTCTACGGCCCGCTCTACCTCCCGCGCAAGTTCAAGGTCGCCTTCGCCATCCCCCCGCTCAACGACATCGACGTCTTCACCAATTGCCTCGGCTTCGTCGCCGTGCCCGATCCGGCGGATCCCGCCGCGCTCCTCGGTTACAACCTCCTCGCGGGCGGCGGCCAGGGCATGAGCCACGGCAACGCGGAAACCTACCCGCGCGTGGCCGACGTGATCGGCTTCCTGCCGGCGGCGCGGGTGGTCGATGCGGCCAAGGCCGTGCTCATGACCTTCCGCGATTACGGCGACCGTGCCAATCGCAAGCACGCCCGCCTGAAATACGTGCTCGCCGAGCGCGGGCCCGACTGGTTTCGCGCCGAGGTCGAGGCGCGCGCCGGCTTCACCCTGGAGGCGCCGCGCCCGTTCGCCTTCGCCCGCCAGGGCGACCTCTACGGCTGGCACCGGCAGCACGACGGCCGCTGGTTCCTGGGCCTCTACGTGGAGGCGGGCCGCATCCGCGACTCGGAAACGCGCCGCTTCAAGAGCGCGCTGCGGCAGATCATCGCCGAATTCAAACCGGAAGTTCGCCTCACCCCGAACCAGAATCTCCTCCTCTCCGGCGTGGCGGAATCGGACCGGGAGGCCGTCACGCGGATTCTCGCCGACCACGGGGTGCCGGTGGAGAATCAGGCCGCGGCCGTCCGCCGGGCTGCGCTGGCCTGTCCGGCGCTGCCGACCTGCGGCCTCGCGCTGGCGGAGTCCGAGCGGGCCCTGCCGGGACTGCTGGACCGGTTGGAGGCGCTGTTCGCCGAACTCGGCCTCGGCGACGAGGAGATCACGGTGCGCATGACCGGCTGCCCGAACGGCTGCGCCCGGCCCTTCATGGCCGAAATCGCCCTCGTGGGCCGCGCGCCCGGCAAATACAACCTCTACCTCGGCGGCAATCTGCCCGGCACGCGCCTCAACCGCGAATACCGGCCCAGCGTGAAGGCCGAGGAAATCATTCCCGTGCTCCGCCCGGTGCTCCGCCGCTGGCGCGACGAACGCCGGCCCGGCGAGCGGTTTGGCGACTTCGCCGCGCGCGTGCTCTGGCCGGAGGAGTCCGCTGTCACCACCACCACCACGGCCGCCGCCGCATCATGACCCCCGAACAAATCGTCCGCTGGAACGCCGAGCTGCGCTTCCAGTCCCCGCCGGAAATCACCCGCTGGGCCGTGGCCCAGGGCAATGGCCGCACCATCGTCTCGACCAACTTCCGCCCCCATTCCGCGGTCATGCTCCACCTGTGCGTGCAGGCCTGGCCGGACATTCCCGTGCTCTGGGTCGACCACGGCTACAACCGCCCGGCCACCTACCGGCACGCGGCCGACCTCACCGCCCGCCTCCGGCTCAACCTCCGGACCTACGTGCCGCGCCTCACCGCCGCCCACCGCGACGCCCTCCACGGGCCGGTGCCCGACACCTCCGACGAGGAGGCGCTGCAGCGGTTCAGCCTGGCGATGAAGCTGGAGCCCTTCCAGCGGGCCATGCGCGAGCTCGCGCCCGCGGTCTGGATCACCGCGCTGCGCCGCACGCAGAACCCCGGCCGCGCCGCCCTCGACGTCGTGGCCCTCGATCCCGGCACCGGCGCGCTCAAGGTGAATCCCGTCCTGCACTGGAGCGATGCCGAGATGGAGAACTACCTGCGCGCCCACGACCTGCCCAACGAGTGGGATTATTTCGACCCGGCCAAGGGCGACGAAAAGCGCGAGTGCGGTCTGCATGCGGCGTGGGGCCGGCAGGCGGTCGCCTCCTGATCCGCCACCGCCACCCGAAGCGGCCGCGCGGATTCCGCCTGCCCGATCGATGCGCACCTACCATCTCGACCACCTCCAGCACCTCGAAACCGAGGCCATCCATGTGCTGCGCGAGGTCGCCGGCGAATTCGAGCGCCCCGCCCTGCTCTTCTCCGGCGGCAAGGATTCGATCTGCCTGCTGCGCCTCGCCGAGAAGGCCTTCCGCCCCTCGGCCCTGCCGCTGCCGCTGCTCAACATCGACACCGGGCACCACTTTCCCGAGCTGAACGAATTCCGCGACCGCCGCGCCCGGGAACTGGGCGCCCGCCTCATCGTCCGGACGGTGGACGACGCGATCGCCCGCGGCCTGGCCACGCCCGCGCCCGGTGAGATCAGCCGCAACCGCCTCCAGATTCCCACCCTGCTGTCCGCGATCGAGGAGTTCCGGTTCGACTGCTGCATCGGCGGCGCGCGGCGCGACGAGGAGAAGGCGCGCGCCAAGGAGCGGTTCTTCAGCTTTCGCGACCGGTTCGGCCAGTGGGACCCGAAGGAGCAGCGGCCGGAGGTCTGGAATCTCTACAACGCCCGCCTGCATCCGGGCGAAAACATGCGCGTCTTTCCCCTCAGCAACTGGACCGAGCGCGACGTCTGGGAGTACATCCGGCGCGAGGCGCTGGCGGTGCCCACCATCTACTTCAGCCACCGCCGCCAAGTCGTGCGCCGCCAGGGCCAGTGGCTGCCCGTCAACCGCCTCGCGCCCCCGCAGCCGCGCGAGGAGGTCCGCGAGCTCAGCGTCCGCGTGCGCACGATCGGCGACATCATCAGCACCGGCTGCATCGAGTCGCCCGCCGCCACCGTCGCCGACATCATCGCCGAGATCGCCGCCGCGCGGGTCACCGAGCGCGGCTCGCGCGCCGACGACCGGGTGTCCGAGGCCGCCATGGAGGACCGCAAGAAGGTCGGTTACTTCTGAGCCGCCCCCATGATCGCCACCCCCGCCCATCCCGTCGACATCCTCCGCTTCAACACCTGCGGCAGCGTGGATGACGGCAAGTCCACCCTCATCGGCCGGCTACTCTACGATTCGAAATCGCTGCTCGAGGACCAGGTCGACGCCCTGCGGCGCTCGGCCGACCTCACCGGCGGCGGCCAGATCAACCTCGCCAACCTCACCGACGGCCTGCGCGCCGAGCGCGAGCAGGGCATCACGATTGACGTCGCCTACCGCAGCTTCGCCACGCCGCGGCGCCAGTTCATCATCGCGGACACCCCCGGCCACGTCCAGTACACCCGCAACATGATCACCGGCGCCTCGAGCGCCAACCTCTCGGTCGTGCTGGTGGACGCGCGCGCCGGCGCCGTCGAGCAGAGCCGCCGCCACACCTGCATCGCGTCGCTCCTGCGCATCCCGCACCTCGTCGTGGCGGTGAACAAGATGGACCTGGTCGCCTGGAGCGGGCGGCGGTTCGAGGAGATCCGCGACCAGTTCGAGGAGTTCCTGCCGCGGCTCGACATCAAGGACGTGACCTTCATTCCCATCAGCGCGCTGCACGGCGACAACGTCGTCGAGCCGTCCGCACACGCCCCCTGGTACCGCGGGCCGACGCTGCTCCGCCACCTGGAGACCGTGCACATCGCGAGCGACTGGAACCTCGAGGGCTTCCGCCTGCCCGTGCAGTGGATCAACCGGCCCCACCAGCCCACGGATCCGCGCTGGCACGACTTCCGCGGCTGCAGCGGCCAGATCGCCGGCGGGATCGTCCGCGTCGGCCAGGCGGTGACCGTGCTGCCCGGCGGCACCTGCACCACCGTGAAGGAGATCCGGCTGGGCGCGGAGGCGGTGGAGGAGGCGTTCTGCCCCCAGTCCGTCACCCTGGTGCTGGAGCACGACGTCGACGTGAGCCGGGGCGACATGATCACCGGGCTCGAGGACCGGCCCGGCGCCGGCACCGACCTGAAAGCCAAGCTCTGCTGGATGCATCCGCGCCCGCTGCAACCGGGCCGCAAACTCCTCCTCAAGCACACGGCGCGCACCGTGCAGACCGTGGTCGCCGGGATCCGGCACCGGATCGACGTCACCACGCTCGAGGCGCAGCCCGCGCCGCCCCAGCTGGGGCTGAACGATCTCGGCGAAGTCCGGCTCCAGACGGCCCGGCCGCTGTTCTACGACGGCTACACCCGGAACCGCCTCACCGGCTCGCTCATCCTGATCGACCCGGGCACCAACGCCACCGTGGCCGCCGGCATGCTGCTGCCGCCGGACGAGAAGGCGCGTCCGGCCGACTCGGATTATCTCATCTGAACCGGCGGCCGCCGGGGCGCTACGTCGCCGGCGCCGGCCGGGGAGCCAGCGCGGCGGGCACCATCGGCGCCGTCGAATCGCCGGCGTCGTACTCCATCCGCACGGTGAACGTGAAGGTCGAGCCCGTGCCGGGGAAACTCTCGACCTCGATCGTGCCGCCCATCATCTCGCACAGCCGCTTCGAGATCGCGAGGCCGAGCCCCGCGCCGCCGTGCTTGCGACGCGGCGAGGTGTCGATCTGCCCGAACGGCCGGAAGAGCGTCAGCAGCTTGTCGGCGTCGATGCCGATGCCGGTGTCGCGCACCGCGACCTTGAGGGTGACCGCGCGCCGCCCGCCGCCGGCCGCCGCCTCGCCCTTGACGCCGGTCACGCGCAGGCTCACGCCCCCGCGGCTGGTGAACTTGAGGGCGTTGCCGACGAGATTGTTGAGCACCTGGCGCAGGCGCTGCTCGTCGCCGGTGACGATCGCCGGCACGTCGGGCGCAACGTGCAGCTCGAGCCCGAGGTCGGCGGCGCGCGCCTGCGGCGCGAACAGCGCGACGACCTCCTCAAAGCACTTGTGCAGCCCGAACGGCGCCGGCTGCAGGCTGAGCCGGCCCGCCTCGATCTGCGAGAGATCCAGGATGTCGCTGACCAGCGCCTCCAGCGCGTTGCCGCACGAGCGGATGGTGTCGACGTATTCCTTCTGCTCGCGGGACAGCGCCGTCTCCTGGAGGAGCCGGCAAAAACCCATCACCCCGTTGATCGGGGTCTGGATCTCGTGGCTGATGATGGTCAGAAACTCGCTCTTGGCGCGGTCCGCCGCCTCCGCCGCGTCCTTCGCGCGGCGCAGCGCGTCCTCGGCCTCGCGGCGCGCCGTGATGTCGTGGCCGACGGCCTGGTACTCGACCACCTCGCCGTCCGCGTCGGCGATCGCGCGGTTGGTCCACGCGATCCACCGCCGCCAGCCCTTGGCGTTAACCAGCTCCTGCTCGAAACTGGCCACCTCCGGCAGGATGTTGTCCCGGCCGCGCGGCGGCAGGTCGAGCACCCGCGGCGGGAACATCTGGCCCACCAGCTCGCCGCGGTCCTGGCCGAAAAAGCGCGCGTAGGCGCTGTTGACGAACGTCAGCCGCCCGTCGGGGCGGTAACGACAGATAAGGTCGGTCAGGTCCTCCACGATGCCGCGGTAGCTGGCCTCCACCCGCTGCAGCGACTGCGCCATGCGCTCGATCCGGCGCGCCAGGCTGATCACCTCATCGGTCTCCGCCTCGGCCGCGCCGGGTTCGCGTTCCTCCTCGCGGGAACGCGCCTCCTGCATCAGCGCCTTCAGGCGCGAGTGCAACGCCCGATCCCAGACGTACCCGGCCAGCACCAGCAGGATGCAGCCGATGATCGCGAGACTGACGATGGCGTCGTCAAACAGCTGGTCCAACCGGATTTCCTTCCGCAGCCATTCGCGCGCGACGATCGCACCCACGGCCGCCAGCAGGCTGAAGACGAGGGCGTAGATCAGGAATGATTTTCTGCGGAGGGGCGCGGCCATGATTGAGTTGGCGTCCGGTTTTCTTCGCGCAAATCGTGTTCAACGCCTCGCAACCATCAACAAATCCGCCACTAGCGGCTGGCTTTTTACATTCGCTTCATCGGACACGCGGAGCTGGACCTCCTTCCTGCAACCCCGATTTCAACACCCGCCGCCGAGCCGGGGAAAGACCCGCGCGCACCCAAATGCCCGCCGACGCCCCTGCGCAAAATAGAGTGGGCGGAGGCGGGTTTGGCTCCGGCCGGCGCGCTTTCTCCCCTCCGGGCACCGGCAAGGACCGCACGCGATTTCCCGGCCTGGGCCGGCATGAGCGAACCGAATTGCGCAGCGCGCCGGACGCCGCGATGCTCCCGGATCGTGTCCCGGCGATCGTTCGATTCGCCGGCAAACCGACCCTGCCATGACCCGTTACGGTTCCGTCATCGGGCTCCGCCCCGCCAAGCTCAAAACCTATACCCAACTGCACGCCGCGGTCTGGCCCGGCGTGCTTCGGATGATCCGGAAGTGTCACATCCGGAGCTATTCGATCTACCTGCGGCGGCTCGACGACGGGCGGCCCTACCTGTTCAGCTACTTCGAATACACCGGCCGCGATTTCCGCGCCGACATGCGAAAGATGGCGGCCGATCCGACGACCCGGCGTTGGTGGGCGCTGTGCGAGCCCTGCCAACGGCCGCTCCGCCGCCGCGCCCGCGGCGAATGGTGGGCGGAGATGAAGGAAGTTTTCCACTGCGATTGAGGTTGCGAAAAACCGTCCCGGCTCACTGCGGACACACCGGCCGGATGAGCCGCCGCCGGCCGCACCCGCAGGATAGCGTCTCCCGGTTGACGGGTCCGGCTGCAACCGATGCTGGGCAACGTTCGTCTAGACTCCCGCGCATATGAATCGCTGCTTTCCGCTGCTCTTGGGACTGGTCTTCCTGATTTCCCCGCCTGTCGCTCGGGCGGCGGGCGACTTGGCGCCGCGCGAATGGACCGTCGACGGGGTGCCCCGCGAGGCGCTGCTGCACGTGCCGGCCGACGCCACCCGCCGACCGGTGCCGGTTGTCTTTGTGTTCCACGGCCACGGCGGCTCCATGCAGCAGGCGTCCGCCAGCTACCCGGTCCACACGCTCTGGCCCGAGGCGATCGTTGTCTACCCGCAGGGCCTGCCCACGGCCGGGCGCCTGACGGACCGCACCGGGCGCGAGCCCGGCTGGCAGGCGGGCCCGGGCGACGACGGCGACCGCGACCTGCACTTCTTCGACGCCATGCTCCATACCCTGCGCGCGGAGTTTCGGGTGGACGACCGGCGCATCTACGCCATGGGGCACTCCAACGGCGGCGGATTCACCTACCTGTTGTGGGCGAAGCGACGCGACGTCTTCGCCGCGTTCGGACCATCCGCGGCGATCGCGGGCCGCGACTACGGGCCGCTGCGGCCCGCGCCGGTCATCCAGATTGCGGGCGAGCACGACGAACTGGTGCGGTTTGCCTGGCAGCAGCGCATGATCGAGGCGTTGCGCCGCGGCAACGAATGCGGCGAGGGCCGGCCGGCGGGGCCGGGCCTCACGCTCTACGATTCGAAGATCGGCGCGCCGGTGATGACCTACATCCACCCCGGCACCCACCGGTTTCCGCCGGAGGCCACGGCGCTGATCGTCGCCTTCTTCAAGGCGCACCCGGCGCCGTGACGGGTACAGCCAACGGCCCACGGGCGCAATAAAGTTGCGCCCCTACAACTGCAGGCGGGCCCGGGATTCCACCCGGCGCCATCGCGCGGCGCTCACGGCGGCGGGGGCGCGTCGCCGCGGGCCAGCGCGGCCAGCCAGGCCGCCGACCGCTCGGTGTACGGGCGCTGCTGGGCGGGGGTGGCGAGATTATTGTGCGGCGAGTCAACCATCGGCACGGCCTCCTTCGGGCCGGGAATCAGGTTGAAGGCGGACCAGATGCCCGCGGGGGCGGCGATCTCGTCCACGAACCCCATCGCGACCATGCACCGCGCCTTGATGCGCGGCGCGAAGTTGACCGCGTCAAAATAACGCGCGGTCTCCGCGACCTGGGGATTCTTCACGTCCCAGTTCGGGTAGCTGGCCCAGCGTCCGTGCAGCGCCCCGTCCGCGTCGCACCCTGCCGGCACGTCGACGACCAGCCCCGTGACCTGCGGATCGAGCCCGGCGACGCACAGGCTCTGCTGGCCGCCCATGCTCGTGCCCATGACCACGATCGTCTTCCCGTCCCAGTCAGGCCGGGTCTTGAGGTATTCCAGCGCGCGGCAGTCGCCGAGGTACATTTGGAGGAAATAATTCCGGTCGCGGTCGGCGTCGTAGATGTTCTGGTAGCTCTTGAGCATCGCCGGCAGCGCCGCGTAGAAGGCCGGCGGCAGGTCGCACGGCACGTCGTGCGGCTCGACGTTGAGCGCCAGCCAGCC
>DATJUU010000165.1:0-26478 GCA_035502155.1 Opitutaceae bacterium
GCGCGCCCCGGCCGGTGTACGCCCACATTCCGCTCATCCTGAAGCAGAACGGCCCCGGCAAGATGTCGAAGCGCGACCAGGGCGCCCTGATCGAGGAATACCAGCGGCGCGGCTTCCTGCCCGAGGCGCTGGTCAACTTCCTCTGCCTGCTGGGCTGGAACCCGAAGGGCGACCGCGAGAAGCTGACGCTGGCCGAGGTGATCCGCCTGTTCGACCTGCCCGAGGTCCACCAGAGCAACGCCCGCTTCGACGAGAAGAAGCTCGCGCACATGAACATGCTCTACCTGCTCGAGCTGCCCGCCGACCAGTTCGCGGCGCGGGCGCGCGCCTATCTGCAGCGCCAGGGGGCGGACGCGGCGCTGCAGGCGGCCCCGGACTATTTCCACGCGGTCATGGCGCTGGCTCAGCCGAAGCTCAAGTCGATCGAGGAGGTGCCCGCGTACACGGCCTGTTTCTTCACGGAGGAATTCCCGGTCGACCCCAAGGTCCGCGAGAAGGTCCTGGCCAGGGGCGACCCCCGAGCGCGGCTGCGCGAGCTCGCGACGGCGCTGGCCGGCGCCGATTTCTCCTCCGACGCGGCGATCGAGGAGGCGATCAAGCGCCTGGCCGCCGAAAAGGGTCTCGGCTTTGGCGATTACCAGGGGCCGGCGCGCCTCGCCGTCTCGGGCACCGGGGTGGGGCCGAACCTCACCGGCCTGTTCCGCGTCCTCGGCCGGGAGCGGGTCCTGCGGCGCCTCGAGCGGTTTCTGGCGGCCGGAGGCTGATTGACGCCGGGCCAAACGTCTTCAAATTTCCGACCCGATCCAGCCCCCACCGCTCATGAGCGCCGAATTCCAGCACATCAATCTCACGTACCTCGAGCAGATGACGGAGGGCGACCGGGCGCTGGAGCGCGACATGCTGAACGTGCTGGTCAAGGAATTGCAGACCGAGATCCCGAAGATGCGCGGCCTGCAGGCGGCGGCCCGCTGGAAGGAACTCGCCGAGGTCAGCCACCGCCTGAAGACCTCGCTCAACTACGCGGGCAACGCGCCGCTGTCGAATGTCAACGCCGACATCGAAGCCATCGCCAGCCAGGGTTCGGGCGGGGAACGCCTGCCCGCGCTCCTCGCGGAACTCGAGGCCGCCATCCCGGCGATCGTGGCGGAACTGCAGGCGGCCATCGGGCGGCTGCCGGGCGAAGGCTGAATCCGCTGGAGTCTGGTGCTCGGTTCTCCGTCGCGGTAGGCAAACGCGTGCGCGTTTGGACTCGATATCGGTCCCAAGCCTCACGGCTTGGGCTACGAATTCAAAGGGCGCGTTTTGGCTGCGGAGCGCAAAGGGGGCGGCCGCTCTGGGAGGTTTCTGCGGGCTAGCGCCGGTCCAGGATCGCCGCGAGCAGGGCGGGGTAGTCCGGCTCGGAGGGGAACTGCGGGAATTGCGCCACCACGTTGGCGGGGGCGTGGAAGAGCAGGCCGTGGTCGGCCTGCGCCAGCATCGTCGTGTCGTTGAAGGAATCGCCCACCGCGATCACCCGGTAGTTGAGCGACTGCATCGCCCGCACCGCCGCGCGTTTCTGGTCGGCCAGCCGGAGCTGGTACCCGGTGATGCGGTCGTGCTCCACCACCAGGCGGTGGCAGAGCAGCACCGGCCCGCCGAGCTGGCGCAGCAGCGGCTGGGCGAACTGCTCGAAGGTGTCGGACACGATGAGCACCGGCACCGCGGCGCGCAGGGCGTTCAGGAACTCCAGCGCCCCCGGCAGCGGCGCGAGGCCCCCGATCACGTCCTGGATCCGCGACAGGGTGATGCCGTGGCGGTCGAGGATCGCGAGCCGGCCGCGCATCAGCTTGTCGTAGTCCGGCTCGTCCCGCGTGGTCCGGCGCAGTTCCGGCAGCCCGGTGCGCTCCGCGACGGCGATCCAGATCTCGGGGGTGAGGACGCCCTCCAGGTCCAGGGTGACGAGAGTTTGCTTCACAAGGGGCGCAGTGAACCAGATGTTTTCCCGCCAAGGCAAGCCGCGACCGGGGGCGGCTTTTTTCACAAAATTTGGCGGGAATCCGCGCCGAAGCGCTTGACCGGCGGGGATTTCTCCACCCTTTGTGCGGGCACGACAGGGCGCGCCGACCCCCTTGCGGCGCGTCACCCCCGTCGCGTCGCACTCACCCCCAACCCCGTCGAAACATGGCAGACGTTACCCTGATCCAGAACAAAGACACCACCGCCAACCCGGCGCCCCTCGGGCTCCTGGGCTTTGGCACGACGACCGTCCTGTTGAACCTGCACAACGCCGGCCTCATCGAGCTCGGCACGATGATCATGGGCATGGGCATCTGCTACGGCGGCATCGCCCAGGTCATCGCCGGCATCATGGAGTGGAAGAAAAACAACACCTTTGGGACGACGGCCTTCACCTCGTACGGCCTGTTCTGGCTGTCGGCCGTGGTGCTGATCTGGACCCCGAAGTCGCTGGCTGCGCCCACCAGCGCCACCGCGCTGGCCGCCTACCTGGCGGTGTGGGGCCTCTTCACCGCCGTGATGTTCGTCGGCACGCTGCGGCTGAGCCGCGCGCTGCAGTTCGTCTTCGGCACGCTGACCATCCTGTTCTTCCTGCTGGCCTACGCCAAGTATGTCGGCAGCACCGGGCTGACCCAGCTCGCCGGGTACGAGGGCATCGTCTGCGGCCTGTCCGCGATGTACACCGGCCTGGCCCAGGTGCTCAACGAGGTCTACGGCCGCGTCGTGCTGCCGCTGGGGCCGGTGGCGAAATAGCCGGCGCACGGGCCGAGCCTCCGGCCGTCCGCGTTCTCAATTGTATTTCGCGACCAGCGGCGCGAGGGCGCGCCGCGTGGCTGACGGCCAGAGCTTGCGGCCAGTCATGATCGCATGCTCGAGCGCGCGGTGGCAGGAGCAGCCCGGCGCGGCCGGAATCCGCGGGATGACCCGCGCGATGATCCGCTGCGCCAGCGCCGCGTTGCGCTGCAGGCAGGCGCCGACCATTTCGACGGTCACGTGCTCCTCGTCGGTCTTCCAACTGTCGAAGTCGGTGATCATTGCGAGTGTGGCGTAGGCGATCTCCGCCTCGCGGGCGCACTTGGCCTCGCCGAGGTTGGTCATGCCCACGACGTCGTAGCCCGCACCGTGGTTGGCGAGCGACTCGGCCCGCGTGCTGAACGCCGGCCCCTCCATGCACACATAGGTGCCGCCGTCGTGCACCCGGGCGCGCTCCGCCCGCGCGGCCGCCAGCAGGAGGCGGCGCAGCTCCGCGCAGATCGGCTCGGCGAAGGCGATGTGCGCCACGACGCCCCGGCCGAAGAAAGTGTGCTCGAGCGATCTCTTCGTCCGGTCGAGGAACTGGTCGATCACCACGACGTCGCCCGGCCGGTAGCGCGCCTGGAGCGAGCCGACGGCGCTGACGCTCAGGATCCAGTCCACGCCGAGTTTCTTCAGCGCCCAGAGGTTCGCCCGGTGGTTGAGCTCACTCGGCAGGATGCGGTGGCCGCGGCCATGGCGCGGCAGGAACACGATTTCGCGGCCGGCGAGGGTGCCGGTGAGCAGCGCGTCCGAGGGCGCGCCGAAGGGCGTGGTTACGCGGACCCATTTGCGGGCGGCGAAACCGTCGAGCTGGTAGAGGCCGGTGCCCCCGATGATGCCGATGCGGTGGGGATTCATGGCGCGATGGCCGGCGGACGGCGCCTCAGCGCTTCCTGGCTGGCGCTTCCCTGGCCCAGGTGTCCTTGAGCGTGATGGTGCGGTTGAAGATCTGGCGCTTCGGGCCGGTGGCCGGGTCGAGCGCGAAGTAGCCCAGCCGCTCGAACTGGTAGCGCTCATCGGGGCGCGCCGTCTGCAGCGCCGGCTCGAGCTTGGCGGTGACGACTTCGAGGGAGTGGGGATTGAGATGCGCCTTGAAATCGCCGTCGGCATCGGGCTCCGGCACCGTGAACAGCCGGTCGTACAACCGCACCTCGGCGTCGACGGCCTGTGGCAAGCTCACCCAGTGGATGGTGCCCTTGACCTTCTTGGCGGCGTTCGGGCCGCCGGTGCGGGTGTCGAGGTCGGCCGTGCCGCGCAGTTCGACGACCCGGCCGCCGGCGTCCTTCACCACCTCGTCGCAGCGCACGATGCAGGCGTACTTCAGCCGCACCTCGCCGCCGGGCCGCAGCCGGAAATACTTGGGCGGCGGGTTTTCCATGAAATCATCGGCCTCGATGTACACCTCGCGGGTGAACGCAACGCGCCGCGTGCCGGCGGCCCCGTCCTCGGGGTGGTTGGGCGCCTCGAACTCGATCGCCTGCCCGGCGGGGAGGTTGGTCAGGACGAGCTTCAGCGGCCGGAGCACGGCCAGCCGGCGCAGCGCCAAGCGGTTGAGCTCGTCGCGGATGGCGTGCTCGAGCACGGCGACGTCGGTCAGGCTGTTGAACTTGGTCACGCCCACGCCGATCACGAACTGGCGCAGGGCGCCGGCGGGCACGCCGCGCCGGCGCAGGCCGCAGATGGTGGGCATGCGCGGATCGTCCCAGCCCGCCACGCGCTCCTCCTCCACCAGCTGGAGCAGCTTGCGCTTGCTCATCACGGTGTAGGTGACGTTGAGCCGCGCGAACTCGTACTGGTGGGGCAGCGGCCGGGGCAGGTCGAGGTTTTCCAGGATCCAGTCGTAGAGCGGCCGGTGGACCTCGAACTCGAGCGTGCAGATGCTGTGGGTGACGCCCTCGAGGTAGTCGCTGAGGCAGTGCGCGAAATCGTACATCGGGTAGAGGCACCAGATGTTGCCGGTGTGGTGGTGCTCGGCGTGGCGGATGCGGTAGAGCACCGGGTCGCGCAGCCAGATGTTGGGCGAGGCCATGTCGATCCGGGCCCGGAGCGTGCGCGCCCCGTCGGGGAACATGCCGGCCTTCATCCGATGGAAGAGGTCGAGGTTCTCCGCGACCGAGCGGTCGCGGTCGGGGCTGTCGCGCCCCGGCTTGTCGGGCGATCCGCGGTAGGCCTCGATGGCCTCGGCGCTCAGGTCGCAGACATAGGCCTTGCCCTTGCGGATGAGGCGGACGGCGAACTCGTAGAGCTGGTCGAAATAGTCGCTGGCGAAGAACGGCTCCGCCGCGGCGCCGCCCGTTGCGGGACCGAGGTAGAAGTCGGGCTTGCCGGCGACCTCCGCCGGCGCCGGCGTGGCGCCCTTGGGCTTGAGCCCCAGGCAGCGGTCGGCCCAGCCGGCAATCAGCCACTGGACGTCGGCGCGGATCGACTCGACGTACTCGACGTCCTCCTTCGTCGGGTTGGTGTCGTCGAAGCGCAGGTTGCACCGGCCGCCGTTCTCGCGGGCGATGCCAAAGTTGAGGCAGATCGACTTGGCGTGACCGATGTGCAGGTAGCCGTTGGGCTCCGGCGGGAAGCGGGTCACGATCTGGGAGTAGCGCTTCCCGGCGACGTGCCCGGCGACGATGTCGCGGACGAAATCGCTGGGCGCGGGGGCCGGTGCTGGGCTGGCGTCGGTCATGGATTAAACCGGCGACTTTGCGGAAACGCGGGCCGCGAGGCAACGCCGCAGTTGCCGCCGCCGGCGGCCCGGCCGCTTCACCTCATGGCGCCAGCGGCAGGGCCAAAAACGACTCCAGCCAGAGCAGCGTCTTGTTCCAGGCCTGCTCCGCGGCCGCGGGATGGTACGACGGGCGCTCGTCGCAGAAGAACCCGTGCCCGGCCCCGGGGTAGACCGCGATCTCGTGCGGCTTGCCCAGCGCCAGGAGCCGCGACCGGATCGCCTCGATGTCCGCGGCCGGGATGCCCTGGTCCTGATCCCCGAAAATGAACAGGGTGGGGCAGGCCAGGCCCCCGAAATCCCCGAGCAGCGGCGCGAGGCCGAAGCCCGGCCGGGCACGGGCGATCCCGCCGCCATAGAAGGAGACGGCGGTGGCCACGCGCAGATGGCAGGCGGTGAGCGCGGCGGCGAACCCGCCCAGGCAGAATCCGAGGGCGGCGATCTGCCGCGGGTCGACCCCGGGCTGCGCCGCCAGCGCCTCGTAGCCCGCCCGCGCGTCCATCAACACCCGCGCGTTGGTGAGCGGGGCCATCATGGGGCGCACCTTGTCGAATTCGCCATAGCCAAACTCCAGGCCGGCGCCGGCGCGGTGGAACAGCTCGGGCGCGGCCACCGTGTACCCCGCTTCGGCCAGGCGCTCGCCCACGCGCCGGATGTGACCGTTGACCCCGAACGCCTCCTGGAAGAGCAGCACGCCCTGCCGGAGGTGACGCCCGGCACGCGCCGGCGCGAACAGATGCACCTCCATCGGACCTTCGTCCGTGGCGACGGGGAAAGTCGAATGCTTGGTGGGCGTCACGCAGTCCGAAAGTTACGGCGGCGCCGCAGCAGGTCAAATCCGGCCTCCCGACCCGAGCCGTCACGCGTCGACCTCGACCGTCTCGGCGCTGCGGCTGCGGCAGCGCTCCTTGATCCGCTGGTACATGGCGTCGAAGGACAGCCCGTGGGCGGCGCGCAGCGTCTCGACGCTGCTCCCGTGCTCGACGAACCGGTCCGGCCAGCCGATGCGTTCGATCGGCACGGGGCAGTCCGCCTCCTGCAGCGCCTCCAGCACGGCGCTGCCGAAGCCGCCGGTCAGCACGTGGTCCTCCATCGTGACGAGCAGCGGAATGCAGGCGGCGTGGCTGAGGAGCAGCGCACGGTCGAGCGGCTTGACGAACCGGGCGTTGACCACCCCGCAGGACAGGCCCTCTTCCGCGGCGAGCTTGTCCGCGATGCGCAGGGCGTCGGCCACCATCGGCCCCAGCGCCCAGATCATGACGTTGGCGCCCTGGCGGAGCAGTTCCGCCTGGCCGACCGGGAGGAGGGCCGGCTGCGGCTTGAGCGGCACGCCGACGGCGGCGCCGCGCGGGTAGCGGAGGAACGCGGGGGCGTCGAGGCGCAGGCCGGTGTGCAGCATGTCCACCAGCTCGTCCTCGTCCTTCGGCTGCATCAGCACGGCGTTGGGCACGCAGCGGGCGTAGGCCAGGTCGAAGAGCCCGTGGTGGGTGGCCCCGTCGTTGGGCGAGAGCCCGGCGCGGTCGAGGCAGAACAGGACCGGCAGGTTCTGCAGGCACACGTCGTGGATGATCTGGTCGTAGGCGCGCTGGAGGAAGGTCGAGTAGACCGCCACCACCGGCCGGAAGCCCTTGGTGGCGAGGCCGGCGGCGAACAGCGCCGCGTGCTCCTCGGCGATGCCGATGTCGAAGAATTGCTTCGGGCACTCGGCGGCGAGGGCGGAGAGGCCGGTGCCGCTGGGCATGGCGGCGGTGATGCCGACCACGCGCGGGTCGGCCTTGGCGCAGCGCACCAGCGCCTGGCCGAAGACGTCCTGGTAGTTGGGCGGCGTGCCGGGGGCCGGCTTGCGGCTCTCGCCCGTGACCGGGTCGTAGGCGCCGGAGCCGTGGAATTTCTCCGGATGCTGCATCGCGGCCGGCAGGCCCTGGCCCTTCTTGGTCAGGACGTGGAGCAGGATGGGCACGTCGCTGTGCTTGGCGAACTCGAGGTTCTTGACCAGGTCGGCAAGGTTGTGGCCGTCGATCGGGCCGATGTAGCGCAGGCCGTATTTCTCGAACAGGCTCGACTCGACGAAGAAGTCCTTGGTCTCGCGCTTCCACTTGACCCAGAGGTGGTGCATCTCGGTGCCGTGCGGCAGGCCGAGGAAGAACTTCTGCAGGTCGTGGTGGATCTTGTTGTAGGTGGTGCTGGTGCTGAGGCGGGTGAGGTACTTCGCCATCGCGCCGACGTTGCGGGCGATCGACCACTCGTTGTCGTTGAGGATGACGATCAGGCGCTTGGTGCAGGCGACGACGTTGTTCAGCGCCTCCATCGTGATGCCGCAGGTGAACGCCGCGTCGCCGCAGATCGCCACCACGTGCTCGCCGGAGCCGCGGAGGTCGCGCGCCGTGGCCATGCCGAGCGCGGCCGACAGGGCGGTGCCGGCGTGCCCGGCGCCGAAGGCGTCGTGCGGGCTCTCCGCCCGGGCGAGGAAGCCGCTGACCCCGCCGGTCTGGCGGAGCTTGCGGAAGGCCGGGCCGCCGCGGCCGGTCAGCAGCTTGTGCACGTAGCCCTGGTGGGAGACGTCGAACACGAACTGGTCCTGGGGCGAGTCGAACACCCGGTGCAGCGCCAGGGTGAGCTCGACCACCCCGAGGTTGGGGGCGACGTGGCCACCGGTCCTGGCGGTCACGGCAATGATCTCGTCGCGGATTTCCTGCGCGAGCCGCGGCAGCTGCTCCACGGGGAGCGCCTTGACGTCGGCCGGGCCGCGAATCTGGTCCAGCAGCCGCGGCACGGGGGGCGGCGCGGCCGGTTGATCGGAAGGGGGAGGATTCATCCAACAAATAGACAGTGGCGGCCGCCCGGGCCGCTATGCGCCGCGCTCCGGGTCAAGGGGCGCGAACGCCGCGCCGTCCTTCTGCTTTTTCAGCTGCTCGATCTTCACCTCGGCGTCCTTGAGCCGGGCCTCGCAGACTTTGAGCAACTTGTTGCCCTCCTCGAACTTGGCCAGGAGTTCGGCCAGCGGCACCTGCCCGGATTCCATCGATTCGACGATGGTTTCGAGTTTGGACAGTGCCGCCTCGAAGGTGAGCTTGGCGGACTTGGTCTCGGCTTCCACGGCCGGGTACGTTGGTCCCGCCCGGCGGGATTTTCAATCCCGCAGATTCCCCCGGCTGGATCAGGTCCGTGTCGCCGGGCCGGGGCGCCCCCGCTTTTGGCTTCGCTCCGGGCGCGAAAGCCGATGGAGTGCCCGCATGCTGCTGACCCTCGTGGCGGTCCTGCTCGCCATCCGGCTCGCGGCCCAGCTGGCGCTGAACGCCCTGAACGCGGCCGAGGTGCGGCGCTGTGCCGGCGCCCCGGCGCCCGCGGCGGGGGGGGTGATGGACGCGGATACCCGCGCGAAGGCGGTCGCCTACACCCTGGCGAAAATCCGATTCGCCGTGATCGAGGAAATCTACGACGCCCTCGTGCTCGCGGCCGTGCTCTTCAGCGGGTTCCTGGCCTGGCTCTACGCCCCGTTCCGGGACTGGCATCCGGGCGGCGCGTGGAGCGGCGCCCTGTTCCTGCTGGCGGTGGGGGTGGTGCTGAGCGTGCCCTCGCTGCCGTTCGACTGGTGGGGCCAGTTCCGGCTCGAGCAGCGGTTCGGTTTCAACAAGAGCACGCTCGGCCTTTGGGTCACCGACCGCCTCAAGGGCCTGGCGCTGCTCCTGACGATCGGCTTCCCGCTGCTGTGGGCCCTGCTCGCGCTGGTGCGCTGGGCCGGCGCCGCGTGGTGGCTCTGGGGCTTCGCCCTGCTCTTCGGCTTCCAGCTCGTCATGCTGGTGCTCTACCCGAAGCTCATCCTGCCCCTGTTCAACAAGCTCGCCCCGCTGCCCGACGACGCCCTGCGCGACCGCCTGCTCGCGCTCGCCGACCGCACCGGCTTCCGCGCCCACGCCATCCAGGTCATGGACGGCAGCCGGCGCTCGGCGCACTCGAACGCCTTCTTCACGGGCTTCGGCCGCTTCCGGCGGATCGTGCTGTACGACACGCTGGTGGCGCGCCTGGCGCCGCCGGAGCTCGAGGCGGTGCTGGCCCATGAGATCGGCCACTACAAGCGCGGCCATGTCCCGCGGATGCTCGTGCTCTCGGCCGGCCTGCAGTTGGCCGGCTTCGGGGTTCTGGCGTGGCTGGCGGGGCGCACTTGGTTCAACGCCGCCTTCGGCTTCGCCGCCGGCGACCTCGCGCCGACGCTCCTGCTTTTCGGCCTGCTCAGCGGGCTGGTGACGTTCTGGTTCTCGCCCCTGCTCAACCTCCTGTCGCGCCGGCACGAGTACCAGGCCGACGCGTTCGCGCGCGAAGCGGTCGGGGCGGAGCCGATGGTGATGGCGCTGCGCAAGCTGGCCCAAGCCAACCTCTCCAACCTCACCCCCCATCCGCTCTACAGCGGATTCTACTATTCCCATCCCACGACGGTGGAGCGCGAGCGAGCGCTGACTGGCTGAACCGTCACCACGGATTCCACGGATGGGCACGGATCGGCCTTGGATCTTTGGGGTAACCACTGGTGAAATCCGTGAGATCCGTGGTGAAAAGAATCCTGCTGTTCGTCCTCCTCGCCGCGGCGGCGCGGGCCGAGAGCCTCACCATCGCCACCTACAACCTCGAGAACTACGTGGTCGCGGGCCGGCGGGTGGAGGACCACTATTTCCCGGCCTATCCCAAGCCCGAGGCGGCCAAGGCGGCCCTGCGCACGGTGATCGGCACCCTGAACGCCGACATCCTCGCGCTGCAGGAAATGGGTCCAGGCCCGTATTTGGAGGAGCTGCGCCGCGATCTCCGCGCCGAGGGCATCGACTATCCGCACGCGGCCGAGGCCGAGGCGGCTGATGCCGATCGGCACATCGCCGTCCTGTCGCGCCTTCCGTTCCGGCGGGTGGTGACCCATGCCGACCTCGAGTTTCCCTATCTCGGCGGCCGCGAGAAGGTGAAGCGCGGCCTGCTGGAGGCGGTGATCGCCACTCCGCGGGGCGAGCTGACGCTGTTCCTGGTGCACTTGAAGAGCCGGCTCACCGACCGGCCCGAGGATCCCGGGTCGGCGCGGCGCCGGGCCGGCGAGGCGCGGGTGATCCGCGACCGCATTTTGCAGCGGTTTCCGGATCCGGGGCGGGCCCGGTTCCTGATCGTGGGCGACTGCAACGATGCGGCCGACAGCCCGCCGCTCCGGCTGCTCTCGGCGCGGGCCGGCCTGACGGTGGCGTCAATCCTGCCGGCGGTGGATGCGCGCGGCGACAGCTGGACGTTCATCCTCCGCCGCGAAGGCAGCTACCTGCGGCTGGACTATTTTCTGGCCTCGCCGGGCCTGCTGCCGGCGGTCGCCGCCGGCGGCTTCATTTACGACGGGCCCGGGGTGCGGGAGGCGAGCGATCACCGGCCGCTGGTGCTCCGGCTCGATCTGGACCGGCTGCCGGGGGACAGCGTCGCGCCGCCATGACCGCAACACCCGCACCCTTGCGGGAAATAAAAAACCGGCGCCGTGGGGCGCCGGTGGAAGAGGGGAGCGAAGCGCCTACTTTGCCGTCACCGAAACCGGGATCGTAACCTCGGCCGGGCCGAAGCCCTTCAGGTAGAGCGCGCCGGCGCCGGGTTTGGCCGCCTGGACCGTGACGATCACGTTGTTCGCGCCCTCCGGCACCACCACCTCCGGCATGATCACGCTCTCGGGGATGTCGGTGGTGATGTCGAGCAGCAGGCCGCCCTGCGGGGCGGGCGAGGTCAGGGTGAACTCCAGGCTCGTCTGGTCGCCGGACCGCATGGTCAGCGACGCGGGATTGACGGACACCGCCATGGCGTCGGCGCGGAACGCGCCGGCGGACAGGGTGGCGCCGCCGCCGCTGATCGCGAGGTTGTAGGTGCGGTCGGGGGTCACCGGCGGGACGAAGAAGCTGAGCGCGCTGGGCGACTCGTAGACGGTCCGGGCCGGGGTGGCGTCGAGGTAGACGACGTCCTGCGGGGTGAAACCGCGGCCGGCGATGCTCACGCGGGCGCCCACGGGGCCGCGGTTGGCCTCGAGCGGGGCGACGTAGCGGCGGAGGACCTTCAGGTGGAAGACGGGCGAATAGGCCTCGTAGTTCTGAGAGGGCTCGCTCGAGTTGAAGCGGTAGAGCGCCAGGAAGTAGTAGGCGGCGTCGTCGCGGCCCGGGGGCAGGGAATAGTCGACCTCGTAGACGTCACCCGCGAGGGCGCTCTTGTGCATCGCCAGGTTCTGGCCGTCGATGACCGCGCTGACCTGCAGGCTGGACCGGTCGAGGCTGCGCGAGGTGGGTTTGACGCGCACGGTCAGGGTGTAGAGCTGCGAGGGATTCTCCCGCAACACATCGGACGTGAGATTGGTGATCGTGAGGTTGCAGCCCGCGAGCAGCAGCAAACCGGCAACCAGCGCGAGCGCCGGAAAGATTCTTCTCGCTTGGGGGAAACGTGTCATGTGCATTGGGTTTGGAAAGGGATGACCGGCGGTCACGCCGGCAGCACCAGTGGCGGCTCTTGTAATGCTCGAACTCGCTCCAGCGCAAGCAAAAGCTCGGCGCACTGCGGCCCTCGGCCTCTATGTGCACGTGCCATTCTGCGCCACGACCTGCGATTTCTGCGCATTCTACCAGACAACGCCGACAGCAGAAGGCGTCCGGCGGTTCCTGAACGGGGTGGCGCGGGAGGCGGAGCTCGTCGCCTGGCCGCGGCCGGCGGACACGGTGTTCTGGGGCGGAGGGACGCCTGGACTGCTGTCGCCGCGCGCCCTGGGCGAACTGGGGGCGGTGGTGCGGCGCCGCGCGCCCGCGCCGCGGGAGTGGTCCGTGGAGCTGGCCCCGGCGTCGGTGACGCCGCAACGGCTGGCGGTGCTGAAGGAGATCGGCGTGACGCGCATCTCGCTGGGCGTCCAGAGCCTGCAGCCCGCGCTGCTCACGGCCCTCGGCCGCCGGCACACGCGGCACCAGGCCCTCCAGGCGTACGAGCGGGTGCGCGCCGCCGGCTTTGCCAGCGTCAACCTCGACCTGATGTTCGCGCTGCCCGGCCAGACGGTGGCGGAGTGGTGCGAGGACCTGAACGAGGCGATCGGCCTCGCGCCGGATCACATCTCGACCTACTGCCTGACCTTCGAGGAGGACACCGCGCTGTTCGTGAAGCTGTCGCAGGGCAAGCTGCGCCGCGACGTCGCGCAGGAGGCGGCCTTCTACTCCGAGGGCTGGGCGCGCCTCGAGGCGGCCGGTTTTCGCCAGTATGAGGTCTCGAACTTCGCCCGCCCCGGCCACGAGTGCCGGCACAACGTCAACACCTGGCACATGGCGGAGTGGGTCGGCCTCGGGCCCGCGGCGGCCTCGCAGTCCGCCGGCTGGCGCGGCCGGAACCCCGCCGATCTCGACCGGTGGCTGGCGGATCTCGCCGTCGGGCGCCGCGCCACCGAGGAGCGGGTCGAGTTGACGCCGCGCGTGCTCGCCGAGGACAGCCTGGTCTTCGGCCTGCGCATGAATGACGGCGTGAACCTGCCCCGGCTGCGCGCCCGCCATCCGTCGGCGCCGTGGGGCGCGGTCGAACAACTCGCCCGCCGCCTCGTGGCGGAAGGGCTGGCGGAGCGCGACCGCCGCGGCAATCTGCGCCTGACCCTGCGCGGGCGCTTGGTGGCGGACGCCGTCGGCGTCGAAATCATGACGGCCATGCACGGACCGGTGCCCGCGCACGAATCGAATTGAAGAACCCGGCACCTTGCGCTCACTGGAGCCACCCATGCCCGTGCGCCGGATTCTTCCGACCCTCGCCATCGTCACCCTCCTCACGTCCGCCGCCGCGGCCCGCGACCGCCTCGAGCTTGTCTGGCCGACGCCCAACCCGGCCTGGGCCGAGGGCAAGTCCATTGCGGCGTTCATCCAGCCCACCGCCTCCGGCGATCCGATCTCCGGCACCTTCGGCTGCGTGCGCGACAACGGGTTTCAGTTCCACGAGGGCCTCGACCTGAAGCCGCTGCGGCGGGATGCGCGTGGCAACCCGCTCGATGAGATCTACGCCGCCCTGCCTGGCATCGTGCGCCACGTCAACCCGCACCCCGGCGAGAGCAGCTACGGCCGGTACATCGTCATCGAGCACCCCGGGGTGACGCCGGCCATCTACACCCTCTACGCCCATCTCGCCAGCGTGCTGCCCGGCATCCGGGAGGGCGCCCGGGTCGAGCGCGGGCAGCCGATCGCGATCATGGGCCACTCGGCGGGCGGCTACGCGATCCCGCTCGAGCGCGCCCACATGCATTTCGAGATGGGCCTGATGGTCACGGAGGAGTTCCAGGCGTGGTACAACCGCAAGCGCTTCGGCAGTCCCAACGAGCACGGCATCTGGAACGGCATGAACCTGATGGGCTTCGATCCGCTCGATTTCTACAACTGCTGGCGGGCGCACCAGGTGGACAACCTCCAGGAGTACTTCAACCAGATGCGCGCCCAGCTGCGCGTGCGCATCGCGACCCGCCGTGTGCCCGACTTCATCCGCCGCTATCCCAGCCTGCTCAAGGCGCCGCTGCCGGCGGGCCCGATCGGCGGCTGGGAGATCGAATGCGACTGGACCGGCCTGCCGTTTGCCTGGCGGCCGCTCACCCCGATGGAGGTCGCCGGCGAGGCGCCCAACCACGTGACCCTGCTCAACGTCGATTACGCGTCGGTGGTGGAGCACCGCGGCAAGGTGCTCGTGCGCCGCCACGGCGCGGGCTACGCGGTCGGGCGCGACCTCGAGACGGTCCTGCAGCAGCTCTTCGACCTGCGCTGAAGCCGTCATGACCGCCTCCCCGTCACCGTCCGGCCGCGACCCGACGCAGCGCTTCTCCGACCGGGTCGACGCCTACGTTCGCTACCGGCCGCACTATCCGGCCGGCGTGCTTGCGGTGCTCCGGGCGGAACTCGGGCTGACTCCGGCGAGCGTGATCGCCGACATCGGCTCCGGCACCGGCATCGCGACGGCGCTGTTCCTGGACCACGGCAACCCGGTCCACGCGGTCGAGCCCAACCGCGAAATGCGGGCCGCGGCGGAGCGCCTGCTGGGCGGCCGGCCGAACTTTCACAGCGTCGACGGCACGGCGGAGGCGACGACCCTGCCCGATCGCAGCGTCGACGTGGTCGCCGCCGCCCAGGCCTTTCACTGGTTCGACGTGGAGAAAACCCGGGCGGAGTTCCGGCGGATCCTCCGGCCCGGCGGCTGGGTCGTGCTCCTGTGGAACACGCGGCTGAAGGATCCCCCGTTTGCGCGGGCGTACGAGGACCTGCTCGAGTCGCTCGAGGGCGAGAACGCGCGGGTGAGCCATGAGCAGGCCGAGCAGAACGCCGTGGGCGGGTTCTTTGCCGGCAATTTTGAGCGGCGCACGCTGCCGAACGAGCGGACGCTGGATTTCGAGGCGCTCCGGGGCGGCCTGCTGTCGGCGTCCTACGCGCCGCTGGAGGGACATCCCGGCCATGCGCCGATGCTCGCGCGGCTGCGCCGGATCTTCGACGAGCACCAGCAGGGCGGCCGGGTGCGCCTCGACCTCGAAACCCGGCTGTATTTCGGCCGGTTGTGAGGCGCCCCGCAGGGCGGTCAGCTGCGGGGTTCGGCGTCGGCGTCCCGGCTCAGCGATTCCACGCGGGTCAGCAGCTCCTGGAAAATGGGGTGGCCCCGCAGGCCCTCCAGGTCCGGGTCCTTCTGCATCCAGGCGTAATCGCGGTAACCGAGCTCGATGGCGCGCGCCAGCGTCACCAGCGCGTCCGACCGGCGCCGGCTGAGCGCCAGGCTGCAGGCGAGGTTGTAGTGCGCCGTGGAGTTGTCGGGCTCGAGGCGGACCAGCTTGCGGTCCATCTTCAGCCCGTCGGCGATCCGGCCCTGGCGGGTGTAGAGGCCGCCGAGGATCTCGATCACGTCGGTGAACTGCGGATCGCGCCGGTGGACGTCCTCGAAGAACCGGGTTTCGAATTCGATGTCGGTCGCCGACTTGTTCACGGGCGGGTCAGTTGTTGCGGTGCGGGCAGCGGCCGGTGGCGCGGAAGGTGTTGCAGTGGGCGCTGACCTGCAGCCGCTGCGACACGGGGGTGAGGCCGAGCTTCGACGACACCGTGTTGCCGTACCATTCCATGAACGGGGCGTTGATCTCGAAAATCTTGTCGCAGTCGAGGCAGATGACCTGCGCCTGCTGCGTGCTGTTCTCGCGGCTGGGCGCGTAGAACTTGATGTTCCGGCCGACGTCGATCTCGCGCAGCAGCGCGCTCTCGGTCATGATCGGCAGCGTCCGGTAGACCGTGGCGCGGGAGACCGACTCGTCGAGGGCCCGGGCGTGCACGAGGAGCTCCTCGGCGGTGAAATGCTCCTTCTGGGCGAAGGCGGCGTCGAAGATCGCCAGCCGCTGGTTGGTGACGCGCAGGCCCTTGTCGGCGAGGAACGACTTGAACTTTTCGCGCGACGCCTCGGTGCTCACGCGGGCGAATTTCCCGTCGCCGGCGGGGGGTGTCAACTTAAACCCGGGTCGGGCCGGTTCCGGCCGCGCCCGCGGGGCGCAACTCCCGCATTGCCAGCCGCGGCGCGGCTGGGCCACAAACAGGACATGATCGTCGGGGTGCATCCGCTGGCCGGCTTCGACAAGCTGCTGCACTACCGCGTGCCGCCCCCGCTGGAGGCGGCGGTGACGGTCGGATCGCTGGTCCGGGTGCCGATCCTGCGGCAGCACCGGCTCGGCGTGGTCGGCGTGATCGGCGCGCCGTCGGATTTCCCGGTCGAGCGGCTGAAGGCGATCAGCCAGGTCGTCCATCCGTTTCCCGCCCTGCCGCCCGACCTGCTCGAGCTGGCGCGCTGGATGAGCGCCTACTACGCGGCCGGCCTCGACACCGTGATCGAGGCGATGCTGCCGCTGGCGGTGCGCGGCGGCACGGCGCCGCGCGAGGAGAAGCTGCTGGCGGTCGGGGAGCGGCTGGCGGCGGCCGACCTGGCCGCGCTCGCCCGTCGCGCGCCGAAGCAGGCGATTCTCTACGCCTTCCTCCGGCAGCAGTTCAAGGCCCAGCCCCGGGCGCTTGTGCTCAAACGCCTCGGCCTGACCGCTGCCGTCGCCGCGGCGCTGGTCAAGCGCGGCCTCGCGCGGGAGGAGACGCGCCGGGTGGCGCGCGAGGGCTACGCCGACGACTGGGCGCACGGCGAGATCGTGGCGGCGATCCCGCCGACGCTCAACGACGAGCAGGCCGCCGCGGTGGCGGAAGTGCGCGCGAGCCTCGACCGCGGGGGCTTCGCCACCCATCTGCTCCACGGCGTCACCGGCTCCGGCAAGACCGAGGTCTACCTGGCGGCGGTCGAGGCGGCGCTGGCCGCCGGCGGCGGCGTGATCTACCTCGTGCCCGAGGTCGCCCTCACGCCCCAGACCGTGGCGCGCCTGCACGGCCGGCTCCAGGCGATCGCGCCGGACCACCGGGTCGTCGTCTGGCACAGCCATCTCGGCGAGGGCGAGCGTTTCGACGGCTGGGTGGCGCTGGCCACGGGCGCGGCGCGGGTCGTCGTCGGCGCCCGCTCCGCCGTCTTCGCCCCGGTGCGCAACCTGCGGCTGGTGGTCGTCGACGAGGAGCACGAGCCGGCCTACAAGCAGGACGAGACCCCCCGCTACCACGGGCGCGACGTGGCGGTCTACCGCGCCAAGCTCAACCGCGCCGTCTGCCTCCTTGGCACGGCCACGCCGTCGATCGAATCCATCGCCAACGCCCGCGCGGGCAAATACCGGCTGCAGACGCTCACCAAGCGGGTGGACAACCGCCAGCTGCCGGCGGTCGACATCGTCGACATGCGCATCGAGGTCCTGCGCATCCGCGGCTCCACCGCGCTTTCGCGCCGCCTCGTGGAACAGCTGCGCGACCGCTTCGAGCGCCGCGAGCAGGTGATCCTGTTCATCAACCGCCGCGGCTACTCGTCGAGCATGCTCTGCACCGCCTGCGGCCACGTCGAGACCTGCCCGCACTGCAGCATCGCGATGACCTATCATCGCACCGACGAGACGCTGCGCTGCCACCTCTGCGGCCACCAGCGCGCCGCCCCGGTCGCGTGCCCGCAGTGCCGCTCGCCGCGCATCCGCTGGCGCGGCCTCGGCACCCAAAAGGTCGAGGAGGCCGTGCGCGCCGTCCTCCCGCGCGCCCGGATCGAGCGCATGGACAGCGACACGATGGCGAAGAAGAACCGCTTCCGCCAGGTGCTGACCGACTTCCGGCTGGGCAAGATCGACGTGCTGGTGGGCACGCAGATGATCGGCAAGGGGCTCGATTTTCCCAACGTGACCCTCGTCGGCCTGGTCGACGCCGACCTCTCGCTGCACGTGCCGGACTTCCGGGCCAACGAGCGGACATTCCAGCTCCTCGTGCAGGTGGCCGGCCGCTCCGGCCGCGGCGAACGGGCGGGGGAGGTGGTGGTCCAGACCTTCACGCCGCACGCCGACGCGATCCAGTTCGCGCGCCGGGCCGATTTCGAGGGCTTCATCGAGGCCGAGCTGAAAATGCGCGCCAAATACCATTACCCCCCGAGCCGGCACCTGATCCACCACCTGTTCCGCGGCCCGAATCCGGACAAGCTGCGTTTCGTGGCGGAAACCTGGGCGCGCCAGGCCGGCGCCCGGCTCGGCGACACGGTCGAGCTACGCGGCCCGGCGCCGTCGCCGATCGAGAAGATCAAGGACGAGTACCGCTACCAGCTCTGGTATTTCACCACCAACGTCACGCGGGTCGTGCCGGTGCTGGTCCGGTTGCGCTCGGAGTTCGTCTGGCCGGAGGGCGTGACGCAGATCCTCGACGTCGACCCGATGAGCATGGTGTGAGCCGGCCGCGTTGAAAAATCCCGGCGCCGGCGGGGTTTTGGGCTTCAAAAATCCCCGGCGGTCGCCCTAATCCGCGGAGTCATGGTGGCGCGCTCATTTCCCGGTGGCATCCTGGCGGCGGCGCTGGCGCTGGTCGCGTCCGCGGCGGCGGCCCGGGCCACGACCAAGGGGCTGAACCAGATCGTCACGCCCGACCTGCAGCCGGCGGGCCAGCTCTCGATCAGCGCCCAGGCGCAGGACGCCCGCATCGCCAACCCGGCGGAGCTGCAGTTCGAGCTCGGCCTGACAAAATGGGCCGAGGTCGCCCTGTTCCAGGGCCTGCGCCCGCGCGAGGAGATCTTCGGCGCGGAGGTCGGCCTGTGGCAGGACGGCCCGCAGCTGCTGACCGCCGGCGCCGTCAACTGGTCGTCGCGCGGCGGCGGGGCCGCGCCGGTGTTGGAGTACGGCTACTACGCGAGCCACGACCACTACATCGCGGGCGCGATCCGGTCCGACGGGCGCATCGAGGGCATTCTCGGCTATTCGCACCAGCTCACGGACAAGCTCCAATTCTCGGCTGATTACCAGTCGGGTCCGGGCAACGCGGTGACGCTCGGGCTGACCTACAACTTCACGGCGGACCTGCAGATGAACCCGGCGGTCTATTTCGCCAACACCCGGCCGCACCGCGCCATGGGCTACGTGGTGCTGACCTGGACCTTCGCGCTCTGGCGTTGAGCACCGGGCGCGCGCCGCACCCGGGCCGCATAACGCGGCTTGCGATGCGGGGGCGGAGTATGCCTAACTCGCGGCGAGGTCATGCGCATCTACTTCATGGGCATTGGCGGCACGGCGATGGGCAACGCGGCGGTGCTCGCCCGGGCCGCCGGCCACGAGGTGCTCGGCGCCGATCGCGGCGTCTACCCGCCGATGAGCACGATGCTCGCCGCGGCCGGCGTGCAGGTGCTCGAGGGCTACGACCCGGCGCGGCTCGAAGCGCTCGCGCCCGACCTCGTCGTCATCGGCAACGCCATGAGCCGCGGCCACCCCGAGGTCGAGTGGCTGCTCGACACCCGCGCCCGCCCCTGGACCTCGCTGCCCGCGCTGCTGTACGACCTCGTGCTGCGCCACCGGCGCAACATCGTCGTGGCCGGCACCCACGGCAAGACGACGACCACCGCGCTGACCGCGTTCCTGCTCCGCGCCCAGGGGCGCGACCCCGGCTTCCTCATCGGCGGCGTGCCCCAGGACCCGCCCACCGGCAACCATCTCGGCGCGGCGGCCGACCCGTTCGTGATCGAGGGCGACGAGTACGACAGCGCGTTCTTCGACAAGCGGAGCAAATTCATCCACTACGCGCCGACCATCGCGGTGCTCAACAACCTCGAGTTCGACCATGCCGACATCTTCCGCGACCTGGCCGACGTGCAGCGGACCTTCGCCCACTTCACGCGCCTGGTGCCGCGCACCGGCTGGGTGATCCTGAACGGCGACGATGCCAACCTGCGCGCGCTCGGGCCGCTGGCCTGGACGCGCGTCGTGCGCGTCGGCACCGGCGAGGGCAACGACCTGCGGATCGCCGCCTTCGCCGAGGCCGCCGCCGGCGCGTCCTTCCGCCTCGAGTGGCGCGGGACGCCGTGGGCCGAGGTGCGCTGGTCGCTGCCGGGGCTGTTCAACGCGCGCAATGCCTCCATGGCCGCCCTGGCTACCGCCCTCGCGCTCGACCTTGCGCCGCCGGCTCCGCTCCGTCTGGACACCCTGGCCGCCTTCCGCGGCGTGCGGCGCCGCCAGGAGGTGCGCGCGCACACGCCGGCCGTGACCGTGATCGAGGACTTCGGGCACCATCCGACGGCGCTGGCCGAGACCCTGCGCTCGCTCAAGGCGCGCCACCCGGGCGCCCGGCTGACGGCGGTCTTCGAGCCGCGGAGCAACACCGCCCGGACACGCGTGCTGCAGGGCGGCTTCACCCGCGCCCTCGCGCTGGCCGACGAGGTCTACCTCGGGGCCGTGAGCCGCGCCGAGGCGCTGGGCGCGGAGGAACGTTTCGACGCCGAGGCCGTCGCCGAGCAGCTGGAAACCCAGGGCGTCGGCGCCCAGTGGTTCGCCGACAACCGCAGCCTGTGCGACCGGCTGGTCGCCGACACGCTGCCGGGGACCGACCGGCCCCGCGTGGTCGTGTTCTTCAGCAACGGCAGCTTCGACGGCATCATCGACCGCTACGTGGCCGCGGCGGCCGGCGGCGGACACGACCAGCCTTGACGCCCGCGCGCCGGGCGGGGAAGTTGGAGCCTCCCATCCCGACCGCGCCATGAGAATCGCCCCCTCGCTTGCCCTCCTGCTGGCCCTGACCGCCGCCATCGCCCCCGCGGGCCGGGCCATGCCGGAAAGCGAGGCGACGCCCGGCCGCCTCATCCTGCGGCGCTATGCCGATGCAATTGTGACGGTCCGGGGTTCGGTGGTGCTGAATGTCGCCATGGATGAACGGTCGCTGCCGGCGCAGGAGTCCAAGCTGGATGTCAGCGGCACGGTGATCACCCCGACCGGCCTGGTCGTCACGTCCTTCAGCCTGACCGACCCGAAGGCGATCTTCGAATCGATGCGCGCCAAGCTGCCGGGCGGCCAGAACTTCAAACTTGCCCAGTCGAGCTACAAGGATCTCCGGATCGTCTTCGGCGATGGCACGGAGCTGCCCGTCCAGGTGGTCTGGCGGGATGCGGACCGTGACGTGGCCATGCTCGCCCCGGCCAACCCGCTGCCGGCCGGCCGCACGCTGACCTGCGTGAACCTGAACGAAGCGCCGGCGGGCGCGGTCGTGCTGGGCGCCTATTTTGAGATTTCCCGCGCCGGCGAAGTCCTGCATCGCACGCCGATGGTGCTGCCCTGCACGGTCTTCGGGATCGTCGAGCGCCCGCGGCGGATGCTCCTGATGAACACGGAAGCCGTGGGGTGCCCGATCTTCGACACCCAGGGGCGCGCCCTGGGCATCTGCCTGCGGCTGGTCGTGAACAACGAGTTCTCCAGCTATGTCGTGGTGCCGTCGAGCGACCTCGTCGACATCGCCAGCCAGATCACGCAGCTCTGAGCCGGCGCCGGAACGCTACTGCGCCGGCTTGGCCGCGCGGCGGACGGCCGGCAGCGCCCCGCCGGGCCGGGCGGATAGATCGTAGACGTCGGCGCCGGTGATCGACACCGCGGCGAAATCGCTCACCGGGAGATCGGCCGGCACGTAGACGCGGCCGTCGATGTCGGGCGCATCGGCCTCGCCGCGGGCCACGCCGGGCTCCTCGACGAGGACGCGCAGGGTCCGGCCGATCTGCGCGCGGCTGACCTCGGCGGCGATGCCCTGCTGCAGGGCCATCAGGCGGCGCCAGCGGCGCGTCTTCTCGGCGGCGGGAACCTGCCCGGGCAGCTTCGCGGCGCGCGTGGCTTCCTCCTGCGAGTAGCGGAACACGCCCAGCCGCTCGAACCGGGCCTCGCGGATGAAGGCGGCCAGCTCCTCGACATCGGCGTCGGTCTCGCCCGGGAAACCCACGATGAAGGTGGTGCGCAGGGCGATGCCGGGGAGGCCGGCGCGGATGCGGCGGAGCAGGTCGCGGATGTAGGCGCCGTCGGTCTCGCGCTGCATGGCGGCGAGCATCCGGTCGCTGATGTGCTGAAGCGGCATGTCGACGTAGCGGGCGACCTTGGGACACGCGGCGATGGTGGCGATCAGCTCGTCGCTCCAGTGCGCCGGATGGGTGTAGAGGAGGCGGATCCAGAAATCGCCCTCGATGGCCTGCAACTCGCGGAGCAGGGTGGTGAGGGCGGCCCCGCGGGCGGAGTCGACCGGGGTGCGCGGATTCGGCCGCTGCTCCCAGGTGTCCATGCCAAAGAACGTGGTGTCCTGGGAGATGAGGTTGAGCTCCCGCACGCCCTCGGCGACGAGCTGGCGCGCCTCGGCCACGACGCTCGCGACCGTGCGGCTGCGGTGGCGGCCGCGGATCTGCGGAATGATGCAGAAGGTGCAGGGGTGGTTGCAGCCCTCGGCGATCTTGACGTAGGCGTAGTGCCGCGGGGTGAGGCGGAAGCGCGGCGTGTCGTAGTCGGGGATGAAGGTCGAGCGCGGCGTGACGTGGCTGACGGGGCCGGCGGCCCGGTCGCGGGCGTAGAGCTCCTCGATCACCGGGGCGACCGTCGTGATCTGGTCGAGCCCGATGAAGGCGTCGACCTCCGGCAGCGCGCCGGGCAGGTCGCGGGCGAAGCGCTGGGCCATGCAGCCGGCGACGATGAGCTTCTGCGCCCGCCGGCGCTTGCGCAGGCCGCGCTCCCGGTGGGCGGTGAGGACGTGGTGGATCGACTCCTCCTTGGACGAGTCGATGAACGAGCAGGTGTTGACGATGACGACGTCGGCCTCGGCCGCCTCGGGCACGACCTGCATCCCGGCCTGCTGCAGGTGGCCGACCATGATCTCGCTGTCGACGAGGTTCTTTGCGCAGCCGAGCGAGACGAGGCTGACCTTGATCATGGCGGGGACGGGCGACAAAAAAAGCCGCGGCGGGCCGCCGCGGCCGGAGGGGACGAATCGATGGTCAGGCCTTGTCGGCAGACTTCTCCGCCGGCTTTTCGGCCGTGGCTTCCGGCGCCTTGGCCGCCGCCTTGGCGGGGGCCTTGCCCGGCTTGCCGCGGTGCTTGCGGCGCTTGAGGTAGGCGGCGCGGCGCTGACGTTTGATGACCTTGTTGGTTTGTTGGCTCATGAGAGGGGAGCGGAAGGGTTGGGATGTTTCAAAGCGGGCCCGGCGAGTCAAGCGTGGCGCGCGGCCCTGCGGCCGGCGCGGCGCCGAGGATGCGGTCCCCGTCGCGCCGCCAGCGGTAAAGCAGGGGGCCGGCGGGGCGCTTGAGTTCCTTGAACAGGGCCGGCGCCGCGCGCTTCTGCAGGGTCAGCTCGGCCACGCCGCCGGCGTCGCAGCTCAGCACCTTGGCATAGCCCTTGTAGACGCGGGGCGCGCCGAGGATGCGCGCGGTGCCGTCAGCCGGCCCCGCTCCGGCGGCCCGGCGTTCCAGGGCGAGGAAGCTGCAAGGCAGGCTGCGCAGGTCGATGCCGGCGCGCTGGCCGAACTTCACCCAGTGGGAGTCGGCGAAGATGTCGACCGGCGGGGCGGCGAAATGATGGCACCAGTGGCGGCTGTTTTCCGGGGCGAGCAGGCCGCAGGCCGCCTGGTGGGTGCAGGGGGCGACCACGCGAAACCGGTCGCGGAGCTGCTCGCGAATCTCGACCAGCGCCCGGGCGCAATCCTGGGTGCCCGGCTCCACCCAGAGGATCGCGCCGGCGCGGGCGGCCAGGCCGCGCAGCGCCAGCAGCTCGGCGGCGGGCAGCTCGTTGAGCACATGGCTCACGACAAGAATGCCCACGGGCGCCTCGCCGGCGAGGAAGCCGGGCGTCACGTGCTCGACCCGCAGCCCGGGAAATTGCGCCTCCGCCGCCGCGGCGGCGAAATCGGCGGCGAGGCCGGACTGGTCCCAGACCCGCAGCGCGGCGACGCGGCCCGCGCCGAGCCAGCCCACCACCCGGCGCCCCGCCACGCCGCTCCCGCAGCCCCAGTCGAGCACGGCGATCGAGCCGCCCGGGGCCGAGGCGGGCGGCCGCCAGCCCCGCTGGGTGAGTTCGCGCAGGACGGCGTCCCACTTCCAGCCGATGCGCTCGCCGAAGGTGAAGTCGTAGTTCGCCAGGTCGGCGGGCGACGTCCAGTACGGACCCCGGGCCGCGCCGCCCGACAGGAACAGGTCGCGCAGCCGGTCAAGCACCGCCCAGTCCAGCTCCTCCCAGGTCATGGCGTCCAAGCCCTGGAGGGTAATCCGCGCTTCCTTCTCCCGGAGCCTGACCCGACCCGCGTGTCAACCATTAGTTGACAGGTTTGCATTCCGCCGGGCGGTTGGGCCGAAGGCGTCAAGGGGCGGGAGCGAGCGGGAAGCCCAGGCGCTCCGCGAGGCGCTGGGTGCCGATGCCGTACGCGCCGGCGAGGGCGCGCACGCGGGCGGCGGCGGCTTCGCGGTCGCCGGGATCAGGCGGGTTCGACGGGCTCACCGCCGGCGGGTTCGACGGACTCACCGCAGGCGGATTCGGCAGGCTCACCGCCGGCCGGCGCACGGCGGCGATCATGAGGTTCTTGGGCGTGTGCTCGGTGGAGATGAACTCGAAGGCGCGGGTGTCGTAGCCCGCCCATTCGAGCAGCAGCGTGCGCAGGGCGTCGGTGACGAACTCGGCCTGGCGCTCGTGGAAAATCCCGTGGCGCAGGGCCGGCGCGAGCGCCGGCGGGGCGGTGAGCCGGGGGCTGAGCTCCTTGTGGCAGCAGGGGGCAACCACGATCAGGGCGGCGCCGGCGGCGATCCCGTGGGCGATGGCGTCGTCGGTGGCGGTGTCGCACGCGTGGAGCGCGATGAGGACGTCCAGCGCGGCCGGGGGCGCGGAGGCGATGGTGCCGGCGGCAAATTCCAGGCCGTCGCAGCCGCAGTCGCGGGCGGTCCGGTTGCACAGGTCGACGAGCTCGGGACGCTGCTCGATCCCGCGCACGTGCGCCGGGCGGTGGGTGCGGTCGTGGAGGTACTGCCAGGTGGCGAAGGTGAGGTAGCCCTTGCCGCAGCCCATGTCCGCGACCTCCACCGGGCGGTCCTCCGGCAGGGCGGCGGCCGCGAGCAGCGGGGCGAGGAGCTCGACGAACCGGTTGATCTGTTTGAACTTCGCCGCCATGCCCTCGCGCGCCGCGCCCGCGGCGGTGGTGACGCCGAGCAGGTGCAGCCAGCGGCTGTCGGGGGCGATGAGCCGGGGCTTCCGGTGATCATGCTCGCCGGCGGACGGCGCGGCGCTGCTGGCCGGGAGCCGTTTCAGGCGCGGCGGGGCGTCGGCGGTGAACTCGAGCTGGGCGTCGCCGCCGGTGGCGAACAGGTGGGCGCTGCCGAAATCGCCGCCGATGAGCGGCGCGAGCAGGGCCAGCGCCTCGGCGGGCGGATGGTTCTTGGTGATGTCATTCGTGGCATGGCGCCAGAGAAACGACAGGCGGGGCCCGGCGCGCAGCGTCACCGGCCGGACGTAGAGATTGCGCAGCGTCGCGTCGGCCCCGTGGTAGCGGCCGAGGGTGAGCTTGACGAGTGTGCCGGCGGCGACGGTGTCGCGCAGCAGCTGCTGGAACTCCTCGGCGGGGTCGGCCATGGGCTCAAGCGAGCGCCAGAGTCGGCGCGGGCGCGAGCCAAATGCGTGGCGCAGTCAATGCAGGGCGAGGGGCTGGACGTAGAGGTCGACCGGCGTGCGGTTCCACCAGCGCCCGGTGGCCGCGCGGACGGGCGGCGTGGTGAAGGTGTAGTCGTAGAGCACGGCGCGCACCTGGCGCGGCGGTCTTTTGGGGAACGGGTTGGAGGCGAACAGGGCCAGCACGTCGGGCGAGCCCTCGAGCAGGCGCAGGCACAGGGCGGAGACCCACGGATCGTCGGCCGGGTAGTCGAGGGCGGCGAACCAGAGCTGCCAGTCCATCCGCGGCTGGTGCGGGGCGACGAAGCCGGGCCGGCGGTGGGGGTCGCCGGGCTTGGCCTTGAACTCGTAGGGCCGCCAGGTGCGGCCGTCGTCGCTGCCCTCGATGATGATCTCGGGACGCTCCCGGGTCATGACGGCAAACAGCCCGTAGCTGTTGAAGCTCCGGAACGGCGCCGCCGCCTCGATCACCCCGGCCGTCCAGCCGTTCCAGAGCCAACGCAGGCGCAGGGTGGGGATCGCGGCGAGGAGGGTGAGCGAGAGCACGACGGCGGCGGCCGGCCCGAGCACCCGCCGCGGGCACCAGCGGCCGGGCGCGGCCGCGGAGGCCGGGGCGCCGGGATCGTGGCGCCAGCGCCGGAGCCGGGCGCGCCAGAACGCGTCGTCGAAGAACAGCAGGCACAGGCCGGCGGTGAGCAGGTTGAAGAAGGTGTAGTTGCCGGTGAGCGCGATCAGCGCCTGGAGCAGGATAAGCAGGCCGGCGCCGAGGTGGCGCACGCGGCGCGGCCCGAGCAGCAGGAGCGGCGCGCCGAGCTCGATCGCGAACATGAGCGCGCAGGACAAGCGCAGCAGCGCGGGCGGCAACTGCTGGGCGTACCACGCGACCCAGGTCGGCAGGGGCTGGGTCTGGAAATGGTAGTAGAGCGCGGTGAGATTCGTCCAGGCGGGGTCGCCGCTGAGCAGCTTGACCGCGCC
>DATJUU010000166.1:0-6456 GCA_035502155.1 Opitutaceae bacterium
AGCGACGCCAGGCCGTAGGTCGCCGCGTAGTAAACCAGCGGTCCGAATCCGGCCCGGCCCGCGGTCATCACGCCGAGCAGCAGCGCCCCGGCATGCGCGATCGCGGAATAGGCGAGCAGCCGGCGGACATCGGTTTGCGCCAGCGCCACGAGATTGCCGAGCAGCAGCGAGGCGCCCGCGAGCACCGCCACCACCGGCAACCAGCCCGGGGTCCCGCCGCCGGGTGGCACGCCCGCCCACAGCAGCCGCGCGAACAGCGTGTAGCCGGCCAGTTTCGAGGCGGAGGCGATCAGGGCCGCGGACGGCGCCGGCGCGCCCTGGTAGACATCCGGCGCCCACAAATGGAACGGCGCCGCCGCGATCTTGAACCCGAACGCCACCAGCACCATCCCCAGCGCGACCGCCGCGAGGGCGCCGCCCCGCGGCGCCGCCAGAACCGCGCCCACCTCCGCGAACCCGATCGAGCCGGTGAGGCCGTAAAGCAGGCTGAAGCCGAACAGCAGGAAGGCCGCCGCCATGCCGCCGAACAGGAAATACTTCAGCGCGGCCTCGGCCGACTCGGGCCGCGTCTTGTCGAACCCGGTCAGCAGGTAGAGCGACAGGCTGGCCAGTTCGAGCGCGAGGAAGGCGAGCAGCAGCTGGTCCGCCGCGGCCATCAACGTGAGACCCGCAGCCGCGAACAGCATCACCGCCACGTACTCGACCGGGTTGCGCCCCGCCGGCGCGCCCGCCGCGATCCCGAGCGCGCCCAGCGTCAGGCCGAGCACGCCCAGCCGCGCGGCCAGCGCCAGCGTGTCGAGGCGCAGCGCGCCGCCCGCGACGGACCCGGGCCGGCCGACCGCGAGCGCGAGCCCGACGGCCGCCAGCACCGCCAGCGCCGCGACGCCCGCCGCCGCGCGCAGGCGCGCAGCCACCGGATGCCGCTTCAGCCAGGCGAGATCGATGCCCAGCGCCGCGAGCGCTCCCGCCACCAAGGCCGTCTCAGGGGCGAGCGCGCGGGCCAGGGCCGCATAACCGCCGTTCACGGCGCGCCTCCCTTCAGCACCGCCTGGAAGAGCGGCGACTGCAGGCTCGGGCCGATCCAGTTCAGCAGCAGGTCGGGGCGGAGGCCGATCAGCAGCGAGGCGCCGAGCAGCAGCAACGCGCCGGCCCGCTCCGGCCAGGTGATCGGCGGCAGGGCCGGGGCCGGCGGGGCCGCCGCCGCGGCGCCGGTCCGGCCGAAGAAGGCGAGCTGCATGGCGCGCAGCGTGAACGCCGCCGCCAGCACCACGCCTGCGGCGGCGGCCAGCGCCCAGACCGGGGAGGTTTTCCAGGCGCCGACCAGGATGAGCAGTTCGGCGGGAAAGCCGCTGAAGCCCGGCAGGCCCATCGAGGCCAGCCCGGCCAGGACGAAGGTGACGGCCGCAAATGGCAGGAGCCGGTGCAGCGGCAGCATGCGCAGGTCGCGCAGCCGCCGGGTGTGGGTCCGGTCGTAGACCATGCGGCCGACCACGGCGAACAGCAGCCCGGCGATCACGCCGTGCGAGAACATCTGCAGCACCGCGCCGCCCACCGCCCGGGCGTTGGCCGCGGCCAGACCGAGCAGGACGAAGCCCATGTGGCTCACGCTCGAGTAGCCGATCACGAACTTGAAGTCGTCCTGCACCAGCGCGACCGCGCCGGCGTAGAGGATCCCCGCGACCGCCAGCCAGGCGATCACCGGCTGCCAGACGGCCAGCCCGGCCGGAAACAGCGGCAGCGCCACGCGCAGGCAGCCGTAGGCGCCCAGCTTCATCACCACGCCGGCCAGCAGCATCGAGGCGGCGGTCGGCGCCGCGACGTGGCCGGTCGGCGCCCAGGTGTGGAAGGGAAACAGGCCCGCCAGCACGGCGAAGCCGAGGAAGACGAGCGCGAACATCCCCACCTGCTGTCCGGCGGTGTACGGGCCCGCCGCCAGGTCGGCCAGGTCGAACCCGGCGCCGCTCGCCGCGCGCGCCCAGAGCAGGCCGGCCAGCACCAGCGCGCTGCCGGCGAAGGAATAGAGCACGAGCTTCATCGCGCCGTACTCGCGGCGGGTCGAGCCCCAGATCGCGATGAGAAAATACTTCGGCGCGATCGCCAGCTCGTAGAACGCGAACAGCAGGAGCGCGTCGGCGCTCAGGAACACGCCGTACACGCCGGCGATCAGCAGGAGGTAGAGCGCGAAATACTCGCCGGTCCGCTCCGCGACGTTCCACGAGAACAGCACCCCGGCCGTGGCGGCGAGGCCGGTCAGCACCACCAGCGTCAGGCTGATGCCGTCGGCCGCGAGGTGGTAGCGCACGCCGAGCTCGGGAATCCACGCCGCGTCGATCAGGGTCAGCAGCCCGGGCCCGGGCGTGAAACGGGCGGCCGCCACCAGCGTCACGCCCCACCCGGCCGCCGCCGTGGCCAGCGCCAGCCAGCGCGCCGCCGCCGCGGAGCGCGCGCCGGCGGCGAGCGCGAGCAGCGCCCCGCCGAGCGAGAGGTAGATGGTCCAGGGCAGCAGGTTCACGGGTGCGGCCCTCCGGCGACCCACGAGGTCACGAGCGGATTGATCAGGCCGAGGGCCAGCTGCGGGACGAGCCCGACGAGGAACATCACGAGCACCGCCGGCGCCAGCGTCAGCCGTTCGCGCCCCGACAGGTCGGTGCTGTTCCGCGCCACGGCACCCGCCGGGCCGTGGAACACGCGCTGGTAGAAGCTGAGGAGGAAGACCGCCGACAGCAGCAGCGCCAGGCACGCGCCGGCGGCGAAGCCGGGCGCCAGCCCGAAGACCCCGCGCAGGATGAGGAATTCACTGATGAATCCGTTCAGGCCCGGCAGGCCGAGCGAGGCGAACATCGCGACGCCGCACAGGCCCGCAAACACCGGCGCGACCGCGCGCAGGCCGCCGAAATCATGCAATCCGCGCCGCCCCGCCCCGCGCGCCTCCAGCATGCCGGCACACGCGAAGAGCGCCGCCGCCGTCACGCCGTGGTTGAACATCTGCAGGACGGCGCCGTTCAGCGCGGCGGCGGCGGACACCGCCCCACCGCCGGGGCCGGCGGCCGCGACGGCGAACAGCGCCAGCAGGCAGAAGCTCACGTGGGACACCGAACTGTAGGCCAGCATGCGCTTGAGGTCGTCCTGCACCAGCGCCGCCAGCGCGCCGACGACCGCGCCGCCGAGCGCGAGCCACGCCAGCGTGCCCGCCGCCGCGTGCAGCGGCGCGGGGAACAGCGGCCAGAGCAGGCGGAAAAAGCCGTAGACGCCCATCTTCGACATCACGCCGGTGAGAAACATCGAGACGCCGGTGGGCGCCTCGGCGTAGGCCGGCGGGAGCCAGGTATGGAATGGAAACAGCGGCACCTTCACCGCCAGCCCGAGGAAGATGCCCAGGAAAGCCACCGTCGCCCAGGGATGTCCCAGCCGGGCCGCCAGCGCGCCGCCCGCGGCCAGCGCCGGGAAATCCATCGTGCCGGTGACGGCGAAGATGGCGGCGAAGCCGACGAGCAGGAACGCGCTGCCGCCGATCGTGTAGATGACAAACTGGTAGGCCGCCCGCGCCGCCCCGGGTCCGCCCCAGATTTTGATGAGGAAATACGCCGGCACCAGGCTCAGCTCCCAGAAGATGAACCAGGGAAAGAAATTCAGCGCGAGGAACACGCCCAGCGCGCTGCCCTGCAGCGCCAGGAACAGCAGGCCGTACAGCCACGGCGCGCGCTCCTGGCGCCAGGAGGCGAGCAGCGCCGCCGGCGCCACGAGGCCGGTGAGCAGCACCAGCAGCAGACTCATCCCGTCGAGACCGAGATGGTACTCGACGTTCAGCGCCGGAATCCACCGATGGCGCTCCACCAGCTGGTAGGCCGGATCGGCCGGATGAAAGGCGGCCAGCGCCGCCAGCCCGAGGCCGAGGGTCGACAGGCTGAATGCGAGCGCGAGCCGGCGGCTCGCGGTCGGGCCGAGCCGCCGCAGCCAGACGAGCACGAGCGCCCCGGCCCACGGCGTGAAGATGATGACGCTCAGCCAGGGAAAGCTGTTCATCGCCCTCCTCCCCAGACCAGCAGCACCACCAGCACCACGAACGCCACCGCGAGGGCCCGCAGGTAGCCGTGCGCCCCGCCGGTCTGGCGGCGCGAATAGGCACGCCCCGTCCGCCGCAGGCGCTCGCTCACCCCGTCGAAACCGGCGTTGAGCCCGTCCTCGTCAGTCTGCCGGCCGAGCCCGCCCGCAAACTCGGCCAGGGCCGCGGCGGAGCGCACGGCCCCGCCCCAGATCCACCGGTCGAAGCCGTCCGCCAGCGCCGCCAGCCAGAGGGTCAGCCGGCCGACGGTGGCCGCATAGAACTCGTCCAGAAACAGCCGGTTCGCCAGGGCGTGCCACAGCGCCGGCGCGGCCTCGGCCAGCGGATCGCGCTGCGCCGCGTCGCGGCGCGGGCGCCGCACATACCACCACCAGCCCGCGCCGACGCCGGCGGCCACCAGCAGGATCGACGCCGTCATCAAACTCCAGCCCTCGAACAGCGGGCGCGGCGCCAACGGCGTACCGACCAACGCCGACTGCAGCCACGGCCACGCCGGCGTGCCGAGGAATCCCAGCAGCACCGCGCCGGCGGCGAGCAGGACCAGCGGGCCGGTCATGACCGCGGGGCTTTCCCGCGCTTGGCCGGCCTCCGGCGAGCGGGCGCGGCCGCCGAACACCTCCGCCATCAGGCGCGTCATGTAGAACGCCGTCAGCGCCACGCCGGCGAGCCCGAGCGCGAGCGGCACGCCCGACACCGGCCAGCCCGCGGCGGCGCGCAGCACCGCCTCCTTGCTCCAGAACCCGGCGAAGAGGAACGGCACGCCCGCCAGCGCCATCGCGCCGACCGCGAACGTCGCGCCGGTCCAGCGCATCCGTCCCGCCAGCCCGCCCAGCCGGCGGATGTCCTGTTCGTGATGTGCGGCGTGGATCACCGAGCCGGCGCCGAGGAAGAGCAGCGCCTTGAAGCAGGCGTGCGTCAGGAGGTGGAAAATCGCCGCCGGCCAGGCGCCCACACCCACCGCCAGCGTCATGTAGCCGAGCTGCGAGATCGTCGAATAGGCCAGCACCCGCTTGATGTCGTGCTGGGCCACCGCGATCACCGCGCCCAGCACGGCCGTGATCGCGCCGGTGAAGGCCACCACCGTCAGGGCGTGCAGCGGCGCGCCCGTGGCGGCGAGGTCGGCCGCCAGCAGCGGGTGCACGCGGGCGAGCAGGAACACGCCGGCCGCGACCATCGTCGCCGCGTGGATCAACGCGCTCACCGGCGTCGGCCCCTCCATCGCGTCCGGCAGCCAGATGTGGAGCGGGACCTGTCCCGACTTCCCGATGGCGCCGCCGAAGATCAGCAGGCTGATCGCGGTGCTGAGGACCAGGCCGCCGGCCACGGTGCGGCCGGTGAGCACGGCCAGCGCCGCCGGCTCGAGGCAGCCCGCGCCGCCGTCGTAGCAGAGCAGCGTCCCGCCCGCGTCGTGGAGCCACAGCAGGCCGAGCAGCAGCGCAAGGTCGCCGAGGCGCGTGACGAGAAAGGCCTTCTTCGCCGCGGCCGCGGCGGCGGGCCGCTGGAACCAGAACCCGATCAGCAGGTAGGAGGCGAGCCCGACGGTCTCCCAGCAGACGAAGAGCAGCAGCAGGCTGTTGGCGGCGACCAGGCCCAGCATTCCGGCCGCGAACAGGCTGAGGAAGCAGAAGAACCGCGCCGCGTTCGGATCTTCGCGCATGTACCCAAGGCTGAAGACGAAGATCAGCAGGCCGACCGCCGTGACCATCACAAGCATCACCGCGGTCAGCGGGTCGAGCAGCCAGCCGAGGCGGATCTGACCCGCCCCCAGGTCGAACCAGGCGAAGTTGTCGGTGGCATGGACGGCCGGAGCGGCCAGCGCCGCGGCGAGGGCGCCCACCGCCAGCAGCAGCGCGCCGGCCAGCGCCGCGATCGCGGCGCCCGCCGCCAGGGCGTGACCCCGGCGCGGCGTGAACGCGCCCACGACCGCCGCCAGCAGCGGCAGCGCCGGGATGAGCCACAGGTGCTGGACCGGAAGCCCCATGCGTCAGCCTTTCAAGCGCACGGCCTCCGCCAGGCGGACGTTCCGCTGGTGGCGGTACACCGCGATGACCAGGGCCAGGCCCACGGCCGCCTCCGCGGCGGCCACGGCGATGGCGAACAGCACGAACACCGGTCCCGTGACGGCGGCGCCGGGCGGGCCGTAGCGCCAGAAGGCGATGAAGTTCAGGTTGGCCGCGTTGAGCATGAGCTCGATGCCGAGGAGCACGAGGATGGCGTTGCCGCGGCAGAGCGCGCCGGCGAGGCCCGCCGCGAACAGTGCGCTGGAGAAAAGCAGGCAAAGGGTCAGGGCGCTCACGGTGGATCCTCCCCGTGGCGGCCGGCGTCGCCCGCCGCGAGCACCACCGCCCCGATCAGCGCCACGGTCAGCAGCGCGCCCGCCACAAGCAGCGCGG
>DATJUU010000167.1:0-9798 GCA_035502155.1 Opitutaceae bacterium
AAGGGATCGCAATTCCGCGTCTACCTGCCCGCCCAGATCGGCGCCCAGGCCCCGCCCGAGCCGGCCGCGATCGAGCCGCCGCCGCGGGGAAACGGCGAAACCATCCTGGTGGTGGACGACGAGGAGGGCGTGCGGCTGCTCACCAAGAAGATCCTCGAGCAGCACGGCTACCAGGTGCTCCTCGCCGCGGAGGGCAGCGAGGCCGTGGTCGCCTACGCCCAACACGCGGGCGAGGTCCAGGCGGTGGTCACCGACCTGATGATGCCGCTGATGGATGGCGCGACGCTGATCCGCGCCCTCAGGCAGATCGCGCCGTCGGTCCGCATCCTGGCCACGACCGGGGTCACCGAGAGCACGCACGTGGCCGCCGCGCTGCGCCTGGGCGCGAAGGAAGTGCTGCGCAAGCCGTATTCCCCGCACGTGCTGCTGCGCCGGCTGCGCGCGGTGCTCGACGGGCAGAACCCGGCGCCGTAGCCGGAACTGATGGAGGGGCGAGGATGAAGACACACCGCAACCAGTCGCAGCCCCGCATTCGGAAGGCGGCATCGGCGCAGGCGGCGGCGCCGCCGCCGGACCTCGGTTTGCGATTCCAGATACTCAATGAACAGGCGCCGCTCGCGATCGGCGTCTCGCGCCGGGGGATCGGTGTGTACGCGAATCCACGACTCGTACAAATGTTCGGTCTCCGAAGCGCCGCGGAGTGGATCGGTCGACCGGTGATTGAGTTTTTCGCGCCGCAAGCCCGGGGGGAGAGCAGGGACCGCACGCGCCGCCGCAATCTGGGGCTTCCGGTGCCGGCCGAATTTGAATCGATCGGTCTGCGCGCCGATGGTTCCCAGTTCCCGATCCACGTCGCGGTGGCCCGGGCCCAGTTGGACGATGGCCCGACCAACATTGCGTTCATCACCGATATCACCGGGCGCCGGCAGGCGGAAGCCGCGCTGGCGAAAAGCGAAATGCGTTTCCGGACCCTCATTGAGCAGGCCCCCATTGCGATCAGCATTTCGCGCGGCGGATCCGGCGTATACGCCAATCGGAAACTGGCGCAGCTGTTCGGTCTGCGGGACGGCGCCGCCTGGGTCGGCCGGCCGATGCTGGAGTGCTTTGCCCCCCAAGTCCGGGACGAAGCCCGGGAACGAATGCGCCGGCAAAGCCTCGGGCTCCCCGTGGAGCTCGAATGGGAATCGGTCGCCCAGCGTCCCGACGGCTCCCAATTCCCCGTGCATGTGGCCATCACCGTGATGACGCTGGCTGACGGTCCGGCCAACGTCGCGTTCATCACTGACATCACGGAGCGCAAGCGGGCCGAGCAGGTCCTGACCGAGAATGAAGTGAAGTTGCGCGCCCTCTTCGAGGGGTCCGGCTATGCCATGGGTCTGGCGAAGGAGGCCATTCACATCATGGTCAACCCCGCGTATGCCGAGTTGTTCGGCTATGCGAACCCTGCCGAACTGGTCGGGAAATCCCTCCTGGAGGACATCGCGCCGGAAGAGCGCCCGCGGCTCCGGGAGTTTGTGCGCCTGCGCACGCAAAGAGCATCCGCGCCCCAAAGCTACGAAACGCGCGGTCTCCGCCGGGACGGCACGGTCTTTGATATGGCGGTGCGGGTTTCGACCTACGAGGTGGGCGGGGAGGTTCACACCATTGGCATCCTGCGGGACATCACCGCCTACAAGCAGGCCGAGGCGGCGCTGCGGACGAGCGAGGAGCGTTTTTCGAAGGCTTTCCACCTCTCGCTGCTCTCCATTGCCATTTCAACCCTCGCGGACGGCATCTACCGCGAAGTGAACGACTCATTCCTGCGGACCACGGGATATCGGCGGGAGGAGGTCCTAGGACGGACGTCGGGGGAATTGGGCCTCTGGGTGGACGAGCGCCGCCGACAAGAGGTCCGCCGGGCGCTGGTGGCGGGCAAGGCCGTGCGGGAGATGCCCGCCGTCCTGCGCGGCCGCGGGGGCGCCCTGCACGACGTGCTGTACTCGGCCGTGACGATCAAGCTGGGCGGGGTTGACCATGTGCTCTCGTTGGTCCTCGACATCACCGAGCGCACGCGGGCGGAGGTGGCGCTGCGCGCCTCCCAGGAACAATTGCGCGCGCTGGCGGCCCGCATCGAGCACATCCGGGAGGAGGAACGGGCCGGCCTCGCCCGGGAGCTGCATGATGAACTGGGACAGGGCTTGACCGCCTTGCAGATCGACCTGTCCGGGCTGGATGCCCAGCTGCAGACCGCCGGCCTGGATGATCTGCCCGGGCTCCGGGACAAGATCGCCGGCATGGTCCCCCGGGCCGAAAGCCTGATCGAGACCACGCAGACGATCTCGGCCAACATGCGCCCCGGCGTGCTGGACGACCTGGGTCTGGTGGCGGCGGTCGAGTGGCTGGCGGCGGATTTCGAAAAGCGGACGGGGCTGGCCTGCGCGGCGAAGCTGCCCGCCACCGACCTGACGCTGGACCTCGGCCTCGCGGTCGCCATGTTCCGGATCGTGCAGGAGGCGCTGACCAATGTGATCCGCCACGCCAAAGCTTCACGCGTCGAGATCCGGCTCCAGGCCACGGAGGGCGAGCTCCAGCTGGACATCCTGGACGACGGCCGCGGGATCACGTCGTCGAAGATCGAGGACGGAGGGTCGCTGGGCCTCTTCAGCATGCGGGAGCGCGCCGCGGAGTTCGGCGGCACCGTGGCTTTCCGGGGGGAGGCGGGGAGGGGAACCACCGTGAGCGTGCGGATGCCCTGGCATCGTCCGACGCCGGCTGCCAGCCATGAGAATCCTCATCGCTGACGATCATGCGGTGGTGCGCCAGGGGCTGATGGCGGTCCTGGGCCGCGCGTTCGGGCCCGCGGAGTTTGGCGAGGCCGCGGACAGCCGGGGGGCCATCGCGGCCGCGCTGCGGGAGCCGTGGGACCTCCTGGTTCTCGATCTTTCGATGCCGGGCCGCAATGGTCTCGAGGTGCTGAAGGAGCTGAAGGCGCAGCGCCCGGGGCTGCGGGTGCTCGTGCTGAGCATGCACGCGGAGGAGCAGTACGCCGTGCGGGCGTTCCGGGCCGGGGCGGCGGGATATCTGACCAAGGCCAACGCCAGCGCGGAGCTGGTCAAGGCCGCGGAGCGCATCCTGGCGGGAGGCCGTTATGTCAGCGCGACCCTGGGGGAAAGGCTGGCCTCGTCGCTGGGCGGCCCGGGGCCCGCGGCGGCGCACGAAAAACTGTCCGACCGGGAACTGGAGATCCTGCGCCTGATCGGATCCGGCCGGACCGTAAAGGAAATCGCCGCGGAGCTGACCCTCAGCCCCAATACGATCAGCACCTACCGGGCGCGGCTCCTGGAAAAGATGAAGATGCGGACCACCGCCGAGCTGGTGCACTATGCCATCAGCAACGGCCTGGTGGAGTAGGACGGCCCCGGCGGCATGGCGGAGGGAATGGTCGCGGCCGCGCGAAAACCGGCCGGCGCGGCGTGTAGGGCAAAGGATGACAGCAGCATCAAGAAATCCCGGCTAGTCGAAAACCGGCCGTCTCGGATAGACCTGCGGGTGAATGCAGATTCCGACCAATGGCGGGGCCTTGAAGGTCGTCATCGTGGACGACTCCGCGGAGATCCAGGATCGCCTGGTGGCGCTGCTCCGGGGCATCCCCGGCGTCGAGGTTGTCGCCCGGGCAGCGACGGTGGCCGAGGCCGTCAGCGCCGTGCACCGGCTCAGTCCCGACGTCCTGATTCTGGATCTGCGGCTGCCGGACGGCAATGGCCTGGAGGTGCTCCGGCTGGTGCAGCGCGAGCAACTCCAAACGCGCGTGATCATCCTGACCAGCTACGCCTATGCCCAGTACGAGGAGCGCGCCCGCGAGGCCGGCGTGCACGCGTTCCTGAACAAGGCCCATGAGTTTGGGCGGGTGGCCGAGGTCGTCGGGTCGCTGGTTTTCGGTGCCGACGGGAGCCGGGCCGAAGCCCCCGCCACCCCGAGGGCTAGGGGCAAGGGCCGCGGTCGCGCCAGCCGCTCGCCCTGGGATGTCACGCAGCTGGCCGCCATCGTCGAGTCCTCGGATGACGCCATCATCGGCAAAAGCCTCGACGGCACCATCAAGAGCTGGAACGCCGGTGCGGAACGGTTGTTCGGCTACCACGCCTCCGAGATGATCGGCCAGAAGATCAACCGCATCATTCCGCCCGAGCTCCAAGCCCAGGAAGCGGAGATTGTGCGGCGGCTGGGGCGCGGGGATCGCGTGGAACACTACGAGACCGTGCGCCTGGCCAAGGACGGCCGGCGCGTCGCCGTCTCCCTGACCATCTCGCCCATCTTCGATGCCATGGGCCGGGTGATCGGCGCGGCCAAGATCGCCCGCGACATCACCGGGCGCTTGCAGTCGGAAGTGGCCCTGCGCCTGGAGCGGGCCGCGCTGGAGGTCGCCGCCAACGCCATCGTCATCACCGATCGCGAAGGGACCATCGAGTGGGCCAACGGCGCCTTTTCCCATCTGACCGGCTATTCCCTGGACGAGACCGTGGGCCGGAATCCGCGGGACCTGGTCAAGTCGGAGAAACATGACCAGGGCTTTTACCGCGCCTTGTGGGAGACGATCCTGGCCGGCCGGGTCTGGCGGGGTGAGATCACCAACCGGACCAAGGACGGCCGCGAGTACATCGAGGACATGACCATCACGCCGGTGCCGGATGCGGCCGGCGCCATCACCCATTTCATCGCGATCAAGCAGGACATCACGGCGCGCAAGCACGCCGAGGCGGCGCTGCAGGCCAGCGAGGAGCGATTCCGGCGCTTCATGCAGCAGTTCCCGGGTCTGGCCTACATCAAGAATGCCGATGGGCGCGTGCTGTATGCCAACGAGGCGTTTGCCTCCTTCCTCGGCCTGGAGGCGCAGGCCCTGCCGGGCAGGACCAACCAGGATCTTTTTCCCGCCGATTTTGCGGCCAAGATCACCGACGATGACCGGCAGGTGCTCGCGGCCGGCAAGGACCGGGAATTTGAAGAGGCCTTCGCCGGGCGGATCTGGTGGAGCCGGAAATTCCCCATTCTCCAGCCGGGCGCGGCGCCGCTGCTCGGCGGCATCACGCTGGACATCACCGGGCGCAAGCAGGCCGAGGAGGCCGTCCGGGCCAGCGAGTCGCTTCTGCGGGCGGCGCTGGAATCCACGGCCGACGGCATCCTGGTCGTGGGCGCCGATGGACGCGTGCTCAATTCCAACCGGCAAATGCGGGAAATGTGGCGGGTGCCCGACTCCCTGATGGACTCCCGCGATGACGAGGCGCTGTTGGGCTGGGCGCAGGCGCAGCTGGAGAATCCGCAGGAGTTTCTGGCCGGCGTGCGCGCGCTGTACGCCGACCCCGAAAGGGAGAGCTTCGACACCCTGAAGCTCAAGGATGGCCGGGTGTTCGAACGCTATTCCCGTCCCCAGCGGATCGCGGATCAGATCGTCGGCCGGGTGTGGAGCTTCCGCGATGTCACCGCCCGCCGGGAGGCCGAGGCGCGGACCCGCGACCAGGCGGCCCTGCTCGACAACGCCAATGACGCCATTTACACCACCTCCCTCGACGGCACGATCCTCTATTGGAACCGGGGCGCCGAGCGGACCTACGGCTGGCTCAGCTCCGAGGTGGTAAATCGACGGGTCGCGGAGGTGATCACGGCGGATCTTGCGGCGGCCCAGGAGATCGGCGCGGCCGTGCTGGAGCAGGGCAGCTGGACCGGAGAGCGGTCGCAGGTGAAGAAGAACGGACAGCGGGTGGAGGTGTTCAGCCGGCTGTCGCTCGTCCGGGATGAGCAAGGCCGGCCGAGATCGGTGCTCGCCATCAACTCGGATGTGACGGAAAAGAAGCAGCTCGAATCCCAGTTTCTCCGCTCCCAGCGGCTGGAGAGTATCGGGGCCCTCGCCAGCGGCATCGCCCACGACCTGAACAATGTCCTGGCGCCGATCATCATGGCCGCCCCGCTCCTGCAGGAGATGGTGGCCGACCCGACGGCGCGGCACCTGTTGCAGACGGTGGAATCGAGCGCCCAGCGCGGCGCCGCCATTGTCCGGCAGGTGTTGACGTTCGCCCGGGGCGTTGAGGGCGAGCGCGTGTCGCTCGATCCGCGCCATCTGCTCCGGGAGGTGGAACGATTCGCCGCCGAGACTTTTCCCAAGGGGGTCCGGGTGGAATCCGACCTGGCCGCGGATCTTTGGCCGGTGGTGGGGGACGCCACGCAGCTGCACCAGGCCCTGATGAACCTGTGCATCAACGCCCGCGACGCCATGCCGGCCGGGGGCACGATCACCCTCGAGGCCGCCAACCTCGTTTTGACCCGGGAGGCGGCGGGAGAGATTCCCGGCGCCCAGCCGGGCTCCTTCGCCTGCCTGCGCGTGAAAGACACCGGCACGGGGATCCCCCCGGAAATCGCGGCGAAGATCTTCGAGCCGTTCTTCACCACCAAGGGCGTGGGCCAGGGCACCGGCCTGGGGCTTTCCACGGTGCTCGGGATCGCACGCAGCCATGGCGGCTTCATCCGCGTGGCGAGCGAACTCGGGAAAGGCTCGACCTTCGAGCTGTATCTGCCCGCGGCGATGGCGGCGCCGGCGGAATTGAAGCGCGTGTCCGCGCCGCCGTGGCCGCACGCCCGGGGCGAGGGCATTCTGGTGGTCGACGACGAGTCCGCGGTGCGCGAGGTCGCGCGCCAGGCGATGGTGGAATTCGGTTACGACGTGATCACCGCGGGCGGCGGCGCCGAGGCGCTGCGGATCTTCCGCGCGCGCCGCCCGGAAATCCAGCTCGTGGTCACCGACATGATGATGCCGGAGATGGATGGCCCCCGTCTCGTCGCGGCGTTGCGGGCAATCGACCCGGCGGTCCGGATCGTGGGCATCACGGGGGCGGGCGATCAGGCGGACATGACCGGCCTGGACGAGCTGGCGCTGTCCGCCATGCTGGCGAAGCCCTTCACGATCGGCGATCTGCTGGCGATCATCCGCAAGGCGTTGCCGCCAGCCGCCGGGCGCTGATCGGACGATCCGGCCCGGGCGGGGCGGGGTGCGCCGGGCGGGAGTTTTTCATGGCAAAGCCGCGGGAACGGGGCATGGTAATTTCGCCGCCCCCCGAACCCCGCCATGAGAGGATTGAAGCTGCCCCGCTGGTCGCGCGTCGTGCTCTGGACGCTGGTCGTGGCGCTCGGCACCGGCTCGCTCGCGGTGCTGGCCCTGGCGCGCCACGAGCCGGTCAGCGCCCTCTGGCTGGTCGTGGCCGCGGCGTGCGTCTTCGCGGTCGCCTGGCGCTTCCACAGCGCCTGGCTGATGGCCCGCGTGCTGACGCTCGACGAGCTGCGCGCCACGCCGGCGGTGGTGAATGAGGACGGCCGCGACTACGTGCGGACCAACCGCTGGATCGTGTTCGGCCACCACTTCGCCGCCATCGCCGGGCCGGGCCCGCTGGTCGGGCCGGTGCTGGCCGCGCAGTTCGGCTATCTTCCGGGGATGCTGTGGATCCTGATCGGGGCGACGCTCGGCGGCGCGGTCCACGACTCGATCATCCTCTTCTGCTCGATCCGCCGCCGCGGCAAGTCGCTTGGCCAGATGGTGCGCGAGGAGGTGGGGCCGTTCGCCGGCCTGCTCGCTCTCGTCAGCATCATCGCGATCATGATCATCCTGCTGGCGGTGCTCGCTCTGGTCGTGGTCAAGGCGCTGGCGGAGAGCCCGTGGGGCCTGTTCACCATCGCCGCGACGATGCCGATCGCGGTGCTGATGGGCCTGGGCATGCGTTACTGGACGCCGGGGCGGGTCGGGGTGGTGAGCTGGTGCGGCTTCGTCGGCCTGCTCGCGGCGGTGGCGGCTGGCCAGTGGCTGCACGGCACGCCCCTCGCGACGGTGCTTACGCTGCGCGGGACGACGCTCGCCTGGTGGATCATGGGCTACGGCTTCGTGGCCTCGGTGCTGCCGGTCTGGCTGCTGCTGGCGCCGCGCGACTACCTGAGCACGTTCATGAAGCTCGGCACGGTGGCGCTGCTCGGCGCGGCGATCGTGCTCCTCGCGCCGATGCTGCGGATGCCGGCGCTGACGCGCTTCATCGACGGCAGCGGGCCGGTGTTCGCCGGGCCGGTCTTCCCGTTCTGCTTCATCACCATCGCCTGCGCCGCCATCTCCGGCTTCCACTCGATCGTGGCCTCCGGCACCACGCCGAAGATGCTGGCCCGCGAGAGCGACATCCGCGTCGTCGCCTATGGGGGGATGATCACCGAGATGATCGTGGGCATCATGGCGCTGATCGCGGCGGCCGCGCTCGAGCCCGGCCAGTATTTCGCCATCAACATGCCGGGCGACGTCGCGGCGGTGACCGCCAGGGTCACGGCCCTGGGCTTCCCGGTCACCGCGGACCAGATGCGCGCACTGGCCGCCTCGGTGGGCGAGCTGAACATGGTCGGCCGGCCCGGCGGCGCGCCGACCTTCGCGGTGGGCATGGCGCACATGTTCGCCGGCGTGCTCGGCGGCCCGACGGCGATGGCGCTCTGGTACCACTTCGCGATCATGTTCGAGGCGCTGTTCATCCTCACGACGATCGACGCCGGCACGCGCATCGGGCGCTTCCTCGTCCAGGACCTGCTCGGCTATGTCTGGCGTCCGCTGGGGGAGACGCACTCCACGGCGGGCAACTGGATCGCGAGCGCGGCGTTCGTGGCGGCCTGGGGGTGGTTCCTCTACCAGGGCGTGGTCGACCCGCTGGGCGGCGTCAATTCGCTCTGGCCGATCTTCGGCGTGGCCAACCAGCTGCTGGCGGTGATCGCCCTGTCGCTCGGCACCACAGTGCTGATCAAGATGGGGCGCCAGCGCTATCTCTGGGTGCCGCTGCTGCCGCTCGCCTGGCTGCTGTCGGTGACGATGACCGCCGGCTGGATGAAGATCTTTTCGGCGGATCCCCGCCTGGGCTTCCTCAGCCAGGTGGCGGCGCTGCGGGCGCAGATCGCGGGGGGCGGCGACGCCGGGCAGCTGGCGCGTCTGCAGCGCCTGGTCTTCAGCAACCAGGTCGACGCGGTGGTGACCGCGACCTTCCTGGTCCTGGTCGCCCTGGTGGTCCTGGCCTCGGCGCGGGTCTGGGTGCAGTTGCTCGCCGGCCGCCGCGCGCTCGACCTGCACGAGGAGCCGTACGTCCGCGTCGCGGCCGCCCCCGCCGGGGCGCGATGAACCGGCCCGCGGCGGACGCCGGGCGGGCGGACTCCTAGAGCCAGCGCCGGACGCGCGCCCGATACTGCTCGTATTCGCCGGCGAAGACCTCGACCAGGCGCGATTCCTCCAGCGGAATCACGATCCACTGGAGGTATGCGAGGGTCAGGGGCAGCAGGAGAGCCGGCCCGAGCTGGCGGAGCAGGGCGGCCTCGCCGAGATAAGCGAGGGTCAGGCTGACGTACATCGGATTCCGGCTGAAGCGGTACGGACCCCACGTGACCAGCCGCGTCGATTTTCTCCCGGGGACGGTCGTGGTGCGCGACCGGAAAAAGATCCACAGGCTCCAGCCCGCGAATACGGCCCCGACGGCCAGGAGCGCGCCGCCGGCGATCGACCAGCCGGCCGGCGACGGCTGGGCGCCGCGATTGGACGGCCAGGCGTATTCCAATCCGATGCCGAGCAGGTAGCAGAGAATGAACACCCAGGGAACCGGAACAAAAAGGAGCAGCCGGACGGGATTCCGGCTGCCGGCGGGTGGCGACTTGCTCATGTCGGGCGCGGTTGACCCAAGTGGCCCAGGAAAATCGCTTTGTCAACGGGGCGGCGTCTGTAAGCAGAAGTCAGAGATCAGCGGTCAGAGGTCAGAAAATTGCCGACCTCTA
>DATJUU010000168.1:0-5716 GCA_035502155.1 Opitutaceae bacterium
CGGTGCGGAAAGTCACGCCGCGCACCTTCGCCAGCAGCAGCTGCGCCAGGCGCTCGACCTCGGACAGGTGCTGGCAGACCTGGGCGCACTGGAAGTAATGGGCGCTGTGCAGCCCGGAGCGCAGCACGAAGTGGCCCTCCAGCAGGGCCCGCGTGCGCTTGAAGATGTCGAGCACCTCCTGCTGGCCGGCGTCCATGCCCCCCACGGTGCGGAAAAGGCCCGCGGAAAACAAAGCGTTTTTTTGACCACGGATGGGCGCGGCTCGGACCTTTGGGTCCCGGCGGCCTCGACGGCCCTGCCACCGCCGATCCCCGCCGGGCCTTGCTTTTCGTCCGTGAATATCCGTGTTATCCGTGGTTAAACTTCCCGCTGATCCGATGTCCCCGCTGCTCCCGCTCGAAGACGAACTCGGCGACGTGCTCGACAAGGCGCTGCATTGCGCGGGCCTGACCGACGACGAGCTCGCCCGCCGCGCCGGCGTGTCGGTGGACGCGGTCCGGAACATCGAGGACTACCGCTACGACGACCTGACCGACGAGGACCTGCACCGGCTGGCCGCGGCGCTGAAGCTCAACGAGGTGGGCCTGGCGGCGCTGGCGCGCAACCGCTACCCCCGGCCGGCGATCGCCGGGCTGCCGTTTTGCGTGCATCCGCTCGCCATGCCCTTCGGCGTCGGCGTGGTGAACGCCTACGCGGTGGTCAACTGCATCACCGGCGTCGGCGTGCTTTTCGACGGCGGCGCGGACTACGCGGCCCTGGCCGCGGTGTGGCCCAAGGCGGTGACCCGCATCGAGGCCGCGTTCCTCACCCACCCCGAGGCCGAGCACCTCGGCGGGATCGCCGGCGTCCTCCAGCAGCACGGACTGCCGGCGTATTACGGACCGCGCGACGGGCCCCCGGGCGCGGCGTGCTGGCCGCTGGGCGAGGGCGAGACCGTGGTCGCCGCGGGCTACCAAATCACGGCGTTCAGCACGCCCGGCCATTGCGCGGAGCACAACTGCTACCTTGTCCGCCCCAAGGGGGTGCCCCAGGCCCGGGCGCTGCTCATCTCGGGCGACCTGATTTTCGCCGGCTCGCTGGGCGGCGGCTACTTCTCCTGCGCCCAGCTCCTCCAGCACGCCCGCCGCATCCTCCACGCCCTCCCCGGGGATACCGTCATCGCCCCGGGCCACGGGCCGATGACCACGGTCGAGAACGAGTGTAAGTACAATCCGTTTTTGACGTGAGCGGATGGGAGAATCAGAGAATGGAAGAACAAGGGACGAAGGAAGCTGCGAGCTGGCAACCGATGGCGGAGGGCCTGTCGCCAGGGGTCGGCAGTCCAACGTCGCAGGTCCCGGATCGCGCGGGCGACGGCCCGTCGGTCCCCATTTATCTCATCCTCTCATTTTCACATGCCCGCCGCGCCAAGGCGCCCGCTCACTCCACCTGGAACGGCAGGAAGTGGTAGCCGCTGCGGTCCCAGACCAGGGCGAAATTGCGGCCCTGGTTGAGCGCGGCGCGGGCCGTGTCCACGTCGTCCGCCGCCCGGCGGTTGATCTGCAGGATGGCCATGCCGGTGCGGAACCGCCCCCGGTAGGGCGAATCGTCGCTCACGGCGGTCACGACCAGGCCCTCGACCTCGTCGGGCAGCCGGTAAGTCTCGCGCAACTCGTCGGTCACCGGGGCCACCGTGACGCCGGGGACCAGCTCGTTGGTGTCGTCGACCAGGCGCCCGAGCGTGACCTCGGCCTCCGCCGGCCGGCCGGCGCGCAGGTACTGCACCCGGACCTTCGTGTCGGGCGGGTTCTGGGCGACGACGAGGCGCAGCTCCTGCCAGCTGGCCACCCCCTTGCCGTTGATCGCGGTGATGACGTCCTCCAACTTCAGGCCGGCCTTCGCGGCGGGGCTGTCCGCCTCCAGCTTGGCGATCACGACGCCGCTGGTCTCCTTCACGCCGAGGGCGGCGGCCAGCTCGGGCGTGATCGCGTTGACCTCGACCCCGAGGTAGCCGCGGGCGACCGTGCCGGTGGCGATCAGGCTCTGCATGATGCTCGCTGCCAGGTTGACCGGGACGGCCAGCCCGATGCCCATGTTGCCGCTGGTGGTGGAGATGATGGCGCTGTTGATCCCGACCAGGCGCCCCTTCGCGTCCACCAGCGCGCCGCCGGAGTTGCCCATGTTGATGGCCGCGTCGGTCTGGATGAAATTCTCGTAGCCCGACACGCTGTCGAGCAGGTGGAGGTCCCGGCGGCCGAGCGCCGAGACGATGCCCATCGTGACGGTCTGGCCCACGGCGAGCGGGTTGCCGATCGCGAAGACCACGTCGCCCACCCGCAGCTTGTCGCTGTCGGCCAAGGTGACGCTGGGCAGGTCGGTCGCCTCGATCTTGAGCACGGCGACATCGGTCTTCGGGTCGGTGCCCACGACCCGGGCCTTGAACTCGCGGTCGTCGGCCAGCGCCACCTTCACCTCGTCGGCGCCGGCGACCACGTGGTTGTTGGTCAGGACATAGCCGTCGGGCGTGACAATCACCCCGGAGCCCAGGCCCTCCTCCTTGGTCTCGCGCTCCTGGTCGCCGAAGAACTGCCGGAAATAGGGCGGGAGGCGCTCGCGCACGATCTTGGCGGAGTAGACGGAGACGACGGCCTTCTGCACCGGGTCAACCACGTCGGCGTAGCTGACGGCCAGGCCGGGCCGGCCCTCGGCGACCGGCGAGGGGTCGACCTTGAGCGCGGGCTTGGGGTTCGCGGGCTTTGGCGGCGTCTCTTTCGGGGCGGCCTTCGGCGCCTCGGTGGCGCCGGCCAAGCCCAGCGCCAAGGCGGCCAGGATGACGGCAGGAAAGCGGGATTTCATGGGTGCGGGAGCTGCAGGCGGTAAGCTGTACGCCATAAGCTGGAAGCTTCAAGCCGGGGCCGAAAGGTCGACACCGAAACCGGCCAATTCAGAGGCTCGAGGAAGCCTGAACGCCGAGAACGATGGAATTTTCATGGACGATGGCAATTCGCGGCCACAAAAAGGCACGAAAATTCAAAAAAAGGTTCTGCCATGAAATACACGGATATCAATCAGCTCTGTGACGTCGTTCGGGAAACAAGCTTTGCCATCCACCACTACCATCGGCACGGGCACTTGGAGAAGATCTACGAAAACGCGTTGGCCCACCGGCTGCGGAAACTGGACATCCAAGTGAATCAGCAGCATCCGCTCAGTGTGTATGACGAAGACGGCACCCTGCTTGGGGCATTCTTCGCCGACCTCTTCGTCGAGAACCAGCTCATCGTCGAACTGAAGGCGGTGCGCGCGATCGCGAGTGAGCACGTGGCCCAACTCCTTGGGTACCTCCGGTCCGGTCGCATCGATACTGGCCTGCTGATCAACTTCGGGTCCCCAGTTCTCTTCGTGAGGAAATATCTCATGAGCTCCCCAGTGACGTGATTTTTGTGGCTTTTTGTGCCTTTTCGCGGCCCCAAAAAACGCCATTCACCCTCGGCGAACAGTTCTCCAACCCAAAACGCAGATCCCAGAACCGCGGGCGGCGCCCGGCGCCGCCTAGAAGCCCTTGATCTTGAACAGACTGGTGATGCTCTCGTTGCTGTTGATGCGCAGGATGGCGTCGCCCAGCAATCCGGCGATGCTCAGCGCAGTGATGGGCAGGCCGCGGGGATCGTTCGGAATGGAATTGGTCGTGATGAGCTCGTCGATCAGGCCCGTCTTGAGCCGCTCGTAGGCCATGTCGTTGAGGATGCAGTGGCTGACCGCCGCGCGCACGCTGACGGCCCCGGACTCGCGCAGCATCTTGGCCGCCGCCGTGAGGGTGCCGGCGGTCTCGGTGATGTCGTCGACCAGCAGGATCTCGCAGCCCTTCACCTCGCCGACCACATTGATGGCCTCGACCGTGGTCGAGCTGGTGCGCTTCTTCGCCACCAGGCCGAGGCCCGCGCCGAGCATGTCGGCGTAGGCGGCGGCCATCTTCATGCCGCCGACATCCGGCGAGCACACGACCAGGTTGGCGGTGACCTTCTTCGCCAGGTAGTCGTAGAACACAGGCGAGGCGTAGAGGTGGTCGACCGGGATGTCGAAGAAGCCCTGGATCTGCTGGCTGTGCAGGTCCATCGTGAGGATGCGGTTGGCGCCGGCGGCCACGAGGAGGTTGGCAACGAGCTTGGCGGTGATCGGCACGCGCGGCTGGTCCTTGCGGTCCTGGCGCGCGTAGCCGTAGAAGGGCATCACCGCGGTGATCCGCTGCGCCGAGGCGCGGCGCGCGGCGTCGATCATGATCAGCAGCTCCATCAGGTGATGGTTGGAGGGCGGACAGGTCGACTGGATGATGAAGACATCCGCGCCGCGGATGTTCTCGTTGATTTTCACAAACGACTCGCCGTCGGGAAAACTCGTGACCGTTGCCTCCCCCAACGGCACGCCGATGTGCCGGCAGATTTCCTCCGCCAGGGGGCGGTTGGAATTGCCCGTGAAGACCTTCAGCCGCGCGTCGCTCATAAGGTGGCGGGCATCTTGGCAAGAAGCGGAGGCAGCGGAAGATTATTTTGCGCCGCGCCGCGCCGGGCCGAGCTGGCGCACCTGCTCCTCGAGCAGGTCCACGCGATGAAACAGCTCGGGCAGGCGCTGCTTGAGCACGACGATGCGCCGCTCGAGCAGGTAGGGCAGCGCCGGGGTGCCGTTGACCGAGGCGCCGGCCGCCAGGTTGGCATTGAGTCCGGTCTGGCCGCCGGCCTTGACGCCGCGGCCGATCGTGATGTGGCCGGCCACGCCCGCCTGGCCGCCCAAGACGACGTAGTCCTCCAGCGTCGCGCTCCCCGAAATCCCGACCTGCCCGCACAGAATGCAGTGCTTGCCGACGACCACGTTGTGCCCGATCTGCACCAGGTTGTCGATCTTCGTGCCTTCGCCCACCACCGTGCGGCCGAACCGGGCGCGGTCCACCGTGGTGCCGGCCCCGATCTCGACGTCATCCTCGACCACCGCGATGCCAATCTGCGGCACCTTCTCGTGCCGGCCTTCGACCAGCTCGTAGCCAAAGCCGTCGGCGCCGATGACGACGTTGGCGTGCAGGCGCACGCGCCGCCCGAGCTGGGTGCCGGCGTAAAGGCGCACGCCGGGCATGAGCTGGCAGTCGTCGCCCACCACCGCGTTGCGGCCCACGAAGACCGAGGCCTGGAGCCAGGCGCGCTCGCCGACCGCCGCCTCCGCCTCGATCACGCAGAGCGGGCCGACCGCGGCGCTGGCGGCGATCCGCGCGCCGGCGGCCACGACCGCGCTCGGGTGCACGCCGGGCGCCGGGGGCGGGCGCAGCGCCTGCTCGATGCGGGCGCAGAGGCGCGCCAGCGCGACCGACGGCACGTCGACCAGGAGGAAGAGCTGGTTGGCCGCGGGTGCGCCGGCGTAGTCGGCCGGCACGAGCACGACCGACGCCTCGGTGCGCGCGACCTCCGCCTTGTACTTCGGGTTGCCCAGGAACGACAGGTCGCCCGGCCGGGCCGCCTGCAGCGCGGCGATGCCGCGAATGGTGGCGGTGGTCGCGCCGCGGGCGGCGCGGGGCTGCACGATGGCGGTGATCTCGGCGGGAGTGTACGAGAGCTGCATAGCCCGGCCGCCGGCGGCGGCCCGTCAGGCCGCACTCAAACAAATTTCGCGCCCGACCCAAAGCAAAAACCCCACCCGCCAGGGGTGGGGCTGAACCGGTCGGCCGGCGGCATGGCGCCGCGGGCTACTTCGC
>DATJUU010000169.1:0-6896 GCA_035502155.1 Opitutaceae bacterium
GCCGGTCACCGTGGTGTCCACCGGGGCCGGGCGCGGCTTCTTGGTGCACCCGGCAAAAATGAGGGTCGCGCCCACGAGGGCGACGAGGAGTTTCCGCGAAATGTGATTCATGGCAGGCCGAAGCAAAGTGAGGCGAATTTATTGGCCAAGGGAACGGCGGCGCAAGGAATTAATCGGCTGGGGCTTCGGTGGCGCGCGCCGGTGGCGCCGCCGGACCGGTGGGGTCGCCGCCCCAGCCGTTCACAGGCCGCGTTTCTGCTCGATCAGGCCGATCTCCAGCGCGTAACGCGTGAGGCTGGCCACGTCGTGCAGGTTCAGTTTGCGCATCAGGTTGGTGCGGTGGTTGTCCACCGTCTTGACGCTGATGTTCAGCTTGGCGGCGATCTCCTTGGTGCTGTAGCTCTCGGCCACCAACTGCAGGATCTCGCGCTCGCGGTCGGTGAGAAAATCAGAGCTGGCGGAGGCGCTGGGGTTGGCCACGACGTTGCGGAGCAGCGCCGCCACCGCCGGACCGAAGTAGGTGCCGCCGTTGGCCACCGTCTCGAGGCCCTTCTTGAACTCGAACAACCCGGCGGTCTTCTCCACAAACCCGTGCGCACCCGCCTCCAGCATCTCGCGCACCAGGACCGGATTTTCATGACCGGAGAACACCAGGACGCGCGCGTTGGTCAGCACCTTGTTCAGCCGCCGCAGCAGGTCGACGCCGTTCAGGCCCGGCAGCTTGGCATCCAGGATAATCACGTCGGGCCGGGTCTCGAGGCAGAGTTGGTAGGCGCTCTGGCCGTCGCCGGCCTCGCCGACGATCTTGAACGAGGAATCCATGCCCAGAATCTCGGCCAGCATCTCCCGGATGGCCGTCTGGTCCTCGATGATGACAAGTCGTTTCATGTTGTGTGGGGGCGGGCCGTCGAATTAGCTCCACCCGACGGTTGGAAAATTCGGGGTCTGCATCAAGCCAAAGCGCCTGAAGAGACTCAGCATGTCACATCTTGCCCGGACATTACAAGTGAAGCTTTTGCGTCTCATCAGCCGCGGCGCGGCGGGGGGTGGCGCGCTCGGGCTGCTCCTGGCGGCGACTGGATGCGCCACGACCCCGCCCGCGGCGACCCCGCCGCCATCACCGGCGCCGGGCCCGGCCGCGGTCGCGCCACCGACGGCCGCCGTCGGCGTCGAGCAGGCCTGGCAGGACGCCAAGCTGGTCGCAAGTCGGGCCCCGGGACGGATCCCGGTGGTGGGCGCCGGCACCTCGATGGAGCCGGTTTACGGCGACAACACGATGCTGGTGATCAGCCCGATCGCCTACAACCAGCTGCGGCCCGGCATGACCGTCGCCTATCGCAACCGCGAGGGGCTGCGGGTCGTGCACGAGCTGGTGGAGAAGCTCGACGACGGCTGGCGGGTCAAGGGCATCAACAACGCCCAGGCCGACCCCGAGCTGGTGACGCGCCGGAATCTGATCGGCGTGGTCTACGCCTCGTTCAACTACGACGACGACACGCCTCCGCTGGGGACAAAATGAAGGGTGCCGGCGGCGAGGCAGCCTTCGCCTCGACGCCCAGTAAGTTGGCCGAAATCTTTGTCTGCTGAAGGCTGGTGGGTCGACCGGGACTCGAACCCGGAACCAACGACTTAAAAGGACGCTGCTCTACCATTGAGCTATCGACCCCAGCCGATTGAGGGACGGACTAGCCCGCCCGCCCCGACAGGCAAGGCTATTCTGGACGCCGGGGTCGGGCGCGCCCCTACGATCCGCGCGCGGGGGCAAGCCGCACCGCCGGAGCCACTTGAAACCGCAACGGCCGGGCCGACGTTATAGCCGGAGGGAGGCGCCGCCCGCCGGCCCTTCTTGACCCGTCATGCATCCTGCCGTATCTCGCCTATCCCTGTCTCCGGAGGGTAAATAGTGGGAACAATTCAGAAATACGCCCATCAGAGCGAAGTGACCCGCATGTCTGACAAAGCCCAGGAAATCGCCCTGGACCGGATGCTGGTGGACCGGTTCAAGCAGGGAGACCAATCCGCCTTCGAGCAGATGGTGACCCGCTACTGGGACCGCATCTACGCGATGGTCAACCAGCTGCTGCGCAACCCGCAGGACGCCGAGGAGGTGACCCAGGACGCGTTCATCCGCGCCCACCGCGGGCTCGCCGGGTTCCGGGGCGACTCGACCTTTTCCACGTGGCTGTACCAGATCGCCACCAATCTCGCCCGCAACCGCTACTGGTACTGGTGGCGGCGGCGGCGGGACCAGACGATCTCGTTTGACCAGCCGGTGGGCACCGAGGGCGCGACCACGCTCGCGGACGTGTTTCCGGACGAGCTCGAGACTCCGGAAGACGCGACCGTCACCCAGGAGTTCGTGACCCGGGTGGCCGAGTGCATGCAGAAGCTCAGCCCGAAACACCGGGAAATCCTAATCCTACGCAACGTCAAGAACCTCTCCTACGAGGAGATCGCGGAAATCCTCGGGATCAGCGTCGGTACGGTCAAAAGCCGCATCGCCCGCGCCCGGGACAGTCTGCGCAACAAAATGGGGGACGAATTCAAGTGAAAGAGTCCAAGTTCATGGAACTGCTCAACCTCTACATCGACCAGCAGATCTCGCCGGACGAGGCCGCGCTGCTCGAAGCGGAGATCCTGCGCGATCCGCAGCGCCGGCGGACCTACCGCGATTACTGCCAGCTGCACCGCGCCTGCACCCTCGTCTTCGAGGACGCCAAGAGCCGGGCCGAGGCGGGCGAGGCGGCCCGGGCGATCGAGTTGGCGCCGCGCCACCGGGTGGCGTGGGGCTACTGGGCGGCCGGCCTGGCTGCCGCCGCGTGCGTTACTTTCGTGACGGTGCAGGGCGGGCGGCGGGCGACATCCGTCGCGTCGTCCCGGCCACCCGCCGCCGTCGCCTTGGTCCCCGCCCCGCGCGCCACCCCGGCGCTGGTGGCGGTGCACATGGACGCGACGGCGCCGCGCGCCTACAATTTCGACACCGCCTCCTATGTCGCCGACCGGCTGACGCTGCTGGCGCCGGGCCGGGTCCGGAATTCGACCTCGCTCGTGATCGTGAGCGGACCCGCCGGAACGGCGGCCCGCCGGCCCCTGACGGCGGTCAAGAACGCCCCGAGCCCCGCGCGGCCGACGATCGAGCAGTTTGTCTTCGAGCAGCCGGCGACCGCGCCGGACACGCCCCAGGTCTTCCGCGTGCGGCAGACGGGCGACAACCAGGAACAGATGGCCGCCTATCAGTTCCAGCGCTGAAGCGCACCACCGGCCGAACGCTTGTCGAGGCGCGCCCCCGCGGCGCGCCTTTTCGTTTCAGCCCAGCGCCTGCTTGACCAGCTGCTCGGTGCTGGCCCCGGGTCCGAGCTTGAGCGCCGCCTGCCGCACCGCCTTGTCGGCGTCGGGCGCCTTGTAGCCGAGGGCCATCAGCGCGAGGACCGCGTCGCGCTGCCGCGGCGAGGGTTCGCCCCCCGCCGCCGTGGCCGGCACCGCGCCCGGAGCGGCGGCCGGCGTCGACGGCGCCAGGCCCTTCAGCTCGACCACCAGGCGTTCCGCCGTTTTCCGGCCGATGCCCGGACATTTCGAAAGCAGACCCACGTCGCCGGCGGCGATCGCCCCCTGCAGCACCGGCAACGAAAGCCGGCTCATGATGCTCAGCGCCAGTTTGGGACCGACGCCCGTCACCCGTTCCACCAGCAGCCGGAAGAAATCGCGCTCCGCGACGGTGGCGAAGCCATAGAGCGTCTGCGCGTCCTCGCGGTAGACCGCGAGCGTGTGCAGCTTCACCACCGCCCCCGGCGCGGGCAGCTTTTCCGCCGTCGTGAGCGGGATGTTGACCTCGTAGCCGAGCCCGTTCGCCTCCACCACCGCCGCAAGGGGCGAAACCGCGACCAGCGTCCCCTGGATGCTGGTGATCATCGCCTCAGTCCGCCAGGCCGAGCACGTCCTGCATGCTGTAGACGCCGGGCGGCCGCGTCACGACCCAGTGGGCGGCGCGCAGGGCGCCGCGGGCGAGGACTTCGCGCGTCGACGCCTTGTGCGTGAGCTCCAGACGCTCGCCCGCGCCCGCGAAGATCACGGTGTGGTCGCCCACGACGTCGCCGCCGCGCAGCGAGTGGACGCCGACTTCGTCGCGCGTCCGTTCGCCCGTGATGCCCTGGCGGCCGTGCCGCAAGGCGGCGGCGGTGAGGCGCCGCTCCTGGAGGATGATCTCGGCGAGGCGCCCGGCGGTGCCGCTCGGGGCATCCTTCTTGAACCGGTGGTGCATCTCCACGACCTCGGCGTCGTAGCCCGCCTGGAGGATGCGGGCCGCCTGCCGCGTCAAATAAAAGAGCACGTTGACCCCGACGGAGAAATTGCCGGTCCAGACGCAGGGCACCTTGGCGGCGAGCGCGAGCAGGCGCTTCTTCTCCGCGGGCGTGTGGCCGGTGGTGCCGATGACGACGGGCTTCTTGTGCGCCACGGCCAGCTGCAGCAGCGCGGCGGTGGCGGCGGGGGCGCTGAAGTCGACGATGACGTCGCAGGCGCGCGCCTTGAGCTCGGCGGCGGGATCGTCGCCCACGTCGACCGCGGCGGCGACGCGCACGCCGGCGGCTTCGGCCGCGGCGGCGACCGCCTGGCCCATGCGGCCGCGGGCGCCGTGAAGGAGGATGGCGAGGGGCATGGCGGGGACGGTCAGGTCAGGGCGGCGGCGACCGCGCGCTTGAGGGTGGCCAGGTTGGCGCCGGTCAGCTCGCACAGCGGGAGGCGGACCTCCGGCGAGCGGATGCGGCCGGCCGCGGCCAGCGCCGCCTTGACCGGCGCCGGGTTCGTCTCGATGAAGAGCGCCTTGAAGAGGGGATAGAGCCGGCGGTGCACGCGGGCGGCGCCGCGGTAGTCGCCGGCGAGGGCGAGGTGGGCGAGCCGCACGACCTCGCGCGGGCAGAGGTTCGACGCCACGCTGATCACGCCCTCCGCGCCCACCGCCATGAACGGCAGGGTGAGGGAGTCGTCCCCGCTGAGCACCGTGAGATCGTCGCCCAGCGCGGTCTTGAGCTGGTCGACGCGGTCCACCGTGCCGCCCGCCTCCTTGATGTAGCGCACATGGGCGTAGCGCGCGCGCAGGCGCTCGACCGTGCCGACCCCGATCTCCACGCCGCAGCGGCTGGGGATCGAGTAGAGCACGACCGGGCGGTCCGTCGCCTCCGCCACCTGCGAGAAATGCCGGAACAGCCCCTCCTGGGTCGGCCGGTTGTAGTAGGGCGCCACGACCAGCATCGCGTCGGCGCCGGCGGCGTGCGCCGCGCGCACCAGGTCCAGCGCCTCGCGCGTCGAGTTCGAGCCCGCGCCCGCCACCACCGGCACGCGCCCGCGCGCCGCCTCGATCGTGCAGCGCACGACCTCCTCGTGCTCGCCGTGCGACAGGGTGGTGGACTCGCCCGTCGAGCCCACCGGCACCAGGCCGTCGATCCCCGCCTTGATCTGAAATTCAATCAGCGCGCGCAGGTCGTCGTAGGCGACCTGCTGCTTCCGGAAAGGGGTCACCAAGGCGGTGAGCGTGCCGGTTAACGGGCGCAACTTCATGGGAACGAGGGCGGAATGTGACTTGCTGACCAAAGCAGACCCGCCTAGAAAAAGCACATCCTTTTTTGACCGCGCCTTATTCCCACACATGGAACCCCTCCAACTCTTCAACGAAGTCCTCAAGCTCGCGGTGGAGAACAACGCGAGCGACATTGTCATCAAGTCCAACAAGCCCGCCTGCTTCCGCCTCGGCGGCCGGCTCAAGCAGGTCGACATGGATCCGCTCTCGGCCGACGACGTGCGCGGTTTCATCGAGGCGTCGGTGCCGCGGCATTTCTTCCCGATCTGGGAACGCGACGCCCAGGTCGACTACGCCTACGCGGCCGAGGACGTCGGGCGCTTCCGCGTCAACGCCTTCCACCAGCGCGGGACGGTCAGCATCGTCTTCCGGCACATCAAGAGCCGCCCCCCGAACTTCGAGGACCTCAAACTCAACCCCGCGACCCTGATCAAGCTCTGCCAGGCCCACGACGGCATCCTGCTCGTCTGCGGCGCCACTGGCTCGGGCAAGAGCTCGACCATGGCCGCGATGCTCAATTGGATCAACCAGAACCTCGACCGGCACATCGTCTCGATCGAGGACCCGATCGAGTACACGTTCACCGACGACAAGTGCGTCTTCGAGCAGCGCGAGGTCGGCATCGACGTGCCGGACTTCCCCCTCGCGATCCGCGCCGTGCTGCGCCAGAACCCGGACATCATCCTGATCGGCGAAATGCGGGACAAGGAGACGTTTGAGACCGCCATCTCCGCCGCCGAGACCGGCCACCTCGTGTTCTCCACCATGCACGCCGCCACCGTGCAGCAGGCGCTCACCCGGCTGTTTGAATTCTTCCCGCCGGAGCAGATCGCGCAGGCGCGCCGCCAGGTCTCGGGCGCGATCCGCGGCTTCATCTGCCAGTCGCTGATCCCGGCGATGGAAGGTGGCGGCCGCTACGCCGCCTTCGAAATCCTCGTCGCCGACTCGACCGTCAAGAATCTCCTGCTCGAGGGCCACTTCGACAAGATCCAGCAGTTACTTGACACGGGCGACGACAGCGGGTCGCAGTCCTTCAACCGCGATCTCTACCGTCTGATCAAGGAGGCCAAAATCAGCAAGGCCGACGGCCTCCGATTCTCGCCGAACCCGCAGGCCCTGAACATGAACCTGCAGGGCATCTTCAACCGATAACGCCCCCGGGCCGCGGCGCCGCGTCCGCCCCATGCCGGTTCCCCCAACGAGCCCACCTGCCTTCCTCCGCCGTTGGCTGCCGGCCGCGGCCGGCGCCTTGCTCCTTGTCTTGGGGATGCTCCGCGCGGCGGAATCGCCGCCGCCCGCCCCGCCGTCGCTCGAGGAACTCAAG
>DATJUU010000170.1:0-16366 GCA_035502155.1 Opitutaceae bacterium
AGGCGCTCGGTGCCGAGATAGCTCACCGGCTTGATGCCGACGCCGACCTCGATGCCGACCTGCCGGCGCGGCGCGCCGATCGCCTCGAGTCGCTCCTGCCACTCGCGCACCCGCTCCATCGTGCCGAAGCGGATCTTGGCGGCGGGTTTGGGGAATTCCTTCGCCAGAAACTCGAGCACCTTCTGCGCCTCGGGGGACCCGGCGGCCCACTCGATGCCGGCGTAGATGTCCTCGGTGTTTTCGCGGAAGATGACCATGTCGACGAGATCGGGCCGCTTCACCGGCGTCTCCATGCCCTTGAAATAACGCACCGGGCGCAGGCAGACGAACAGGTCGAGCTCCTGGCGCAGCGCGACGTTGAGCGACCGGATGCCGCCGCCGACCGGCGTGGTCAGCGGGCCCTTGATGCCGACGAGATACTCGCGAAAGGCGGCCAGCGTGTCCTCGGGCATCCAGGTCTGGAACTTGTTGAAGGCTTTTTCGCCGGCGTAGACCTCAAACCAGGCGATCCGGCGGCGGCCCGGGTAGGCCTTCTCCACCGCGGCGTCGAACACGCGGACCGCGCCGCGCCAGATGTCGGGGCCGGTGCCGTCGCCCTCGATGAAGGGCACGACGGGGTGATCGGGGACCTGCAGCCGACCGCCGGCGCTGGTAATCCGGTCGCCGGCGGGCGGGGTGACATTTTGGTAGGGCATGGGGACAGTGGGAGTGTGAGTGAAAGTGAAGGGTTCCGGCCGAAAGTCGAATGTGTCAGCCGAGGCGCCGGCAGAACTGGGCCAGGCGCGCGACCCCCTTGGCGATGATCTCGTCGCTGGTGGCGTAGCTGAGGCGGATGTAGCCCTCGGCGCCAAAACCGCTGCCGGCCACGGCCGCGACCTTTTCCTCGTCGAGCAGCCGCGTGCAGAACTCGTCCGAGCCGAGGCCGAACTTCGAGATGTTGGGGAAGAGGTAGAACGCGCCCTGCGCCAGCAGGCAGGTGACGCCGGGGATCTTGTTCAGCTCGGCGTGGAGGAACTTCCGGCGGCGATCGAACGCGACCAGCATCCGGGCGATGGCGGCGCGCGCCTGCTCCTTTTCGCGCAGCGCGGCCAGCGCGCCGTACTGGGCGAAGGTGGTGGCGTTCGAGGTCATCTGGCTCTGGAGCTCGGCGCACGCCTTGGCGATCGGCGTGGGCGCGACCAGCGTGCCCAGCCGCCAGCCGGTCATCGAGAACGGCTTACTGAAACCCGAGACCACGATGGTGCGCGCCTCGGCGTCCGGGCTGAAGGTCGCCGGACAGAAATGTCGCGTCCCGTCATAGGTCAGGTACTCGTAGATCTCGTCGGAGAGCAGGTAGAGGTTGTGCCGGCGGATGACATCGACGAGCGCCTCGAGCTCGGCGCGGGTGTAGACGGCGCCGGTCGGATTCGACGGCGAGTTGAGAATGACGAGGCGGGTCCGCGGCGTGATCGCGGCCTCGAGCCGGGCCGCGGTCAGGCGGAAGCCGGCGGAGTCGTCGGCCAGCACCACCTTCGGCACCGCGCCGGCGAGCTTCACCATCTCGGGATAACTCACCCAGTAGGGCGCGGGGATGACGGCCTCGTCGCCCGGGCTGCAGGTGGCGAGCACCGCGAGGTAGCAGGAGAACTTGCCGCCGGGGCTCACGACCACCTGGCCGGGGGCGACCTTGAGGCCGTAGTCGGCGCCGTAGCGCGCGGCGACCGCCGCCCGCAGCTCCTCGATGCCGGGGGTCGGCGCATACTTGGTGCGGCCGGCCTTGAGCGCGGCGATGCACGCCTCCTTGATGAAATCCGGCGTGTCGAAGTCCGGCTCGCCTGCCGCGAAGCCGCAGACGTCCTCGCCCGCGGCTTTGAGCGCCTTGGCCTTGGCGTCGACGGCCAGCGTCGGGGATGGAGCGATGTGGCGGGCCCAGGTGGAGAGCGGCGGCAGGGTCGGATTCATGGTGCGGCGGCGAAAATCAAAGGGTCGGGTTCCGCAAATGCAAGCTGCGGCTCTGGCCCGCCCTCCCCCGCCCGCGCCGCCCCTCAGCGCGTCCGCCGCCCCGGCGGGCCGGCCGCCCGCTCGCGGGCAAAGGCCTCGAGCGCCGCGCGCAGCAGCTCCCCCGCGCTCACCCGGCGGCGGCAGGCCTGCCGGAACAGCGTCTGCTTCTGTGCCGGGGACAGGCGCACCGAGATCTGGAACTGCTCCCGTCGCGCCGCCCGAAACTCCGCATAATCAAACCGCTCCAGCGCCGCACGCACCACCGCGCTGGTCGATTTCAGTCCGTGGCGCCGGCGGCAGCGCTGGATGCGCCTGACCAAATCACGCGACAGCTCAAAGGTCAGTGGCGTGGCAGCGAAGCTGGAAGTCGAGGCCATGGACGCGACCTGCGTGGGCGAACGCAGACCCATTGACAAAGGGCCCGCCCACGGGATGAAAGCAATGAAATTCCGCGGCCGCTCAGGCCGGCCCCGGCACGGCGGGCAGGGTCGCCTCCCGCACCCACGCGTACGCCTCCGGCGGCGCGTCGAAAGCCGCCACGGGATGCGCCAGCAGCTCCGGCGCGATCTCGCGTCCGTGCCGGATGGCCACCATCGGCACGCCGGCCGCCCGCGCCCCGGCGAGATCCTGGTCGGAGTCGCCCACGAACAGCAGCTCGGACGCGGCGAGCCGCCAGCCGGCGGCGATCTGGAGCAGCCCCGCCGGATCCGGCTTGTGCGAGTCGAGGTCGTCGCCGCACACCAGCGGCGAAAAATACGGCTCGAGGGCGTGGGCCTGCAGTTCCGCCACCGCCCAGACCCGTTCGCGCCCCGTCCAGATGCCCAGGGGCAAACCGGCGCCGTGCAGGTCCGTGATCAGCGGCCGCGCGCCGCGGAACAGCCGCGCCGACTCCCGGTGCTCGCGCAGGAACGCCATGTACCGCTCCATCGCGGCCGCCACGTGCTCCCCGCCGCCGAGCAGGCGCCGCAGGCAGTCCTCCGACGGGCCCCCGAGGCTGCTCATCACCTCGCGGCGGTCCGGCTTGGGGCGGTACGGCTCCACCGCGAGGCCGAGGCCCTTCACCACCAGCGGCATGCTGTCCAGCAGCGTGCCGTCGATGTCGAATACGACGCCGCGGTAGCGGGACCGGGCGGCGTTCATGGGCCGGCCAGGCGCGTCAGGTCCGCGGGCACCGGCGCCGGTTCGGCCAGGCCGGCCGGGGTGAACAGCGCCGCCGGCAGGTGCAGGTTGAGCGCCGCCGCCGTGACCGCAAAGCGCGTCTTGTTTCGGGTCGTCTCGTCGCGCAGGTCGATCGCCTTGACCAGCCACTGGTCCCCGACCTTCTGCAGGTCGAGCAGGCTCACGGTCTTGAGCGGCCGGCCGTCCGCGCCGAGCAGCTCGGCCTCGACGAGGGCGACGTACTGGGTGTCGAGGTCGACCTGCACGGCCGCCAGCCCGGGATGTTGCGCCGCGAGCGCCGCGGGCGGATGCAGGACGAAGCGATGCGCCGGCCGGCCGTGGGAGCGCACGAGCCCCTCGTAGGTGAAATCCGGCCAGTAGAGAAACGGCATCTGCAGGTCGAACGGCGTCAGGTCCGTGCCGGCCAGCGGCGCGAACTGGGCGGCGACGTCGAGCGCCTCGGCCGCGCCGCCGGTGCCCGACGAGCGCCACAGCGCCGGCGCCGGGCCGCTCTGCACCAGCAGGCGCGTCTCGGGACCGCCCGCCGCCGCCGGGTCGAGGGTGACCCGCGACACGGGTCCGCCGGCGTTGCGCGTCCCCCAGAGGCGGCCGTGCAGGACGCGCTCGTCGCCGTCGCGGGGCAGGACGCGCAGTTCGAACTCCAGGTAGTAATCGCCCGCCAGCCCCTGGGCGCGGAATTGCTCGAGAATCTCCCGGCCCTGCTGTTGGTCGGGCTTGCCGAGCTGGACGTAGGCCGGCGGCGGTGGCGGGTTGCGGCCGGATTGGGCGGCCGCCGGCGCCAGCAGGCCGGCGCACGCCGTCAGCGTGGCGATGGCGAGCCGAGGCAGGTCACCCCACCGGCCGCCGACCGGCCCCGGATCAGGGCTTCTTGGGGGCCGGACCGCCCGGCTGCGTGGTCGGAGCCGCATTGGGTGCGGGGGTAGCCGGGACGGAGGCCGCGGGCGCGGAGGCCGGCGGCATTGCGGGAAGGGTCGCCGGCGCGGAAATGTTGGGCAGCACACTCTTGCCCGCGACCGGATGCGCCCGCTGGTAGATGTAGCCGAGGTAGAGGAGGAAGCTGAGCAGGAAGAACACCACGGTCGCCTTGATCGTCAGGCCACTCAGCACGTTGCTGGAGTCCGGACCGAAGGTGGACTCCATCATGCCCCCGCCCATCGCCGCCATGCCGGCGTCGGACTTGGCCCGCTGCATCAGCACAATCATGCCGAGGAATAGCGCCACCAGGATCAGCACGACGGTGAAGATGTTGATCAAGATCGTGATCATAAAGGGCGCATGTCAACAGGGTCGGACACGCGATGTCAACCCGAGTTCTCGCCGGGGACCGTTCCGCCGCCGCCCAACGCGTTTTTCCCCAACTCATTGCGCGAAGCCCGCTCCGCCACGGCCGCGGACCGCGAAGACCCCGCCCGCCCTAGACGTCGTAGTCCGCCGGCGGGCCGGCGGGCGCCGGGGGCCCGGCTTCCGCCGCCGATTCCGGCTTGCGATTGTAGAAGAGGCGGACGTCCGCCCGGCGGGTGTGGAGCAGCTCGGTGGCGCGCTGGAGCGCGCGCTTGGTGCTCATGGTGAGATTCACCTCGGCTGGGAACACGTTCTCCGGCCCGACCTCCGCGAGCAGGCCGCTCTTGCGCATCACCCGCATGACCTCGGCGTTGCAGCCGCTGAAGATCAGGTACCGGTCGTTGCGGCGCAGGTAGTCGTGCAGGTTCTCGATCGCCATGACGGTCGAGGCGTCGAGATGGCGCGCGTTCTTCATCCGCAGGATGAAGACCCGGATGTTGGCGTCCTCCGCCAGGCGCCGCACCTGCTCCTGGAAAAGGTCGGCGGCGCCGAAGAACAACTCGCCCTCGACGTGGATGATCGAGATCTGCGGGTTGCTGCGCTTGGCGGGGTCGGACACCTCGCCGAGCTGGCCGCTCTCGTTGAAGGCGTACTCGACGAGCGACGGCGCGCTGGTCTTCTGCAGGAAGAGGACGAGCGCGGTGCCGATGCCGACATAAATGGCGGTCTCGAGCTTGAGGAACAGCGCCGACCCCAGGGTGACCATGAAGACCACGGCGTCGCCGCGCGTTGACCGGAGGGCCACCCGGATCTGGGACCGGTTGATGAGCTTGTAGCCGACGCGCATGAGGTGCGCGGCGAGCGCCGCCACCGGGATGTAATTGAAGACCGGCGTGAGGAAGAAGAGGATGAGCAGCACGACGACGCTGCTGAGCATCGAGGAGAGCTGGGACGCGGCGCCGCTCTGATAGTTGACGGCGGACCGGGTGAACGACGAGGAGGCGGGCGTGACGCCGAAGAGCCCGGCGGCGATGTTGCCCGCGCCCATCCCCAGCAGTTCCTGGTTGGGCTCGAGGTGCTGGCCGCTCTTGGCCGCCAGCGACTTCGTGATGGCGGTGGCCTCGAGCATGCCGATGATCGCGATGGCGATCACGGTGCTGGCGATGTGCGGCAGGAGCTCGACCTGCAGCGAAAAGGGCGGCAGCCACGCCAGGGTCGGGATCGCCGCCGCCAGCGCGCCCTCGTCCTCCACCATCAGGAACGGCGCGGCGTGCAGGCCGAACACGTGCCAGCGCGCCACCACTTCCGTGAAGATGCGGGCGGCGATGCCGAGGATCGCGAGGCCAATCAGCGCCTCCGGCCAGGAGGCGCGCCAGCGCTTGATCCCCTCGAAGATCGCCAGCGTCAGCAGGCCGATGCCGATCGCCCACGCCGAGAGATGCACCGCCCGGAGCGCGTCGACCACCTCGAGCAGCACGGTCACGAACCCCTGCCCCGCCGGCACGTGAAAGCCGAGCAGGTTCGGCAGCTGGCTGGCGATGAGCAGCACGCCGATCGCCGTCGTATAGCTGATGACGACCGACCGGGAGATGAACTTGGTGACCTCGCCGAAGTTGAGCAGGCCCGCGACGAACTGCACCACGCCGATCAGGAACGCGAGGTAGGCCGCCAGCGCCAGCGGGTGCAGGCCGAGCGAGGCGTTGGCCGCGACCGTGGCGGCGGTGATCAGGCAGACCGAGGTCGTCGGCCCGAAGACGTGGTAGTGCGAGGAGAAGAACAGCGCGCTGAAGAAGCCGCCGACCACGACCGACATGATCACCGTCATCGGCGGCAGGCCGAGGATCAGCGCAAAGCCGATCGCCTGGGGCACCGAGACCAGCGTGAGCGTCGCCCCCGCGATCAGGTCGTGCCGCAGCTTGTCCCAGGAATAGTTCCGGAACTCCCCGAGGAACGGAAACCGCACGCGGAACATCTTCGCGCTCATCGCCGAGGCGTCCGACCACGTCTCGCGGAACGTGTCCGCCGTGCTCATGCCCCGTCAGGCGGAAGACCAAGCTTTTCGAGAAGGCGCTGGAGATCGTCGTTGCCCGCGTATTCGATGACGAGGCGGCCCCGCTTGGGCGAATGATGGAGCGTCACGCGGGCGCCGAGATGGGTGGTGAGGCGTTTTTCGATGTCGGCCACGGTGGCGGCCTCGGCGCCGGACGAGCCCCGGCCGGCGCCGCGCCCCCGCCGCGTCTTGCGGTGCCCCAGGCTGAGCTGCTCCAGCCCGCGCACGCTCAGCCCCTCCTCGACCACGCGGCGCGCGAGCAGCCCGCGGCGCGGCGGGTCCTCGACGCCGAGCAGCACCTTCGCGTGCCCTTCGCTGAGCAGCCCCTTGGCGAGGTAGCCCTGGATCTCGGGCTCCAGCGACAGCAGCCGGAGGGAGTTGGCCACCGAGGCGCGGCCCTTGCCCACGCGCTCCGCCGCCTGCTCCTGCGTCAGGTCGAAGTCGCGGATCAGGCTCGCGTAGCCGTAGGCCTCGTCGATCGGGTTGAGCCCCTCGCGCTGGAGGTTCTCGATCAGGGTGAGCGTGGCGGACGAGGCGTCGCTGGCGTCGAGCACGCGGGCGGGGATCGACTTGAGCTTGAGCTGCTGGAAGGCGCGCCAGCGGCGCTCGCCCGCGATCAGCTGGAACTTGCCGGCCGCCGGGCGCACGACGATCGGCTGGAGCAGGCCCTCGGCGCGAATGCTCTCGGCGAGCTCCGTGAGCTGCGCGGGATCCATCTCCTTGCGCGGCTGGTAGGGGCTCGGCTCCACCAAGTGAAGCGGGATCTCCTGGAAACCGGTCGCGGGCGCGGCCGGCGCCGGCGGCGTCTCCAGCCTCGGGGCGGCCGACGCCCCGCTCGCGATCAAGGCCTCCAACCCGCGCCCCAGTCTGGATTTCGGCGCCGCCATGATCGACTACTTGCCTCCCGGAATGAAGAGCGTCTGCCCCACCTGCAGGCGCGACGGATCGGTGATCTTGTTCGCGTTGATGATGTCCTCGACCTTGCCGCCCGTCTTGTGGGCGATGTTCGAGAGGGTGTCGCCGCGCTGTACGGTGTAGCTGACGCCCTCCTTCGAGTAATTTTCGGTGAAGGTCGGCGGCGCCACGGGGGCCCGCGTGGCGGCGCCCTTGGCCACCGCGTCGATCGCCGCCTGGGTCTCGCGGGCGAGTTTTTCCAGCTTGAGGCTGACCTCGTGCAGCGTGTCGCGCTTGTCGTCGGCGATCGCGGCCTGCATCGACTTGCTGAGGTCGGCGAGGGACGCGTTGAGCTGGGTGAGGGTGACGAAATTCTGGCCCGCCTTGGCCTGAAGATCGCTGTTCTGACGCTCCAGCTGATCCACCCGCAGGCCGAGGTCGCCGACGCGCTGCGTCAGCACCCGGAGGTCTTCGCGCAGGTTGGCGATCTCGATCGATCCCGATCCACCAGGGTAAGCGCCCTGGGCGGCCAGCGGCCCGGAGGTCAGGACGAGGGCGGCGGCCAAGCCGACCCATCCAAAGCTCGTATGACGCGCCATATGCGCGGCAGCATTGGAAGAATCGCCGCCAAAAACAAGCGAAACACTCATCGGCCTTCGGCTAGCGGAACGGCCGGGCCGCCACCAGCGGCGGCATCGGGCGGGACGGCAGCGCGGTGCCCGGCGCGATTGGGAAGCCCCGCGCGAACTCGGCCGCCGACAGGAGCTTGCCGCCCGGACGCTGCAGCCGGCGGAGACGCAGGAGACCGTCGCCGGTGGCCACCAGCAGCCCATCGGCATCGGCGCCGACCATGGTGCCCGGCGCCGCGGAGATGTGGCCGGGGTCGCCGACCCCGGCTACAACGTCAGCCAATCCCAACCGGACGACGACACCATTGATCTCCACCGAGCAGCCCGGCCAGGGAAACAGGCCGTTGATCCGCGCCGCCAGCGCCGGCGCCGGGGCCGCGAAATCGATCGCGCCGTCGTCCTTGACCAGGCGCCGGCAGTAACTGGCCGCAGCGTGATCCTGGTCCCGAAAGACCAGCTCCCCGCGCGCCAGCCGCGGCAGCGCACGCGCCAGCAGCGGCACGGCGGCGGCGGCGAGACGGGGCTCGACTTCAGCCGCCGTGTCCAGCGGGCCGATCGCGACCCGCTCGGCGTCGGCCACCGGGCCGGCGTCGAGCTGCTTCACCAGCCGCATCAGCGCCACGCCGGTCTCGCGCTCGCCGCAGGCGACGGCGGTCTGGATGGGCGAGGCGCCGCGATACTTGGGCAGCAGGGAGGCATGCAGGTTGAGCGTGCCCAGGCGGGGCGCGGCGAGAAGGGCCTCGCCCAGGATATGCCCGTAGGCCAGGACCAGGGCCAGGTCGGCGTTCTGCCCGGCCAGCCAGCCGCACTCGTCGTCGCCGAGTCTTGCCGGCTGGCGCACCGGCACGCCGTGCGCCTCCGCCCAGCGCTTGATCGGACCCGCCTCGACCTTTTGCCCGCGCCCCGCGGGACGGTCCGGCTGGGTGTAGACGGCGGCGACGCGGGCCAGCGCGCTCCCCTCGCCCGCCAGCCAGTCGAGCAACGGCAGCGCGATGGGATCCGAGCCCATGAAGACGAGGTGAAGCGGCGCAGGCATGAACGCGTCCGCCTTTGTAGCAGCCGGCGTCCCGCCGTCACCCTCAATCGGGCCCGGCTGCCCCGCGGATCACAACGGGCGCAGATCCTCCGGCCGGCCGCAATCCCGCCAGCGGGCGCCGTCGACGCGGCAGCCGTTGATCGCCGCGCCGGTGCCCGCGAGCCGCAGGTAGGGCTCGGTGATGGGAAACGCGCCGGCCTCGGTGATCCGCTCGAGGAACGCCGTCGACAGCGCCTGGATGCCGCAGAAGCCCAGCGCCGTGATCCCCCCGCGGGCGCCGCGCACCACGACATCGCCCGCATCCGCCGTCCGACGGCCCACCAGCCGGCCGTCGCCGTCGAAAAGCAGCGGCCGCTCCGTCGGCCGGTCCATGACCGCGAGGGTCGCCAGGGCGTGGTTGCGGCGGTGGACGGCGAGCAGCGCGCGGAGGTCGATGTCGCTCAACACATCCACGTTGTGGAGCAGGAATGGCCGGCCGTCGTCGAAGAACGCCGCCGCCTGTTTCAAGCCGCCGCCGGTGCCGAGCAGGAGGGGCTCATCGCTGAAGGCGACGCGCTCCAGGCCGAAATTGCGGTGCCGCTCCAGAAACGGCGGGATCTGCGCTCCAAGGTGGTGCAGGTTGATGATCACCTCGGTCACGCCCGCGGCACCCAGCCGGCGCAGGACGTGCTCGAGCAGCGTGCGCCCGCCCACCTCGACCAGCGCCTTCGGGCGGGCATCCGTGAGCGGACGCAGGCGGGTGCCCCGGCCGGCGGCGAGGACCATCGCCTTCATGGCGCGGCGAGCGCCGGCCAGCGGTCGGCCTCGCGATGGTGAACCTCGACCGTGAGCCCGGGCCGGCCGCGCAGCGCGGCGGCGAGCGCCTCGGCGCAGTAGACGCTGCGATGCTGGCCGCCGGTGCAGCCGAAGGCCACGGCGAGATGGGTGAAGCGCCGCTGCTGGTAGTTCGCCAGCGTCGGCTCCAGCAGCGCCCGCACCCGGGCGAGGAACTGCGGCACTGCCTCATGCGCCTCCAGCCACGCCACCACCCCGGGATCGCGGCCGGTGACGCCGGCAAAGCGCGCCTCGCGCCCCGGGTTCGGCAGCGCCCGGCAGTCGAACACGAAGCCGCCCCCATGGCCCGAGGCGTCGGCCGGATAGCCCTGCGCATAGGAGAAACTCTCGATGCGGACGCCGAGCCCCACGGGCACCGGCGCGATCGCGCGCAGCGCGGTCGAGGCCACGACCCGCTGCAGCGCCGCCTCGAGCGCGGGCAGCGCCACCGGCAGCGGGCCCGCCTCCAGCAGGTGCTCCAGGTTGCGCACGGCGTACGGCACGCTCTGCAGGAAGTGCGCCTTGCGCTCATGGAAGCCGCGGTAGCCGTAGGCGCCCATCGCCTGCAGGAGGCGGATGAGCGAGAAGCCGCGGTAGAACTCCTCGAATGGCGCCGCCTCGAGCGGCGTCAGCGCGGACGCCGCCGCGAGGTATTCCGCCTTGAGTTTTTGCCGGAAGGCGAACGGCAGGTCGGCCTTGGCGTCGAGCAGCAGCGACGCGAGGTCATAGGGCAGCGCGCCGCGCCGCCCGCCCTGGTAGTCGATGAACCACGGCCGGCCGTCGCGCACCATGATGTTGCGCGACTGGAAGTCGCGGTAGAGGAAGAAGTCCGCCGGCGCCTGCAGCAGCCAGCCGCACAGCGTGTCGAAGTCGTTCTCCAGTTTCTGCTCGTGGAACGGGATGTGGGCGAGCTTGAGGAAGTAGTACTTGAAGTAGTTCAGGTCCCACGTCATCGACCGCCGGTCGAAGGCGGCGTGGGGATAGCAGAGGCGGAAGTCGACGCCCGGCCCGGCGGTGATCTGCATCCGCGCCAGCAGGCGCACCGCCTCGCCGTAGACGGCCGCCGCGGACGCCGGCACCTCCGGGGCGGCGCCGCGCTCGCGCTGCAGCAGGTCGAACAGCGTCGTGTCGCCCAGGTCCTCCTCCAGATAGACGCCGGCGGCGGGGTCCTCGGCGTAGATCGCGGGCACCGGCAGGCCGGCCCCGCGGAAGTAGCGGGAGAAGCCGAGAAACGCGGCGTTCTCGTCGGCATCGCGGTTCTCCACCCCGATCGCCGAGCGGCCGTCGGCGGATTTCAGGCGGAAGAGGCGCCGCTCGGAGCCGTGCGCCGGCAGCGGCGCGGCCCCGGCGGGCGGGGCGCCGAAATGCCGGGCGAAGAGTTCGGTCAGGCGGGCGTGCATGCAACGGCGGCGGGCGGCCGGCGTTCGCAGCCAAACAGAGACGCGCCCGGCGCCCGCTGCAAGCCTGCGGTGGAGGCGGTTCCACCTTGCCGCCGCCCGCGCCGTTGGTTTGATCCAATCCGGCGCATCGGCGCGTCTCGGCGCGGCGCCGGCCCGGCCCCGGGGCAAAGACCAGCCTGCCATGGCGAATTCCCGATCCCTGCTGACCCTCCGACTCGCGGCGCTGGCCGCGGCAAGCGCGATCGCGCTCCCCGCCGCCGACCCGGCGCCGCCCGGAGCCTCCCTGCCGGCCGTCGACGCGCCCCGGTCGCCGTGGAGCCTCGAAGTCCTGCCGCGGTCGTTCCAGAAGAATCCCCCGGTCGACATGACGGTCATCACCAATATGACGGATGCCGGCCGCAAGCGCCCGCCCGCCACGGCCGACCGGCCGACCTATTTTCTCGTTTACCTCACGCCGATGCGGGAGGAGGGACAAAACGAGGGCGGCGAACGCCCGCCGACGCCGGCGGCGATGGAGCAGGCCATTCAGCGCGCCCTGGCGGTCAACAATTTCCTGCCCGCCGACGCGCAGCACCCTCCGTCACTGCTGGCCATCTGCCACTGGGGAGTGTCCAACCAGCTGCCGGAGGGGCACGGCGACGCCGGCAACCTTTACGCCCTGACCCGGGCGCGACTGGTCGGGGGCGAGCGCTTCGCCGCCGATTACCGGCAGGCGCTGACCCAGGAACAGCTCGATTCCGAATTTGGCGGCCAGATCTCGCTCTTGAGTCCGCTGAAGCGGTTCACGCAGCGCGACTACAAGACCAGCACGCTCCTGGATCGGGCGAACGCGGAATTCTACTTTGCCACCGTGTCGGCCTACGATTTTGGCGCCTTCCAGCGCGGGCAGCGGGAACTGCTCTGGCGGACGATGATGACCGTCCACGTCAACGGGATCGCGATGACGGACGCGGTGCCGGCCGTGATCTTCGCCAGTGCGGGCTATTTCGGGCGCGAGATGTCCGAGGCCGTCGTGCTGCAGCGGCGGGCGCTGCGGGACGTTCGCGTCGACGTCGGCGAGCCCAAGGTGCTCGAACAACCCGCCGATTCGCGCCCACCGCCGCAGAGCAGGTAACGCCGGCGCGGCGTGCGGCGCTCACTTGACTCTTTCGCCGCGCTCAGGGCGGCAGGCAGCGCCACGCGTCAGGAATGGCGGGCATGAATCCCGCAAACAGAGATGTGGGGAAACCGTTCGGCTCCGCGCCGCGTCTTCAGGCTCGCCGGGCCGATCCCAACCGGTAGCCTCGAACTGTCCCCGACCTCAAAATGAATCGCGTCACGCGTCTCCTCCCCGTCCTGTCCCTCCTCGCGCTCGCCGCGGGCTGCGCCACCACCGCGCCCCAGCCGACCGCCGCGACCCCGGCCCCCGGCGCCGCGGTCGATGTCACCACCGCCGAGCACGTCCAGCCCGCGCTGCCGGTCATCCCCAACCGCACGTTCCAGCTGGCCGAATTCGGCGGCGTGGGCGACGGCCAGACCCTGAACACCGACGCGTTCAAAAAGGCGATCGCCGCGGTCGAGGCGGCCGGCGGCGGGCACCTCGTGGTGCCGGCGGGCCGCTTCCGCACCCTGCCCTTCACGCTCTGCTCCAATCTCGACCTCCACCTCGACGCCGGCGCGGTGATCGAGGCGCCGGACTCCTTTGCCGGCTACGGCCTGCCCGACCCCGCCACGCTCACGTCGCAGGAAGAGGTGGCCGAGAAGGTCAAGACCCCGGCCCCGCTGATCACCGGGCACAATTTGCACGACGTCTCGCTCACCGGCCCGGGCACGATCGACGGCCACGGCGCCATCTGGTGGGCCTGGTCGGAGCGCGCCGAGCACCGGCAGCACGGGCGGATCGTCTACCGCCGCCCGATGCTCGTCGTCATCAGCGGCTGCCAGCGCCTGCTGGTGAGCGACATCACCCTGACCAACTCCCCGATGTTCCACCTCGTGCCGCGCGACATCACCGACCTGACGATCGAGCGCGTCCGGGTCCGCGCGCCGTTCAACGCGCCCAACACCGACGCGATCGACCCCGGCCCGGTGACCAACGCGCTCATCCGCGACTGCGACATCGACACGGGCGACGACGACATCGTGATCAAGTCCGGCGGCACCAACGTCCTGATCGAAAACTGCACGATCAAGCACGGGCACGGCATCTCGATCGGCTCCGGCACGACCGTCGGCATCCACAACATGCTCGTGCGGCACTGCACCTTCGACGGCGCGGATGACGGCATCCGGATCAAGTCCATGCGCGGCGCCGGCGGGCCGGTGGAGAACGTCCGCTACACCGACATCCAGATGCACAACGTGGAGTATCCGATCCTGCTCGACCTGAACTACGTCGACAGCAACCGGCCCAACTTCAAGGGCGACCCGACCAAGATCCCGTCGATGAAAAACGTGCTCATCGACCACGTCACGGCCACGGCCTCGACCAACGCCCTCAAGATCACCGGCCTGCCCGAGAGCCGCATCACCGGCATCACCCTCCGGGACGTCACGATCACCGCCGACAAGGGCATCACGATGAACGAAGCCGACGACATCAACTTCGACCACGTGACCATCAGCGTCCAGCCCGGCATCGCCCCGCCCCGGCAGAGCGAGAACTAGGGAACCGCCACCGCGCATTCGGTTTGCCTGGGCCAAAAGTTGCCACAACCTTCGGCCCATGAGAGTTCTTTTCGTCGGCGGCACCGGGATCATCAGTTCGGCCTGCTCGCAGCTCGCGCTTGACCGCGGGATCGAGCTCTACCTGCTCAACCGCGGGCAGTCGGTGCGTCCGGTGCCCAAGGGCGCCAGGGTGCTCAAGGGCGACATCCGCGATCCGAAGTCGGCGCAGAAGGCGATCGGCGACCTGCACTTCGACGCCGTCGTCGACTGGATCGTGTTCACCCCGGAGCACCTCGAGGCCGACCTCGCACTATTTCGCGGCCGCACCGACCAGTACGTGTTCATCAGCTCCGCCTCCGCCTACCAGACCCCGCCCGCCGGCCTGCCGGTGACCGAGTCGGCGGTATTGGACAACCCGTTCTGGGATTACTCCCGCAACAAGATCGCCTGCGAGGAGCGCCTGGTGCGCGCCTACCGCGAGGAAAAGTTCCCCTTCACCATCGTGCGGCCGTCGCACACCTACGACTGCACGCTGATCCCGATGGACGGCGGCTGGACGACGATCGACCGCATGCGCCGCGGCCAGCCGGTGATCGTCCACGGCGACGGCACGTCGCTCTGGACCCTCACCCACCACCGCGACTTCGCCAAGGGGCTCGTCGGCCTGCTCGGCCACAGCCGCGCGATCGGCGAGACGGTGCACATCACCTCCGACGAGTGGCTGAGCTGGAACCAGATCTTCGCGCTCATGGCCCGCGCCGCCGGCACCGAGGCGAAGATCGTCCACGTGCCGTCCGACGTCATCGCCGCCTACGACCCCAAGTGGGCGCCGGGCCTGCTGGGCGACAAGTCGCACAGCATGATCTTCGACAACGCCAAGATCAAACGGCTGGTGCCGGACTTCGTGTGCACAATCCCCTTCAGTCGCGGCGCCGCGGAGATCGTGGCGTGGTACGACGCCGATCCGGCGCGGCGCAAGATCAACGCGGAGTTCAACCAGACCTGCGACCGGATCCTGGCGGCATGGAAAAAGGTGGTGCCGAAGTGAGATCCGGACCGCGAACCGGGATTCCACCACTAATGCACACGAATCAACACAGATTCGCGGAGCTTTTTTGCCACGAAGAGGCACAAGGATCGTTCTTGCCTCCGGCAAATGGTCGTTGCGCGCCTATAGGCGCGACCGAGACGCAGTTATAGCCAAAGCCCCTTTGTGCCTTTTTGTGGCCAAGAAACATCCGACACTCAATCGTCCTGCACCTTGGCGCCGGACGACGGATGCCGCCCCTCCCGCTCCGGCTTGCCCACAAGATCGAAATGCACCGGGCAGCCGGAGAGGCCGAACTCCGCGATCACGCCCGCCTCGAGGTAGCGGCGGTACGATTCGGTCATCCGCTGCTCCTGGTTGCAGAACATCCGGATGCGGAAGGGCCGGTTGCCGGTCTGCGTGGCGTAGTAGACGCGGAACCGCTTGCCGCCCACCGACGGGGGCGGCATGCGCTCGGCCAGGTGGAGGAGCGTCTTGTTGAGGCGTGCTGTGGCCAGCTTGGCGTCGAGCTGGCGGTGCAGTTTCACCGCGGCGTTGAGCATGCGGTCGATCTCGTAGCCGGACAGGGCGGAGACGAACACCAGCGGGGCGCCCGGCGTGAAGAACAGGCGCGTGAACAGGGCCTGCTCGAACTTCTCCCGGAACTCGCGCTCGTCCTTGTAGCCGGGTACCCCCTCCGGGCGCCGGAAGGAGTCGTGCACGAGGTCCCACTTGTTGACCACGACGACGACCGGCTTTCCTTCCTTCACGATCTCGCCGGCGATGGCCTTGTCCTGCTGCGTCACGCCGTCCAGCGCATCGAGCACGAGGAGGACCACGTCGGTCCGCTTGATCGCATCCAGCGAACGCAACCGCGCGAAATACTCCACCGGGGACCCGACCTTGGTCGCGGCCTTGATGCCCGCGGTGTCGATGAGCCGGAAGGGATAGGATTTGCCGTCGCGGCCCTTGAACTGGAACGGCACCTCGATTGCGTCGCGGGTCGTGCCGGGCTCGGCGTTCACGATCAGGCGGTCGCTCCGGATGAGCCGGTTGCTGAGCGAGGACTTGCCGACGTTGGGCCGGCCGACGAAGCAGACGCAAAGGGCGTCGCGCTCCGCCGCGGTCTCCGGCGGCATGGGTCCGAGTTTCTGGAGAATTGCATCGCGCAGGCCGGCTTCGCCCACCCCGTGTTCGGCCGAGATGAAAAACGGATCGCCGAGGCCGAGCTTGTAGACATCCGGGTCCTCCCGGCGCGCCGCGTTGAAGTCCACCTTGTTGACCACCAGCAGCACGGCCTTGCCCCGGCGGCGTAGCTTTTGCGCGATGCGCAGGTCGAGGGCAGTGACACCGTCCTTGGCGTCGACCAGGAACAGGATGACCGGCGCGGTCTCGATGGCAAAATCCACCTGCGTCTCGGTCGCCGCGATG
>DATJUU010000171.1:0-2094 GCA_035502155.1 Opitutaceae bacterium
TGGCGTCGGAGCCGTGGTTCGGCTCGGTCAGGCCGAATGCGAGCCGCCGCGTCCCGTCGAGAAAGCCGGGCATCCATTCGGCCCGCTGTTCGGGCGTACCGAAGTCGCGCATCATCAACACGGTGGGAAAGTTGCCGACGATCGAGCTCTCGTTCTGCAGGTCGTTGTGCAGGCCGAGCCCCTTGGCGGCGAGGTGCTCGCGGATGATCGCCATGGCGAGGTTCGAGCCGCCCTTGCCGCCCCACTCGACCGGCCAGGCGTAGCGCAGGTGGCCGGCCTTGTCGGCGCGGCCGCGGGCCACGGCGAGCAGTTCCTCCCACTCCTTCCGTGGCAGGCCGCCTTTGTCGAAGTCGGTGCGCGCCCATTCGCGCCGGTGGTCGAAGAAGCGGACGTTGTCGTCCTGCTCCTCCAGCGGCTTGATCTCGGCCTCGATGAACCGGTCGAGCTCGTCCAGGTAGTCCTGGATGTCCTGGGGAATTTCGAAGTCCATTGGCGCGCCTCTGCTTTTACGCGATCCCGCCCATTCCGGCGGAAGCCGGGACCCAGGCAGGACGCTGTTGAAGGGGAACCACCAAGGGCACGAAGGCCGCGACGCCATTGCGCAAGATCAACTTGGTGGCTGAGCAAAGTTCCAGTCGGCGCGCGGCGGGCTCCTGCCTGGGTCCCGGCTTCCGCCGGGATGAGCGGAATGGAGGGGGACTAGCCATGTCCCCGTTCCGCCAGCGCGGCGCGGTAGCCGGAGTAGGTGGGCTGGTCGACGGCGAGCTTGGCCAGGGTCGTGGCCCAGAGGTGATCGGCGAGGCCCGGTGTCTCCAGGGTCATCTGGCCGGCGCGGATCCGGCGCGCGAGCTCGCGGTTGAGCGCCATCAGGTCGCCTTCCGCCCCCAACAGGGCGCGCAAGCGCGCCAGCTCCTCCGCATCGGCCTTTGGCGCAAGGGTCAGCTCGCGCTGGCAAATCTCGACCGCGTTGGCGGCCACCCGCAGCTGGAAGGCGATGTGGGGGCCGCTCTCCCGCGTCGCCGGGCCCTTCAGGAAATTGGCGACCCTGGCCAGGATCTCCTCGGCGCGCGGCTCGTCCTGCATCAGCCGTTCCCCGCCAGGAGGCGCATCAGGTCGACCTCGTTCTCCGAGGCGCGCCGGGCGATCACGCCGCGCTCGACCGACTCGCCGGCCCGGAACGCGGGGATCATGCCGGCGCACATCACGCCCCAGCGCAGCGAGCCGAACACCTCCCAGAACTTTGCGTGCGCGCGGTCGACCGGATCGCCGCCGGCGTCCTCGTAGCCGGCCCACATCTCTTCGCGCTCGCCGAAGCCGCCCACAGGCTTCTCGACCTGGCCGAACCGCCACGGGTTGGCGCAGATCCAGCCGAGGTCCTCCATCGGGTCGCCGACGTGGGCGAGCTCCCAGTCGAGCACGGCGACGACGCCGTCGGCCGGCGTGAAGATAAGGTTTCCGTTCCTGAAGTCGCCGTGCACGATCCGCGGCCGTTTGGGCGGCGGCGGCAGGTGGGCGTCGAGCCAGGCGAAGGCGATCTCGAACACGGGCCTGGGCCACTCGGTCGCCTCGTAGGCGGCGCGCCACTGGTCCACGAGCTCGGCGGCGGTGGAGCGCTTGAGGTTCGGCGCGGCCTCGGCGGGCATGCGGTGGATGCTGGCGAGGATCTCGCCGCACTGACGAGCGAGCTTCGGCCGCACGGCCTCGAACCTCGGGTCCCGCACGATCCGTCCGCCGAGCGTTTCGCCGGCGACGAAGTCCATGATGAAGCCCTGCCCGAGCCCGTCCTCGGGGGTCAGCACGTGGCGGACCTTCGGCACCGGCACCTCGGCCTCGTCGGCCAGCCGCAGGATCGCCGCCTCCTCCTCGAGCCCGACGTTGGAGCTGGACGCGACCCGCCGTACCCCGCCCGGCGTGCGCCGCAGGATCATCGGGGTCTCAAGCCCCTCCTGCACCAGCTCGAAGCGCCAGATTTCCTGCGTGGCGCCCGCGGTCAGACGCTGCACCTTGGCGACGCCAGCGGAGGCGGGAAAGTGGCGATGCGCCACCATCGACAGCCGCTCGGCGAGGATCTCGCCTTGCGGCCGCTCATCCCCC
>DATJUU010000172.1:0-4493 GCA_035502155.1 Opitutaceae bacterium
GCCCCTCCGCTTGCCGCCATGAAATCCCGCCGAGACTTCCTCAAAGCCGGCCTGGCCCTGGGCGCCGCCGTTCCGCTGCTCCGCGTGCGCCCGCTGCTCGCGGCGTCCACGCTGGAAACCGCCCCCGCCGCCGCCGGCAAACCGATCCTCGTCGCCGTGCGCGACGGCAGCCGCGCCGCCATGTGCGACCGGGCCCTGGCCGAACTCGGCGGCATCACGGCCTTCGTCCGGCCGGGCCAGACCGTGGTCATCAAGCCCAACATCAGCTTCGACACGCCGCCGGAGATGGGCTCCAACACGCATCCCGAGTTGCTACGGAAAGTGGTGACCCAGTGTTTCTCCGCCGGGGCCAAGTCGGTCAGCATCTTCGACCACACGCTCGACCAGTGGCAGCGCGCCTACGTCGCGAGCGGCGCCGAGCAGGTGGCGAAGGACACCGGGGCGAAGCTGGTCCCGGGCAACGACGCCAGCTACTACCGCGAGGTCGCGATCCCGGGCGGCGTCGTGCTGCGCTCGGTGAAGGTGCATTCGCTCGTGCTCGACAGCGACGTGTTCCTCAACGTGCCGGTCCTGAAGCATCATGGCGGGGCGCAAATGACGGCCGCGATGAAGAACCTCATGGGCATCGTCTGGGACCGCCGCTTCTGGCACCGCAACGACCTCCACCAGTGCATCGCCGATTTCCTCACCTGGCGGAAGCCGACGCTCAACATTCTGGACGCCTATCATCCGATGGTGCGCAACGGCCCGCACGGCCGGTCCGCGGCCGATCTGGTCGAGGTGCGCACGCTGCTCGCCTCGGCCGACATCGTCGCCCTGGACGCCGCCGCCGCGAAGATCCTCGGCCTGGAGCCGGCCATGGTGGGCTACATCAGGATCGCGGCGGAGATGAAGCTGGGCACGATGGATCTCGACCAGGTCGACATCCGGCGGATCAAGCTGGGCTGACACCGTGGCAAACCGGGGCCTCAAACTGCTCCGCGTGGGCGTGGCGCTGGCGGTGGGCGCGGTCCTGACGGCGGCCCTGGTGGATTTCCGCGGATTCCTGCCGCCGGCGGCGGGCCGGTGGCTCGCGTCCATCCAACTCGTGCCGTCCGCCATCGCGCTCGCCACCGGGGCGGCCTTATCGCTGGCCTGCCTCGTCGTCCTCGCGGCGACGCTGCTCGGGGGCCGCATCTACTGCTCGGTCATCTGCCCGCTCGGCATTCTCCAGGACGTCATCGCCCGGGTCGCCACCTGGGTCCGGCGGGGCGGGCGGCGGTTCCTGCCGCACGCGCCGCCGTGGACCCGGCTGCGCTGGCTCATTTTCTGGGCGACGGTCGGCGGCGTGGCCTCGGGCTGGGCCAGCCTGACGCTTTCGCTGGAGGATCCATACAGCAGCTTCGGGCGCATTGCCGCCGACGGCTTCCGGCCGCTCGCCGTCCTGGTCAACAACGCGGTCGCCGGACTCGCCAATCTCATCGGTGTCGGCACCCTCTACCGCGTGCCCGTCCCGTGGGCGGGGGCCGCCGCCGCGCACCAGCCGATCCTGCTCCTCGTGTTGCTGGTCGTGCTGGTCGCGTGGCGCGGCCGGCTCTACTGCAATACGCTCTGCCCGGTGGGCACCCTGCTCGGCTGGCTCGCCCGGCGGGCGGCCTTTCGGCTGACCATCGACGCCCGGTCCTGCAACAAGTGCATCGAGTGCCTGCATGTCTGCAAGGCGCAGTGCATCGACCTGCGGCGGCGCAACATCGATTTCTCCCGCTGCGTCGCGTGCTACAACTGCCTCGACGTGTGCCCGAATCACGGCATCAGCTACCGGTTCGCCTGGGTCAGACCGGCCGGCGCCCAGCCGGCCGCGCCCCCGCTCCAAGCCGCGACCGCCGCGGTTCCCGACCCCCAGCGCCGCGCGTTCCTCGCCGACAGCGCGGTGGCCGTCGCGGCCCTCCTTGGCGCGCCGGCCCTGCGGGCCCAGGGCGCCCCCAGCCGCACGGTCTCGGGCGCCGGGGCCAGTTCGGTCCTCTGTCCGCCGGGGGCGGTCAGTGTTGAACGTTTTTGGGCGCGCTGCACGGCCTGCCACCTGTGTCTGCCGGCCTGCCCGACGCAGGTGCTGCAGCCGGCATTCCTCGAATCCGGCTGGGCCGGGCTGATGAAGCCGCGCCTGGATTACACCAGGGGCGCGTGCACCTACTCCTGCCGGGCGTGCCTCGAGGTCTGCCCGGACGGCGCCCTCGACCGGCTGGAACTCGCCGAGAAACAAGTCACCCGCATCGGCCTGGCGCGCCTCGATCTGGACCGCTGCATCGTCAAGACCAAGGGGACCGATTGCGCGGCCTGCTCCGAGCAATGTCCCACGCAGGCCGTCACCACCGCGCCCTACGGCCGGAACCTGCGCCTGCCGCGGCTCGACCCCGAGCTGTGCACGGGCTGCGGCGGCTGTGAATTCGCGTGCCCGGTCCAGCCCGTCAAGGCGATCACGGTCACCGGCCTCCGCCGCCATGAACGCGCGCGCCGGCCGGTCGACGCGAAGGCCGCCGCGCCGGCGCCGGCCGGCGGTTTTCCGTTCTGAGCGGAACCGGGCGGCGGTGTTTTCTGGCGCGACTCCGCGGAGCGAAGCCGCCAACCTCTTCGCCCCATGGCCTACCAACCCGCGCCGACCCGTTACGACCAGCCCGCGCTCTACCGCCGTTGCGGGCGCAGCGGCCTGAAACTGCCGCTGATCTCGCTGGGCCTCTGGCATAATTTCGGCGCCGACGCGGACCCGGCCGCCGGCCGGGCGCTCCTCCTGCGCGCCTTCGACCTCGGCATCACCCACTTCGACCTCGCCAACAACTACGGCCCGCCGCCGGGCGCCGCGGAGACCGTCTTCGGCCGCGTCTTGCGCGACGACCTCGCGGCGTGGCGCGACGAGCTGATCATCTCCACCAAGGCCGGCTACGACATGTGGCCCGGCCCGTACGGCGAGTGGGGTTCGCGCAAGTCCCTGCTCGCCTCGCTCGACCAGTCGCTGCACCGGCTGGGCCTGGAGTACGTGGACATCTTCTACAGCCACCGGCCGGATCCCGACACACCGCTGGAGGAGACGATGGGGGCCCTGGCCCACGCCGTGCACACCGGCAGGGCGCTCCACGCCGGCATCTCCAACTACAACCCCGAGCAGACCGCGCGAGCCGCCGCGCTGCTGCGCGAACTCGGGGCGCCCTGCCTCATCCACCAGCCGCGCTACAGCCTGCTGGAACGCGGACCGGAACAGGGACTGTTCCCCGTGCTCGAGCGCGAAGGGATCGGCGCCATCGTCTTCTCGCCGCTCGCCAAGGGCGTGCTCACCGACCGCTACTTCGCCGGCATCCCCGCCGACGCGCGCGCCGCCCGCGACCCGCGCTTCCTCAAACCCGCCGACCTCACCCCGGAACTGCTGGCCCGGACCCGCCGGCTCGACGCGGTGGCGCGGGCCCGCGGCCAGTCGCTGGCCCAGATGGCGCTGGCCTGGGTGCTGCGCCAGCCCGCCGTCACCTCCGCCGTCATCGGCGCCAGCAAACCCAGCCAGATCGAAAACAACCTCGGCGCGCTCCGGAACCCCGCCTTCACCCCCGGGGAACTTGCGCAGATCAACCGGATCCTGGCAACCTGAGCCCGGCGGCGACCCCGCGCCGTGAACCTGCTGCTGTTTGAACCCGAGGAGACGAGCCGGCCGCTGCCGCGCGCCGACCCGCGCGCGGTCCATCTGCTCACGGTGCTGCGCCGCCGCGCCGGCGACACGTTCGACGCCGGGATCGTGAACGGCCCGCGCGGCAAGGGCACGCTCGCGGCGGTCGGAGCGGAGGCGCTCACGCTCACCTTCGCGTGGGGCGACCCGCCGCCGCCGCTGGATCCGATCACCCTGGTGGTGGGGCTGCCGCGGCCGCAGACCGCGCGCGACATCCTGCGCGACGCCACCGCGCTCGGCGTCGCCGCGATGCACTTCGTGCGCACCGAAAAAGGCGAAGGCAGTTATGCCCACAGCACCCTCTGGAGCACCGGCGAGTGGCGGCGGCTGCTCGTCGCCGGGGCCGAACAGGCTTTCGACACGCGCCTGCCGGAGGTGACCTGGGAACGATCGCTGCCCGAGGCGATCGGCCGGTTGTCCCCCGGGGTCGCGCGGATCGCCCTGGACCACTACGAAGCCAGCACCGCCCTGTCGGCGCACCGGCCCGCCGAGGGCGCCGGCGCGATTGTGCTGGCGTTCGGGCCGGAGCGGGGCTGGTCGAACGCCGAGCGGGCCGCGCTGCGGGGGGCCGGCTTCGTGCTCGCCCATCTCGGGCGGCGCGTGCTGCGCACGGAGACCGCGGTCACGGCGGCGGTGGCACTGGTGAAGGCCGGGCTGGGCCTGATGTAGCGCTCCGCCTGGTTTCGCCCGCGGCGCCTTAACTGCGCTGGAAAAACGCCGCCGTCGGCTGATGGGCTCCCTTGCCCAGGCGCTTGACGCAGTCCCAGCCGGGCGGCGCCAGCATTGTTTCCCCGGGCATCTCGAAGAT
>DATJUU010000173.1:0-3043 GCA_035502155.1 Opitutaceae bacterium
CTCGACCTGCTGCAGGCGCTCAACCGCGAGCACGGCAAGACCATCGTCATGGTCACGCACGACCCGCACGCCTCGGCGCGCGCCTCGCGGACGGTCTACCTCAACAAGGGCCAGCTCACCCAGGAGCCGGTGAAATGAAAAACGGAGCGCGCCCGCACCGTAGCCGCATGCGTGAGCATGCGGGCTCGAACCCGGAAATCCGCGTCCTCACGGACGCGGCTACGGGGCTTCGGCCATGAAATTCCTCCATCTCACCTGGCGCAACCTGATGCGGAAGAAGCTCCGCACGGTCCTGACGCTGCTGTCGATCGTCGTGGCCTTCCTCCTCTTCGGCTTCCTCGCGTCGATCCGGCAGGCGCTCACCGGCGGCGTCAGCATCGCCGGCGCGAACCGGCTGATCGTGCGCCACAAGGTCTCGATCATCCAGATGCTGCCGTACAGCTACAAGGCGCGCATGGAGCGCATCCCCGGCGTGTCGCTGGTCACCCACCAGACCTGGTTCGGCGGCATCTACCAGGACCCGAAGAATTTCTTCATGCAGTGCCCGGTCGAGCCCGAGTCGTTCCTGGCGATGTTCCCGGAGTTCCTCCTCCCGCCGGAGCAGAAGGCCGCCTGGCTGGCGACCCGGACGGGCGCGATCGTCGGGCGCAAGACCGCCGAGCGCTTCGGCTGGAAGCTCGGCGACCGGGTGCCGATCGTCTCCACCATCTGGGCGCAGCCCGGCGGCAGCCGCACCTGGATTTTCGACATCGTCGGCATCTTCGACGGCCGGGAGAAGAACACCGACACGACGCCGCTGTTCTTCCGCTACGATTATTTCGACGAGGCGCGCAACCAGGCCCAGTCGTGGGGGCGCGGCCAGGTCGGCTGGTTCACGATCCGGATCAAGGACCCGGCCCAGGCGGCGGCGGTGGCGAAGGCGGTGGACGCGGAGTTCGAGAACTCGTCGGCCGAGACCAAGACCGAGCCCGAGGGCGCGTTCGTGCAGGCCTGGGTCAACCAGGTGGGCAACATCGCCCTGATCACCGCCTCGATCCTCGGCGCGGTGTTCTTCACCATCCTGCTGGTGGCCGGCAACACCATGTCGCAGTCGGTGCGCGAGCGCATCGGCGAGCTGGGCGTGCTCAAGGCGATCGGCTTCACCAACGGGCAGATGCTGGCGATGGTGCTGCTCGAGTCGTGCCTCCTCGCCTTGGTCGGCGGCGCCTGCGGCCTCGCGCTGGCCTGGTCCTTCTCCAACGTCGCCGGCCGGGCCCTCGCCGGCTACCTGCCGCTGTTCTTCTTCCCCGCCCGCGACGTGCTCGTCGGGCTGGGCTTCAGCCTGGCGCTGGGCCTCGTGACCGGCGTCTTCCCGGCCCTGCAGGCGATGCGCCTGCGCGTGGCCGACGCCCTGCGGCGGATGGGCTGAGCCGCCGCCACTCCCACCCTCACTTTCACCTTCACCCCCACTCCCCATGGCCGGACCCATCAACTGGCTTTCGCAGGTCGCCTCGGTGACGAAGTTCGGGCTGCTGAGCATCCAGCAGCGGCGCGGCTCGGTGGCGGCGGCGCTGTTCGGCATCGCCGGGGTGGTGGCGGTGCTCGTCGGCGTGTTCTCGATTGCCGCGGGCTTCCGGCGGGTGATGACGAGTTCCGGCTCGCCGGACACCGCGATCGTCCTGCGCAGCGGCGCCGACAGCGAGATGGTCAGCGGCCTGAGCCGGGAATCGACGCGCATCATCGCCGACGCCCCGGGCGTCGCGCGCGACGCGTCCGGCCCGCTGGCGTCGCCGGAGCTTTTCGTGATCATCAACCTGCCGAAGAAATCGACCCTGACCGACGTGAACGTGCCCTTCCGCGGCGTGGAGCGGCCGGCGTTCCCGGTGCGCAACCGGCTGAAGATGGTGGAGGGTCGGGCCTTCGAGTGGGGCAAGAACGAGGTGATCGTCGGCGTGGGCGCGGCCCGCGAATTCGCCGGGCTGGAGGTCGGCGACCTGATGAAGGTCGGCCGCTACCAGTGGCCGGTGGTGGGCATCTTCTCGGCCGGCGGCGGTGCGGCGGAGTCGGAGGTGTGGACCGACGCCAAGGCGCTGCAGGACGCGTACAACCGGGGCGACAGCTTCCAGTCCGTCTACGTGCGGCTGCAGTCGCCGGGGGCCTTCGGCCGGTTCAAGGACGCGCTCACCACCGATCCGCGCCTCAACGTGAAGGTGGAGCGGCAGGACGATTATTTCGCCGACCAGTCGACCGCGGTGACGACGCTGATCAACATCCTCGGCTATCCGATCGCCGGCCTGATGGCGATCGGGGCGATCTTCGGCGCGCTCAACACCATGTACAGTTCGGTGGCGGCGCGGAACCGGGAGATCGCGACACTGCGGGCCCTCGGCTTCGGCCGCGGCGCGGTGGTGGCGTCGATCATGCTCGAGTCGGTGGTGCTGGCGCTGCTCGGTGGCGCGGTCGGCGCCGTCGTGGCGTATGCCGGCTTCAACGGCTTCCACGCCTCGACCATGAACTGGCAGAGCTTCAGCTCGCTGACGTTTGCGTTTGCCGTCACCCCCCGGCTGCTGGGGGTGGGCATCGGGGTGGCGACGCTGATCGGTGTCGTGGGCGGCATGCTGCCGGCGCTCCGGGCGGCGTGGCTGCCGATCGCCGCGGCGCTGCGCCAGCTCTAGGCTTTCGCCGGGAGCAGCTGCCGCAGGCCGGCGAGGAGGCGCTCGACGTCCTCGCCCGAGTTGTAGGCCTGGATCGACACGCGGAGATAGTTGCCCTCGGGGCGCGCGTGCACCGGCACCTCGACGCGGAACTGCTCCCAGAGGCGCGCCTTGAGCGCGGGGCCGTCGCCCGGCGGCAGCCGCACGGCGGCCATTTGCGCGTACCAGTCGGGCGAGTCGGGGCAGATCGGCGGCAGGCCGGTGAGCTCGCCGAGCCGGGCGCGGGCGTGGGCGGCGAGCGCATGGCATTGGGCGCGCACCCGCGGCCAGTCGTGCGCGGCGCAAAAGCGCAGGGCCTCCGGCACGGCGAGAAACGCGGAGATGTCGCGCGTCCCGGGCCATTGCTGCTC
>DATJUU010000174.1:0-3761 GCA_035502155.1 Opitutaceae bacterium
AAGGGCGAAGGCCAAGCGATTCATGGCCAGATGCTTGGCAATCCGCCGGCTTCCGTCCTTGCCGGCCCGTCACGTTGGCCAATCCGATATCCGAGATCCCCGATCCCCAATGTCGAAAACCCTTGACCCTTCGGCGGGGGTCCGTAGCCATTGCCCTTCTTGCTGACAGCCAGCGCCCTGCCATGCGTGACGATTACATCAAAGAAGCCCAGAAGGTCGTCGGCGACCCGAACATCCTGATCAACGTGGTCTCGCGCCGCGTGAAGCAGCTCAAACGGGGCAGCCGTCCGCTGGTCGAATCGCTGGAGAAACTGGCCCCGGAGGACATCGCCCTGCGCGAGATCATCGAGGGGAAGATCAATCACGAGATTCCCGCGAACTGACGCGCCGGCGCGCGCGGGCGCAGCAGGCCCGGACCGCCGGCGCGGCGGGTGAACGGCCATGGGCGCCCAGCCCCGAGATCCCCACCGGTACACCGAAATCCGCAACGCCAAGGCGGGGCGGGACTATTTTCTCGAGCACAAATTCGAGGCCGGCGTCGCGTTGCGCGGCACGGAGGTGAAGTCGGTCCGCAACGGCCGCGCCCAGATCAACGACGCCTTCGGGCGGGTCGACGGCGGCGAGGTCTGGCTGTGCGGCGCGCACATCGACCCCTACGAGTACGGCTCGGACAACAACCACGACGCGCGGCGCGACCGCAAGCTGCTCCTGCACAAGCATGAGATCCGGCGCATCACCCAGGCGCTGGAGGCGGGCGGGCGGGCGCTCGTGCCGCTGCGGCTGTACTTCAAGGACGCCCTGGTGAAGGTCGAGCTGGCGCTCGGCACCGGCAAGAAACAGTTCGACAAGCGCGAGGACCTCAAGCGCCGCGCCCAGAATCGCGACATCCAGCGGGCGCTGCGCGGCCGGCGATGAGGACCGCCCGTCAAATTGCATGGCGGGGAGACCCGGGCCCGCGGGGCGACGGGGCCATCCAGATGACACCGGGCCGCGCATGAGCACCCGCCAATCCGTCACCGTCCGCGTGCCGGCGAGCACGTCGAACTGCGGCTCGGGGTTCGACACGCTCGGGCTGGCGCTGCGGCTCCACAACCGCCTGACCCTGACCCGGGTCCCCGGCGCCGGCGGGCCGGTCCCGGCGCCCGGCGCGGAGGCGGCGCACGTCATGATCGCGGAGGCGGCCACGGCATTCTTCAAGAAAACCGGGCGGGCCCGCTTCCGCTTCCGCTACGGGATCGCGGCCGGCGTGCCGGCCGGCCGGGGGCTGGGCTCGAGCGCGACCCTGCGCGCCGGGACGCTTGCCGGACTGAACGTCCTCGCCGGCGCCGGCCTGACGCCGCACCAGCTGATCGCGCTGGTGACCGCGCTCGAGGGCCACCCCGACAACGCCACGCCGTCGATCCTCGGCGGCTTCTGCGTGGCGCGCACCGACCCCGCCACCGGCGCGTTCGTCGACTGCGTGCGCGTCGCGGTGCCGGCGGAGCTGACCTTCGTGTTCGCGGCGCCGCCGGGCGAGGCCCGGACCGACGTCTCGCGCCGGGCGCTGCCGCGGACGCTGCCGTTTTCCGACGCCGTGCGGAGCATCAACGCCGCGACGTTCCTCGTCGCGGTCCTGGCGGCGCGCGAATACCGCAAGCTCCGCCACGCCGTGGCGGATTTTGTGCACGAGCCCTACCGGCTGCCCGGCATTCCCGGCGGGCGGCGGGCGATCGAGGCCGGCATCGCGGCGGGCGCGCTCACCGGCTGGCTGAGCGGGAGCGGCACCGGGGTGCTCTGCGTGTGCCGGCGGGGCCGGGGCCTCGCCGTCCGCGCGGCGATGGAGGCGGCGCTGCAGGCGGCGGCCGGCGGCGGCGCCGGGGCGTGGATCCTGGCGGCGGACAACGCCGGGCTGGTGGTGACCTGAGGGGGCGCTACGGCGACGCGCCGTCGGCGCGCAGCGTCGGCGGGTTGTCGTCCGGCCAGTGCTCGACGATCCGCTGGGCGAGCTGGCGCCAGGTGACCGGCTTGAACAGCGTCTCGCGCAGCCCGGGAATCTGGCTGAAGTCGGCGCCCGCGAGCTCGATCTGGTGGCCGGTGATCATGACGGCGTTGAGCCGCGGACATTTCGCCTTGGCGGCGGCGATGAACGCGAAGCCGTTCATGACGGGCATCGAGTAGTCGGTGATGATCATCGCCACGTCGAGTTGGGGCAGCTCGGCGAGCGCGTCCTGGGGCCGGGTGTAGCCGTGGATCGGACAATTGAGGTGGTCCGAAAGCAACTGCGTCATGAGCTCGACGTACGACTTCTCGTCGTCGACGAACATGACGGCCTTGGGCTGGACGGGGTTCACCGAAGGAGGCGACTGGAGGCGCTGGCTTTCGCCGAAGGCAAATTAAACCCTGGGCTGGAATTGGTAAAGGCGGGAATGCGTTTTTGGCAGGCTTGCCGGCCGCGGGCGGGACGGCTACGGCGGAGGGGTGCTGCACCTCGTTTTGTTCGAGCCCCAGATCCCCCAGAACACCGGCAACGTGGGCCGGCTGTGCGCCGTCACCCGGTCGCGACTCCATCTCATCCACCCGCTCGGGTTCCGCATCACCGACCGCCAGCTCAAGCGGGCGGGGATGGACTACTGGCATGCGCTCGACATCCACCACCACGCGGACTGGGCGGCGTTCCAGCAGAGCCCGGCGCGCCCGGCCCGGCTGTGGCTGTTCACCACCCGCGCGGCGCGGCCGTTCTGGGAAGCGCGGTTCGCCGACGGCGACGGGCTGCTGTTCGGCAACGAGGGGGCCGGCTGCCCGGACTGGCTGCACGCGGCGGTGGGCGACCCGTGGCGACTGAACATCCCGCAGGCCGACCCGGCGCTGCGCTCGCTCAACCTCTCCACCGCCGCCGGCATCGCCTGTTACGAGGCGCTGCGCCAGCTGCGCGCCGCCCTGCCGCCCGCCTGACACCGCGGTCCCCGCGATTTGTCGCCCGCAACACGTGACAAGACCCCCGAGGGCGGGACCGAAATCATTTGTCACGTAAAACGTGACAAACTTTCGGCGGCCCGTGCCGAGGGCCTTGTCACGCAATACGTGACAAACTGGCGGCGGCCCGACCCGAGAACTTCGGCGGGCAGTGCGTGACAAAAACCGGCAGGAGGGATGGACAGCGGGCGCGGAATCCGTTTGGCTGCGCCCACCGCGCGGTCGCGCGGCCCATTATTATGAACGGCATTCCGGTGCTCACCGTCGAGGGGGACGGCATCGCGCGGGCGTGGGAACGCTCGCTGATCGAGCTGCACGCCAACGGCTGCAGCCTGAAGACCGAGTACGACAAGCCCGACGACCCGCCGAGCCGGGACGCCACGATGGTGATCACCGTCACCGATCCGCTGGCCGAGCCGATGATCCACAAGGATTTTCCCGGCGGCCCGGTGGAGCTGCAGGAGTACGTGATGGAGGTCTGCGACGGCATCAAGGACCACCTGGTGCGCAACCCCGACGACCCGCAGGACACGCGCTGGGAGTACACCTACCACCAGCGGCTGTTCGCCTACCGGGTGCCGGGGATGCCGCCCGTCGACCAAGTCGAGCTGCTGGCGGCCAAGCTCGCCAAGACGCCGCACTCGCGCCGCGCGCAGGCGGTGACCTGGAAGGTCTGGGAGGACAACACCTGCTACGACCCGGCCTGCCTGCAGAGCGTGTGGTGCCGGGTGCTCGAGCAGGACGGGCGCGCGGTCCTGAGCATGAACGTGCGCTTCCGCTCGAACGACGCCTACAAGGCGGCGTTCATG
>DATJUU010000175.1:0-4332 GCA_035502155.1 Opitutaceae bacterium
GGGGCGGCGGTCCGGAGGCGGCGGGGTTCCGCCGCGGTGGCGGGGCCAGCCGGCCCTCGAGCCGGGCTTTCCAGAGTTGGCGGACATTCATGCGCCCCATGGGAGAAACCACGGAATACACGGAACGCGCCGAAATGAAACGATTATCCGCCGGCCGCGCGCCGCCGGAGCTGACCGCAGGCCGCGTCGATGTCGCGTCCGCGGGGGCGGCGGAAATGGGCCACCACGCGCCGGGCGCGCAGTTCCGTCATGAACGCCTCGGCCGCGGCCACCGGCGACGCCTCGTAATTTTTTCCGGTCAGGCTCACGCCGGTCGGATTGTAGTGGAGCAGGTTGACGTGCATCCGGCGGTCCGCCAGCAGCGCGGCGAGCTGCCGCGCCTGCGCCGGCGAGTCGTTCACCCCCCGCAGGAGGCAATACTGGATCGAGACCGGCCGGTCGTGGTTCTGCGCCTGAAAACGGTCGGCCGCCGCCAGGATTTCCGCCACGGCGAAGCGGCGGCCGGACGGAATCAACCCTGCCCGCGTGGCGTCATCCGGCGCGTGGAGCGAAACGGCCAGGTTGAGGTTGCGATGCGCCGCGGCCAGGGCGTCGATCCCCGGCACGATCCCGACCGTCGACACCGTGATCTGCCGCCAGCCCAGGCTGCCCGCCTCCCCGGCGGCAATGCGGCCGCACGCCTCGAGCACGTGGTCCAGGTTGAGCAGCGGCTCGCCCATCCCCATGAACACGACCGTCTGCAGCCGCCGGCCGATCGCCCCGGCCTCGCGCCGCAGATGCAGGAACTGCTCCACCATCTCCGCGGCGGACAGGTTGCGCGCGAACCCGCTCTGGGCCGTCGCGCAAAAATCGCAGGCCAGGGCGCAGCCCACCTGCGACGAGAGGCAACCGGCCACCCGGTCCTCGCGCCAGGCCGGCATGACGACCGACTCGACGGTCCGGCCGTCGGTCAGCCGCAGCAGCAGCTTGACCGTGCCGTCCGTGGCCACCTGTCGCGCGACCACGCCGGAAGCCATCGGCACGCACTCGGCGGCCAGCCGGTCTTGCAGCCGACGCGGCACCTTCAGCTCCGACCACGCGATGGCCCCCGCATGAGTGTAATAGTTCCGCAGCAGCGGCCGGGCGTGCGAGGCCTTGAAGCCCCAGGCCGCAAGCTCCTGCTGCAATCCGTCGACGCTGAACTCGGAGAGCGCTCTCACACTCCGGGGTGATTGACCATGGCCCCACCCTATGCCGCCCGGTCGCCGCTGCAAACTGTCCGTGCGCGCGCCGATTTTTTTGTCGCGACCGCGACCGGCCCCGCCAGTATGCCAAGCCCATGAACCTCGACGCCTGCCTCCAGGAATCCGCGCGCACGCTGGAGGCGCTCACCAGCCTGCGCCCGCAGATCGACCGCGCGGGGGAGATGATCCTGCGCACCCTCAAGGCCGGCCGGAAGCTGATGCTCTGCGGCAACGGCGGCAGCGGGGCCGAAGCCCAGCATTTCGCCACCGAGCTGGTCGGGCGCTATTTCAAGACCCGCCGGCCCCTCCCCGCCGTCGCCCTCACCGCCGACGGCACGCTGCTCACCTGCATCGGCAACGACTTCAAGTACGAGGATGTGTTTGCGCGCCAACTCGAGGGCCTGGCCCAGCCGGGCGACCTCACGGTCGTGTTCACCTCCTCGGGCAACTCGGCCAACATCGTCCGCGCCCTCGAGGCCGCGGACCGGCTGAAGCTCGAGAGCCTGGCGTTCCTCGGGCGCGGCGGCGGCCAGTGCAAGGGTCTGGCCACCTGCGAGCTGATCATCCCCGGCACCAGCGGCCGCACCGCCCAGGAGGCCCACCTCGTGCTCATTCACTATTTCTGCGAGCTGATCGACGCGAAGCTGAAGTGACGGTGGACGCCTCACGGCCAACCAATTGGCCACAAAGAGGCACAAGAAGCACAGAAGGATTCTGTGCCGGCAGCACTCCCGGTTCGGCTGACCCTTGGAGGCTGGGAGTCGCACGTTGGACGCAGGGGATTCCCGCAGGGAATTTTGCCGCTTGCGCCGCGCCGACGGCTGCGTCTTGTTGCCCCATTCATGAGCACTCCCGCCGCGCCCGCCGAACACGCCGTCATCAAGACTTCCTACGGCGACATGACCGTCGCCTTCTGGCCCGAGGTCGCCCCCAAGACCGTCGAGAATTTCAAGAAACTCGCCCGCGAGGGCTTCTATGACGGCACGGCTTTTCACCGCGTGATCAAGGGCTTCATGATCCAGGGCGGCTGCCCGAACACCAAGGCCGGCGCCTCCGGGATGCCCGGTACCGGCGGGCCCGGCTGGCAGCTCAAGGCCGAGTTCAACGCCAAGGCGCACGTCCGCGGCGTGCTCTCCATGGCGCGCTCCGCCCACCCCGACTCCGCCGGCAGCCAGTTCTTCATCTGCCACGGTGATGCCCGCTTCCTCGACAAGCAGTACACCGCCTTCGGGCAGCTGGTGCAGGGCCTCGACGTTCTCGACCGCATCGCCGGCGTGCCATGCTCCGGCAGCGAGCGCAGCACCCCCGTCGAACGCATCGCGCTCGAGAGCGTGCGGCTGGTGCCCGCCGCGTAGCGGCGAGCCGCACCGCGGCAGGGGTCAGCGGTCGGAGGTCAGAAGTCAGCAGCTGCAGGGGCGCAAACTTGTTGCGCCCATTCCGCAGGCCTGCAAAGCCACGTCCGACGGAAGCGCGGCCGTCACCCCCATGACCATCCTCGAGGCCATCGGCCCCGGCTCCCAGGCCACGGTCGCGACGCTGGCGGTCGACTCCTGTTCGCGCTATTTTGGCGCCGGGTTGTCTTGGCGCACGAAATCGTAGATAGTAGCCCGCCATGGCAATACGCATCGTCAGGCTCGGCAGTCCGCGGGTGACCGGCGAAGGCCTGCGCATCGGCACGGTGCGGCGGCCGCCGCGGGGCGTGCCCAAGACCGAGTTCGCCACCGGCAACTGGTACGACGTCTGGTTCCCCAACCTCGCGCCCAGCGACGCGCTGGTGAAGCTGGGCCACGCCGCCGCGACGCCGGCGCAGTGGGCGGCGTTCGCCCGGAAGTACCGCGCCGAGATGGCCGCGCCCGGGGCGGCCCGCACGGTCGCCCTGCTTGCCGCGCTCTCGCACCAGACCGATTTCTCGGTCGGCTGCTACTGCGAAAACGAGGCGCACTGCCACCGGTCGGTGCTGCGCGAGCTGCTGCGGGAGAACGGTGCGGAAATTCTGTAGGGGTGCAGCTCTGCTGGCCAGCAGAGCGACCCTGCGCCACGCCCACGCCTCAACGTGTCACAAAGACGGTGTCGATTTTGACGTTTGGCCTGTCCGCGACACGTTGCGTCCCAGACCCGCCATGAAGCCATCCCCCGCCCCGCCGCCCGCCGACAGTCTCCACGCCCGCATCCTCGGGATCTGGCGGCTGGAATCCCGGATCGACTTGGACGCGAACGGGCAGCGCCGCATCGATCCGATCCTGGGCCCCGACCCCCTCGGGATGTTGTGTTTCTCCCCGGACCGGTTCGCCGCCCAGTTCATGCGACGGGACCGCTCGTCGCCCGCGGCGCCGCCACCGGCCGGCGGTGGTGCCAACAACAGCAGCGCGGTCAACGGCTACGACGCATACTTCGGGACCTACACCCTCGACGAAGCCAGGGGTATCCTGAGCACCCGACTCGAGGGGGCGATCACGCCCGCGAACATCGGCAGCGTGTTTGAGCGGCAGGTCGCTGTCACCGGCGGCAGGCTCACCATCCGGCTGGCGACGTCGTCGCCCGACGGCACCGCGGTCACGCGCACCCTGACCTTCGCGCGAGTGCTGTAAGCGAACGGTCATTGTTCGGCGCAAAGCGAGTTGCAGCGGGGAATCTGAACGGTGTCTTCGTAGGGGCGCAGACTTGCTGCGCCCATATCTGAAATACTTTCAGGGCGCAGCGAATCTGCGCCCCTACCACAAGACTGCCTGGCCAAGAGCCCCGCTCGCCAGATTGCCCCGCAGTGCCGCCGGGTCTATTGACGTCGGGGATGATCCGTTTCAGGGTCACCGGCTTTGTCCGACGCGACCCCCAGTTCCCATTCCCCGCGCGGCGCGCTCACCGCCACCGCCAGCTTCCTGCTCTGGGGCGTCCTGCCGATCTACTGGAAGCAGCTGGAGAACATCTCGCCGTTCGAGCTGATCGCCCACCGCATCACCTGGTCGCTGCTGTTCCTGCTCGCCGTGCTGGCCCACCGCCGCGCCTTCGGCGCGCTCCGCCCCGCCTTCGGCCAGCCGCGGCTGGTCGCGTTGAATCTCATCAGCAGCGTGCTGCTCGCCGCCAACTGGACCATCTACATCTGGGCGGTGAT
>DATJUU010000176.1:0-13120 GCA_035502155.1 Opitutaceae bacterium
CGCCCGACGCCCCGCGCTGGGGCGACCTGACCGCGCAGGAACTCGTGCACCGCTTCTGGTGCGGCACGGTCGCGGGCACCTACGTCGGCCACAGCGAGTTCTTCACCGACCCGACGGGCGCGGTCTGGCTCGGCGAGGGCGGCACGCTGCGGGGCGAGAGCCCGCCGCGCCTGGCCTTCCTCCGCCGCATCCTCGAGGCCGGGCCTCCCGAGCTCGATCCCATCGACCAATGGCAGGACACCGACATGGGCGGCGTCTCCGGCGAGTACTACCTGCTTTATTTCGGGCGTGAGGCGCCGGCGTCGTGGACGTTCCGGCTGCCGGTCGGCCGGAAGCCGTGGTGGCCCCGGAGCCTCCCGTACCGCCCCCTGGCCGACGGCATGGAGTTCCACGTCGACGTGATCGACACCTGGGCGATGACGATCACGCCAGTGCCGGGGGTCTTCATCACGAAGCAAAAGGACCGGTATGCCTTCGCCGATCGCGACGGCCGCGCCGTCGCGCTTCCCGCCAGGCCCTGGCTGGCGCTGCGCATCCGGCGCGTCGGCGGCGCGGAGCCCGCGCCCGGCGCCGGAGGGAATTGAAACCGGCCGCCCCACGACCATGCACAAACCGAATTGCGATTCCCGGCGGCGGCGGCGATCCTGCCGGATCATGCCCCGATTCCTCCTCGGGCTGCTGGCAGTCGCGGGCGCGGGTCTGGCGCCGATCCGGGCGGCGGAGGCGCCGCCGGCCCCGCTGCCGCCGTTGCTGCTCGGCTCCGCCTGGTATCCCGAGCAGTGGCCGGAGGCGCGGTGGGACGCCGACCTGGCGCTGATGGAGCAGGCCGGCCTGCGGATGGTGCGGGTCGGCGAGTTCGCCTGGAGCAGCCTCGAACCCGAGGAGGGCCATTTCACCCTGGACTGGCTCGACCGTGCCATCGCCGCCGCCGCCGCGCACCACATCCTTGTGGTCATCGGCACGCCGACGGACGCGCCGCCCGCCTGGCTGACGTCGAGGTACCCCGACACGCTGCGGGTGGACGAGAACGGCCGGCGCCTGCAGCACGGCGAGCGGCGGCAGTTCTCCTACGCCAGTCCCAAGTACCGCGAGCTTTGCCGGGCGATCGTCGGGCAGTTGGCGCAGCGCTTCGGCCACAACCCCGACGTCGTCGGCTGGCAGATCGGCAACGAGTTCACCGAGGACTCGTTCGATGCCGACGCCCGCCGGCAGTTTCACGCCTGGCTCCAGGCCCGCTACGGCACGCTCGCCGCCCTCAACCAGCACTGGACCACCGCCTACTGGAGCCAAAGTTACGACTCGTGGGACGAGATCCCGATGGGCACTGGCCGCGGCAACCCGGGCCTGCTCCTCGACTACAAGGAGTTTGTCACCGACACCTGGCGCAGCTTCCAGCGCAACCAGCTCGACGTCCTGCGCCGCACGATCGACCCGCGGCAGTTCATCACCACCAACCTCGGCGGGCTGGGCTGGGCCGACCGCTTCGATCGGCACGCGATCGCCGCCGACCTCGACCTCATATCGTGGGACACCTACGTCGGCCAGGGGCACGTCGACCCGTACCGGATCGGCGCAACGCACGATCTCGTGCGCGGCTGGAAGCAAAAGGATTTCTGGGTGATGGAGATGCAGCCGGGCTCGGTCGACTGGGCCGGCGTCAGCAACTCCCTCGACCGCGGCGAAACCCGGGCGATGGTCTGGGAGGCCGTCGGCCACGGCGCCGATTGCGTGGCGTTCTGGCAATGGCGCGCCGGGCTCAACGGCCAGGAGCAATACCACGGCGCGCTCGTCGGCCCGGATGGCACGCCGCTGCCGTTCTACGCCGAGGCCCGGCAGACCGCGGACGAGCTGACCCGGGCCGGGCCCGTCTTCGCCGGCACCGCGCCCGTGTCGCAGGTGGCGATCCTGCACGACTACGCCAGCCGCTGGGCGATCGATTTCCACCCCCAGTCCAATCGCTACGACCAGATCGACGTGCTGCTCGGCTACTACCGCGCGCTCCGCGACGTGTCCCAGTCGGTCGACATCGTCGATCCCACAGTGCCGCTGGACGCCTACAAGCTGATCGCCGCCCCCAGCCTCAATGTCATCTCGCCGGAGCTGGCGCGGCGCCTCACGGCGTACGTGGAACAGGGCGGCCACCTCGTCCTCGGCCCGCGTTCGGGCATGAAGGACGCCTATAACGCGCTCAACCCCGAGCGCCAGCCGGGGCCGCTGGTCGCGACGCTCGGCGGGCGCGTGGAGCAGTTCTACGCCCTGCTCGACGACGTGCCGGTCTCGGGCGTCTGGGGCGCCGGCCGCGCCACCATCTGGGCCGAGCTGCTTTCGACCGCGGCGCCCGACACCCGGGTGCTCCTGCGCTACGGGGCGGCCAACGGATGGCTCGACGGCCAGCCGGCCGCGATCACCCGCCCGGTGGGCCGCGGCTCGATCACCTACCTCGGCGCCGTGCTCGATCCTGGCCTGATGCACGCCGCGGCGCAGGCGCTCGTCACCGCGGCCGGGGTTGACACCCCCACCCTGCCGGCCCCCGCCGGCGTGGAGGTCTGCCGCCGCGTCGGCGCCGGCCGCGAGGTGTACGTCGTGCTCAATTTCGGCCCCCAGCCGGCCGCCATGGACCTTCCGCGGGCCATGGAGGACGTCATCCACGGCGGCCGCGTCCGCCACCTCGAGCTCGTGCCCTATGGCGTTGCCGTGCTCGCCCGCGCAACGTCCCCAGCCTCCCCATGAGCATGTTTGACACCTTCGGCCGCTCCGGTGACACCGCGGGGCGGAAGGAGAACACCTGGCGCAAGCTCGAGCGCCTGAACCGCGCCCTGCGGCACGAGGAGCCCGACCGCGTGCCGGTCACCGACTTCTTCTGGGGCAGCTTCACCCGGCGCTGGCGCCAGGAGCTCGGCCTGGCCCCCGACGCCAATCCCTACTACCACTACGACCTCGACCTGATCACCACGGTGCCGAACATGGATCCGTGGATCCGGCCGTTTGAGACGCTGCGGGAGACAGCGGAGGAGGTCGTGGTCCGGACCGGGTTCGGCGCGATCATGCACAAGCATCTCGCCTTCCCCATGCCGGAGATGCGGGCGTGGGAGGTCGACACCTTCGAAAAGCTGGAGCGGGTCGAGTTCGACGATCCCCGCGACCGCCGGCGCTTCTTCGCCGGGGGCGACAACCAGATCGCGGGCGTGGGCGACGGCTTCGAGCGCGACTCGCCGGCCTGGATCGACACGGTCAAGTCGCTCCGGCCCGATCTCCCGGTCTACGGGAGCATGATCGAGGTCAGCGAGTGCCTCACGCGGCTGGTCGGGCAGGCCAACGCCCTGCTGTGGATGGGCGAGTATCCCGAGCGGATGGGCGCCGTGGTCAACCGCCTCGGCGCGCACTTCCTCGCCTGCGCCGAGGCGGAGCTGGAGGCCGGCGCGGGGCTGCTCGACGGCTTCGTTATCTGGGGCGACGTGGCCTACAAGCAGAATATGTTCTTCTCGCCGCGCTACTGGCGCGAGTATTTCAAACCGTGGGTGGCGCGAATGACGGCGGCCGCCCACGCCCACGGCCTGCCGGTGATCTACCACGGCTGTGGCAACGTGAAGGCGATCTTCCAGGACTTCATCGACCTCGGCGTCGACGGCTACAATCCGCTCGAGGCCAAGGCCGGCCTGGACGTGGTCGAACTGCGCCGCCGCTACGGCCACGGGATGGCGTTCTGCGGGAACAGCGACGTCCGCGTGTGGGAGACCGGCGACCGCGACGCCATCCGGCGCGAGGTGCTGCGCAAGCTGAACGCGGCGCGCGGCGGCGGCTACGTCTTCCTCTCCGACCACTCGGTCACCAGCGGGGTCAGCGGCCCCACCTACGATTACATCGTCCAGCTGGTGCGCGAATATGGCCGCTACCCGCTCCGGCTGGGCGAATTCGAGGAGACGGCCTGACTGCGCGGCCCGCGCGCCCTCCCGGCGCGGAAGAACATCTGCCATGAAACGCTACGGTTCCGTCATCGGGCTTCGCCCGGAGAAGCTCAAGGAATACACCCGTCTCCACGCCGCGGTCTGGCCCGGCGTGCTGAAGATGATCCGGAAATGCCACATCCGGAATTACTCGATCTACCTGCGGCGGCTCGACGACGGCCGGCCGTACCTGTTCAGCTACTTCGAATACACCGGCCGCAACTTCCGCGCCGACATGCGGAAGATGGCGGCCGATCCGACGACCCGGCGCTGGTGGGCGGTCTGCAAGCCCTGCCAGCGGCCCCTCCGCAACCGCGCCCGCGGCGAATGGTGGGCCGACATGCCGGAAGTCTTCCACCTCAACTGAAGCCCGGTTCCCGGGCGCGCCGCCCTCAGGCCGCCGGTGTGCGGCGCCGCACCATCAGCAGATGCTCGCAGGCCAGCACCGTTTCCCCGCGCTGGTTGGTCGCCTCCACCAACTCGACCACGACGCCGAATTGCGGGCGCTTCGGGTCGTCGCGCTTCTCTTTCACCGTGCAGCACGCGGTCAGCGTGTCGCCGAGGAACACCGGCCGGATGAAGCGCAGCCGGTCGTAGCCGTAGGAGAACGCCTCCGGGTTCACCTCGCCGGCCGTCTGGCCGACCGCGATGCTGAAGATCAGCGTGCCGTGCGCGATCCGCTGGCCGAACGACTGGGTCTTGCACCATTCCGCGTCCATGTGATGGGGGTAGAAATCGCCGGTCTGCCCGGCGTGCAGCACCACGTCCGCCTCCGTGATTGTCCGCCCGGTCGACGTCCGGGCCGAGCCGACGACATAGTCCTCGAAGTACTGGGTCTTCATGGGGAAAGTCCAAGCGCCGCGGTGATCGCACGGGCCGCGCTTCGCGCCGCCGCCAGCACCGCCGCATCGTCCGGACCGCCGCGGCGCCGCCGCGGGCGGGTCACGGTCAGGGCCGCCAGCGGGCCGGCAGGCGGGCGGCCGACCAGCACGGCGACGTCCCGCACGCCCTCGACCGTCTCGCTTTCGGCGGTCGAGACCCCGCGGCGCCGCACGCGCGCCAGCTCCGCCTCCAGCCGCGCCCGGCCGCGCGCCGTCAGGCGCCGCCCCGACGGCGAGGCGGCCACCGCCGCGGCCCGGTCGGCCGGCGCCAGGTGGGCCAGCAGCAGCCGGCCCGAGGCCGTCGCCACCGGGTCGAACCGCCCGCCCACCTCGATCGACAGCCGCACCGGCTCCGGGCACTCCTCCTGCGCCACCACCAGCAGCCGGCCGCGCTCGAGCAGGCCCAGGTGGCAGGACTCCCGCACCCGCTCCGTCAGCTCCCGCATCGGCTCGCGCGCCGCCGCCAGCAGTTTGTCCGCCACCGAGTGGCCGTGGGCCAGCGCAAAGAGCTTGAGCGACAGCCCGTACTTGCCCGACACCGGGTCGCGCGTCACGTATCCGCGCCGCTGGAGGCAGTTGAGCATCCGGAACAGCTCGCTGCTGCTCCGCGCCTGGCGGGCGGCCAGTCCGGCGAGCGACTGCGGCACGGCCGCCGCCGCCAGCGCCTCGAGCAGGTCGAGGCCCTTCTCCAGGGCCGGCACGGGATACGCGGGCAGATCGGGCATTTTCCGCTTGCGGATGTTCACTAATGAAATCCCTTTTTGCAAATAAAAGTGCCACTTAGCCCCCGTCAGCGCCCCGCCCTCCCCCGCGCCGCGCGGCCGATCGTCGTCTTCGGCGCGGGCGGCATCGTCCGGGATGCCCACCTGCCGGCCTACCGGCTGGCCGGCTTCCCCGTCGCCGGCCTCTACGACCCCTATCCCGGCAAGGCCCGGGCGCTGGCCGCGGCCTTCGGCATCCCGCGCGTCTACGCCTCCGTGGCCGAGGCGGTCGCGGCGGCGCCGCGGCGCGCCGTCTTCGACGTGGCCGTGCCGGCCCCGGCCCTGTCCGGGCTGCTCCCCGCGCTGCCGCGGGGCGCCGCGGTGCTGATCCAGAAGCCCTTCGGCGAGGACCTCGCCCAGGCGCGCGCGCTGCGGGCGCTCTGCCGCCGCCGGCGCTTCCGGGCCGGGGTCAATTTCCAGCTGCGCTACGCCCCCTGCGTCCTCGCCGCCCGCGACCTCATCGCCCGGGGCGTGATCGGCGAGCTCCACGACGTGGAAGCCCGCGTCACCGTCTACATGCCGTGGCAGCTCTGGACGTTCCTCGAGAAGGTGCCCCGGGTCGAGATCCTCTACCACAGCATCCATTACGTGGACCTGATCCGGTCGTTCCTCGGCGAGCCCCGCGGCGTCTACGCCAAGACCCTGCGCTCGCCGAAGTCGCGCCGCCTCGCGTCAACGCGCAGCAACATCGTGCTCGATTACGGCGACCTCGTGCGCGCCAACATCACCACCAACCACAGCCACGAGTTCGGCCCGCGCCACCAGGAGAGCTACATCAAGTGGGAGGGCACCCGCGGCGCGATCAAGGCCCACCTCGGGCTGCTCCTGAATTATCCCCGCGGCGAGCCCGACGCCCTGGAATACTGCACCCTGCGGGCCGGCGGCCGCCCCGGCCCCTGGCGCCGCGTGCCGCTCGCCGGCAACTGGTACCCGCACGCCTTCATCGGCACCATGGCCGGCGTGATGCGGTTCGCCGGCGGCGAGACCCGCGACCCGCCCATCAGCGTCGATGACGCCGTGCGCACCATGGCCGTGGTCGAGGCCGCCTACCGCTCCAGCGCCGCCGGCGCCACCCCCATCCCCGCCACATGAAATTCCTCGTCACCGGCGGCACCGGCTTCATCGGCTGGCGCGTCGTGTCCAACCTGCTGGCCCGCGGCCTGCCCGTGGTCGCCCTCGACCTGGGCGGCGACCCGGAGGTGGCGGACCGCCTCCGCGCCCGCGCCGGCTCGACGCCCCTGGCGTTCGCCACCGCCGACGTGGGCGACCTCGCCGCCGTGCTCGGGGTGCTCGACGCCCACCCCGGCATCACCCACGTCATCCACCTCGCCTACCTGATGAGCGCGGAGTGCGAGGCCGACCCGCCGCTCGCGGCGCGGGTGAACGTCGTCGGCATGGCCAATCTGTTCGAGGCGGTGCGCCGCCGCGGCCTCCGGCGGCTCGTGTTCACCAGCAGCGAGACCTACTACGGCGCGCGCCAGGATTTCTACGGCGACCGCGACGTGACCGAGGACGATTTCGCGCCCCCGTCCCAGCACCACTTCACCTACGGCATGATGAAGGTGCTGAACGAGTACATGGCCCGGAAGTACGTGCAGCGCCACGGCGTGAGTCTCGCCTGCCTGCGCCCGCCGGTCGTCTTCGGTCACGGGCGCAAGCGCGGCTCCGTGCTCTGGGCCGGCGACTTCGCCTCCCGTCCGGCCGTCGGCGCGCCCGTCGTCCTGCCCTTCCCCGCCGCCACCCGCGACGTGTGGATCTATGTCGACGACTGCGCGGAGCAGCTCGTGCGGCTGGCGCTCTGCGACCGCCCCGCCCATTTCGCCTACAACTGCGGCGGCGAGTCGGCCACCGCGGCCGAGGTCGCGGCCCACGTCCGCCGCTGGCTGCCTGGCGCGCAAATCGCCTTCGACGAATCCAAGCCCGGCACGCCGCTCATCGACCGCATGGACGGCTCGCGCCTGCGCGCCGAGCTCCACTTCACGCCCCGGCCGCTGGCCGAGGGCATCCGCGCCCACATCAACGAGGCCCGCGCCGAGCGGGGACTCCCCGCGGTGTGAAATGCAAGAGTAACAAGTGACAAGAACCAAGTAACAAGAACCTGCCACCGGCCCGCCCCAGCATCGCGTCTCTGCCCGCTGATTTCTGGCATCTGGCCTCTGACTTCTGACCTCCTTCCCCCATGCCCTACCGCACCACCGTTGTCGGCAGCTATCCGCGCCCCACCCCCGTCGAGGACACGCTGAAAAAGCCCAGCCTCAGCGACGCCGAGACCGCCGAGCTCGTCCGCTGGGCCGCGCGCGACCAGGCCGGCCTCGGCCTCGACACCATCACCGACGGCGAGGGCTACCGGGAGAACATGTACTACTTCTACCAGCGGCGCGTCGACGGTGTGTCGTTTGATCAAATGGTGAAAAAGAGCTTCGGCACCGCCGGCTTCGGCATCGAGTGCCCGCGAGTGGTGGGCGAGATCAAGCATCCGCGCTTCCAGCTCGCCCGCTGGTGGAAGCTGGCCCGGGATTCGGCCCCGGCCGGGGTGCGCGTCAAGCAGACCGTCACCGGGCCGCACGTCCTCACCCGCTTCAGCGTCAACGAGCGCCCGGATCTTTACCCCGACGAGCCGGCGCTCTGCCGCGCATGGGCCCGGGTGCTGGCGGAAGAGCTGGACGCCGTGCTCGACGCCGGCTGCGACTGCGTGCAGTTCGACGAGCCGATGTGGACGGAGTCGCCGGCGCAGGCGCCGTGGGCGGCCGACATCCTCAACGAGCTGATCGACTCGCTGCGCGGCCGCGCCCGCGTCGGGCTGCACGTCTGCGGCGGCAATCCGCGGCGCAAGCGCGTCTACTTCACCCGCTACCACGACCTCGTGCCGGCGTTCGCCAAGGTGAAGATCGACGAGGTGTCACTCGAACACTGCACGCTCGGCTACGACCTCATGACCCTCTGGGACCTGTGGCCCTTCCGCGGCGACCTCGCCCTCGGGGTGATCGACCAGCGCAGCGACGACGTCGAGACGACCGCGGTCGTGCGGCGGCGGCTCGAACCCGCGCTGGCGCGTTTCCCCCGCGAGCGCCTCGTGCTCACGAGCGAGTGCGGCTTCGGCCACGTGCCCCTCGACATCACCCGCGCCAAGCTCGCGGCCCTCGTCGCCGCGGCCCGCACCCTGTGAATCCCGTCGCTCCGCCTTGCGCGGCCGGCGCCCGGCGCCGTCCTGCCCCCCCGGGCACCGCCCGGCGGCCGCTCCGCGGCATCACCTGGGACCACCCCCGGGGGTATCAGCCGCTGGAGGCCACGGCCCGGCACTTTGCCGAGCTGCATCCCGGCGTCGAGATCGCATGGGACCGGCGGCCGCTGCGCGCCTTCGAGGAGGCTTCCCTTGGCCGCCTCGCGGCCGACTACGACCTGATCGTGCTCGACCATCCGTTCGTCGGCGAGGCCGCCCGCCACCGCCTGCTGCTGCCGCTCGACGTCCAATTGCCGGCCGGCTTCCTCGCCGACCAGGCGGCCAATGCCGTCGGGGCCTCGCACGCCTGCTATGCGGCCGGCGGGCACCAGTGGGCGCTGGCCATCGACGCCGCCGCGCCGGTGGCGTTTTGGCGCGACGACCTGCTGGCGCCGCTCGGGCCGCCGCCGCGCACGTGGGACGAGGTGATCGCGCTGGCCCGGCGCGGGCACGTCGAGGTCCCGGCCGCGCCGGTCAACTGCCTGATGAATTTCTACGCCCTGTGCCTGGCGCTCGGCGAGGAGCCGTTCCGGGCCCCCGACCGCGTCGTGTCCGCGGAGGTCGGCCGGGCCGCGCTGGACCGGTTGCGCGGGCTGCTGAGTCTCTGCGACGGGGGCATCTGGGAGCGCAATCCCATCGCCTCGCACGAGCTCGTGGCCGCCGCCGGGAACACCCGGCTGCTCTACTGCCCGATGGCCTACGGCTACTCCAACTACGCGCGGGCCGGCGGCGCCGGCCACCGGCTGACCTTCGGCGAGCCGCCGACCTTCGCCGGCGCCCCGCTGCGCACCGTGCTCGGCGGCGCCGGGCTGGCGGTCTCGGCGCGGCGCCCGCGCGCCGCCCGGGCCCTCGCCTACGCCCGGTTCGTCGCCTCGCCCGTCATCCAGCGCACGCTCTACACCGCGGCCGGCGGCCAGCCCGGCCACCGCGGCGCCTGGCTCGACCCGGCGAACAACCGCTTCACCGGCGACTATTTCGCCCGGACCCTGCCGGCCCTCGACCGCGCCTGGGTGCGGCCCCGACACGACGGCGCGATCAGCTTCCAGGAGCGCGCCGGCCCGGTCGTCCATGCCGCCCTGCGCGGTACCCTCGCCGACGCCGCGGCCCTGGCCCAGCTCGACGCCCTGCACCGCGCCGCGCCCTTCCCGCCATGAAACCCCTCGACGGCCTGCTCGTCCTCGACTTCGCCCAGTTCCTCGCCGGCCCGTGGGCCGCGACGCGGCTGGCGGACCTCGGGGCGCGGGTGATCAAGATCGAGCGGCCCGGCGCCGGCGACATCGGCCGCCAGCTCTACATCTCCAACCTCGGCCTCGATGGCGACAGCACGCTGTTCCACTCCATCAACCGCAACAAGCAGAGCTATGCGGCCGACCTCAAGCAGCCGGACGAGCTGGCCCGCGTGAAACGGCTGGTGGCCCGTGCCGACGTCCTGATCCAGAATTTCCGGCCCGGGGTGATGGAGCGGATCGGCCTCGGGGCCGAGGCCTGCGCCGCCCTCAATCCGCGACTGGTTTACGGCGTCGTCACCGGCTACGGCCGCACCGGCCCGTGGGCCGGGAAGCCCGGGCAGGACCTGCTGGCGCAGGCGGTGTCCGGGTTGCCGTTCCTCAACGGCGACGCCGGCCAGCCGCCCGTGCCCTTCGGCCTGTCGGTGGCCGACCTCACCGCCAGCGCCCACCTCGTCCAGGGCATCCTCGCGGCGCTGGTGCGGCGGGGCGTCACCGGCCGCGGCGGCCTCGTCGAGGTCAACCTGCTCGAATCGGTGCTCGACCTGCAGTTCGAGGTGCTCACCACCTTCCTGAACGACGGCGGCCGCGAGCCGCAGCGCAGCGCGGTCAACAACGCCCACGCCTACCTCGGTGCGCCCTACGGCATCTATGCCACCGCCGACGGCTTCCTTGCCTTGGCGATGGGCCCGGTGACGAAACTGGGCGAACTGCTGGAGCTGCCGGCCCTGGCAGCCTACGCCGACCCGGCCACCTGGTTTACCCGGCGCGATGAGATCAAGCGGCTGATCGCCGGCCACCTCAGGAACCGGCCGACGCGGCACTGGCTCGGCCGACTGGAGCCGGCCGACTACTGGTGCGCGGAGGTGCTCAGCTGGCCGAAGCTCTGGCAGACCGACGCCTTCCGCGCCCTGGAATTCGTGCAGGAGGTGGTCCGCGACGACGGCCCGGCCCTGCGCACCACGCGCTGCCCGATCACGATCGACGGCGAGCGCTACACCGCGCGCCGCGGCGCCCCGCGCGTCGGCCAGCACACTGCGGCCATCCAATCCGAATTCGCCCTCTGATCGCGGTCCGCGCGACCCATTCTCCCATTCTCCAATTCTCCCATACCCCCCACGCCCCCACCCCATGCCCCCCGACTCCAATCCCCTCCTCGGCACCCTGTTCCACGCCGTCGGCGCCACCAGCGCCGCGCTGTGCTATGCGCCCCAGCGGTACCTCCACAAATGGAGCTGGCAGACCTATTGGCTGGCCCAGGCGTCGATGTGCTGGCTGGTCCTGCCCTACGTCTTCGCCTGGCTCACGGTGCCGCATCTCGGGGCGGTGCTGGCCGCGGCCCCGAAGGACGCGATGCTCAAATCCTACCTCCTCGGCGCGCTCTACGGCGTCGGCGGCATCGCCTTCGGCGTCTCCATCCGCTACATCGGCTACTCGCTCACCTACGCGATCGCCATCGGCGTCTCCTGCGTGCTGGGCACGCTGCTGCCGCCGGCGCTGAGCGGCCAGCTCGCCCGGACGCTCGCCAGCTCGGCGGGCGTTTACGTGGTCGGCGGGGTCCTCCTGGGCGGCGGCGCGATGGCGGTGGCCGGGCTGGCCGGGTTCCGCAAGGAGCGTGAGCTCTCGTCCGAGGCGGCGGCGGGCTTCCGGCCCCGGGTCGGGCTGCCGATCGTCCTCCTCGCCGGCGTGCTCTCGGCGGTGTTCAACTTCTCGCTGCAGGCGGCGCAGCCGGTGGCCGACGTGGCGGCGAAGTACGGCGCCGGCCATTTCGAGGACAACGTCATCTATCTCTTCTCCAATCCCGGCGCCTTCACCACCACGCTCTTCTATGCCGGCTGGCTCGCCACCCGCGCCCGGAGCTGGGGCGAGTACGCGCGCACGCCCGACGGCGCGGGGCTGGGGCGCAACTACTCCCTGGCGTTCCTCACCGGGCTGCTCTGGTACATGCAGTTCTTCTTCTACGGCCTCGGCCACGTGCGCATGGGCACGTTCCTGTTCTCCAGCGGGGCCATCCACATGATCATCCTCATCCTCATGAGCTGCGGCTTCGGCGTGGTCATCGGCGAGTGGAAGGCCTGCCGGCGCTCGACCCAGCTGTGCATCGCCGCGGCCATCGCGCTCCTGCTCGGCGCCGTCGGCCTCATCACCTACGGCAACTATCTCGCGAACCCCGCCACCTGAGCCGCGTCCCCCATGCCGCTCGTCGACACCCACCAGCACCTCTGGGACCTGAACCGGTTCCCCTACTCCTGGACCAACGGGATCCCCGCGTTGCACCGCAGCTTCCTGCTCGACGACTACGCTTCCGCCGCCGCCGGGCTCGGGATCGCCAAGACGGTCTTCATCGAATGCGACGTCGACGAGCCCCACCTGCTCGCCGAGGCCCGCCACCTCCAGGCGCTGGCCGAGCGCCACCCGCTCATCGCCGGAATCGTCGCCAGCGGGCGGCCCGAGCGCGACGGGTTCCGCTCCCACCTCGAGGAGCTGGCCAAACTGCCCAAGGTGCGCGGCGTGCGCCGCGTGCTGCACACCCAGCCCGACGCGCTTTCGGCGGAGCCGCGGTTCGCCGAGAACCTCCGGCTCCTGCCCGAGTTCGGCTTCACCTTCGACCTCTGCGTGCTCGCCCGCCAGCTGCCGGCCGGCATCGACCTCGTCCGCCGGTGCCCCCAAGTGACCTTCATCCTCGACCATTGCGGCGTGCCCGACGTGAAGGGCCGGGCGCTGGATCCGTGGCGCGAGCACATCCGCACGCTGGCCGCGCTGCCCAACGTCGCCTGCAAGCTCAGCGGCCTGATCGCCTACGCCGATCCGGTCCGGTGGACGGCCGACGACCTGCGCCCGTGGGTGGAGCACGTGCTGGAGTGCTTCGGGTGGGACCGCGTCGTCTGGGGCGGTGACTGGCCGGTGTGTACGCTGGCCGCGCCGCTCGCGCGCTGGGTCGAGGCGACCCGCTGGCTGGCGCGCGGGGCGACCGCCGTGCAGCGGGCGCAACTCTTTCACCGCAACGCCGAGAGGATCTACCGTGTTTGACCTGACCGGCAAAACCGCCCTAGTCACCGGCGCCGGCTCCGGTATCGGCCGGGCCATC
>DATJUU010000177.1:0-4706 GCA_035502155.1 Opitutaceae bacterium
TGCCCGAACCACGCGGTGGCCGGGATGACGATCGCGTTCGAGATCAGGTAGGTCGTCAGCACCCAGGTGGACTCGTCGGTGGACACCGACAGGCTGCCGGCGATGTGGCTGAGCGACACGTTGGCGATGGAGGTGTCGAGCACCTCCATGAACGCGCCGAGCATGACCGCCGTGGCGACGAACCAGGGATTGACGGTGCGCTCCGGGGTGCCGGGATTCATGGCGACGAAGGATGGGCGGGGGTTCGCGCCGGCGTCACTGGACCCGGACTTCCGGCACAACCGACATGCCGGGCCCGAGCACGAACGGGGCGCCGGGGAGGCGGTCGAGCACGATCTTCACCGGGACGCGCTGGACGACCTTGACGAAATTGCCGGTCGCATTCTCGGGCGGCAGGAGGCTGAAGCGGGCGCCCGAGCCGGTCTGGATGCTGTCGACGTGACCCGCGAGCTCGAGCTGCGGATAGGCGTCGACCGTCAGCTTCACCGGCTGCCCCGACCGCATGTGCGCGAGCTGCGTCTCCTTGAAGTTCGCCACCACCCACACCCGGCGGGGCACGAGCGCGAGCAGCGCCTGGCCGGCCTGGACGTAGGCGCCGGCCTCGACCCCGCGGTGCGTGACCACGCCGGCGGCCGGGGCGGTGACCCGCGTGTAGGACAGGTTCAGCTCGGCCTCCCGGACGGCGGCCTGGACGCCGGCGATCGCGGCCGCGGCGCTCTGGAGATTCGCCTCGTCGAGGTGCACCTGCGCCTGGGCGGCGAGGAGCTTGTTGCGCGCCCCGTCGAGATCGGCCGCGGTCGAACGGGCCCGGGTGTCGGCGAGGTCGAGCTGGCTGTCGGAGACTCCGAGGGTCCCCACGGCCTGGAAGCGTTTCGAATCGGCTGCGGCATGGGCGGCCTCCGCGGTGGCGGCGGCGACGTTGGCCTGTTCCTCGCCGATCTTCGCCTGGTCGACGGCGAACTGCGCCCGCGCCTGCTCGAGCCGGCTTTGCGCCGCGGTGAGGATGGCCCGGGTCTGGTCGAGCTTCGCCTGGAAATCGCGCGGATCGATCTCCACCAGCAGCTGGCCGCGTTCGACCGGCTGGTTGTCGGCGACCAGCAGCCGGGCGACGCGGCCGGCGACCTGCGGGGCGATCGGCGTGACGTCCGCTTCGATGAACGCGTCGTCGGTCGACTCGTACGGCGCGACGAACATCTGGTAGTAGATGACGGTCGCCGCCGCGGCGACCGCGAGGGCAAGGCCGGCTAGGATTTTCCGGAGGCGCGTGGACTTCCGCGGGGCGGGGGATTCCGGCGCCGCCGCGTTCGTCGGCGACTCCTCTTCGGTCACGGTCGTTTCGATGACGAGGCGGTTGCCCGGGTTGGCCGCATACGCCGCGGTTTCAACCGGCGCCGGGTGATGGTGGCCGGGCGCGGTGCGGTCGGGAGAGGGAAGGACCTCGGGAGTGGCGGTGGCGGAAATCGAGTTCATGGTGGATTGAAGAGTGCGAAGGGTGAGGAGGTGCGCTGGCGGGCGGTGGTGGGCGACCGGGTTCATTCGTGGTAGCGGGTGACCGGCTCCTGCAGGTGATCGAGCAGGCCCGGCGTCCAGAAGCTGGCGACGAGGTCCTCGCTGCTTTCCGCAGCAGAGCCTCCCAGACGCGACCAAGCGGGGACGCCCGCGGAGATCGATGAAGCCAGGCGCCGTTGCGCGCCCGAGAAGCGCAGTCCCGCGGCGCCCCGGGCAAAAGACTTGGAGGAGTTCGAAATGAAGGAGGTCATGGCAGGAAGTGGTTGAGTAGTTGACTAATTAGCTAGGTATTTGAAACAATAAGATTCTGATTAGTAATGACTTGCGTGATTTCCAGCGACCTCGAGGCAGCTACCGTGCTGCACCCGTGGTGACCGCGGCTTTTGGTCGCAGCATCTGCAGCGCCGTGGCCGGCAGGTCACGCAGGAGATCCGCGTTGTTCAAGATGCGCGCCTGGCTGAGCGCACCCTGGACCAGGAACTCGATCGACTGCGCCTTCTGCACGGGATCGCACGGCTCAATCGAGCCGTTGGCGATGGCGTCGCGGATGGCCGACTCAAAGTAGCGCCGTTTGCGGCCCATGATCTCGCGGATCTTGGCGTTCACGTCGATCTCCAGCGTGCTCACCTCGTTGCCGACGGAGCCGATGGGGCAGCCCAGCACCTTGCCGTGTTTCCTGACGTTTTCCGTCTGGCGGGCGTAGAGCCCCGCCAAATAATTGGCGATCCGGTCGAGCGGTTCGGCGGCCGCGGAGAATTCCCGGTCCAGCCGCGGCATCCACTCGCCGGTCCAGAGCTTCTCCAGCGCGGCCACCGCCAACTCCGCCTTCGATTTGTAGTAGTAGTAGAAGCTGCCCTTGCGCACGTCGGCGCGCGCGCAGATTTCGTCAATCGTCACGGCGCTGTATCCCTCATCCCACATGAGGTCCAGGGCGGCGGTCATCAGTCTCTCGTCTGCGTCTGAGGTTCTACCCATGGCGCGAAACATAGTTGACTGGTTGTCTAGTGCAAGCGAATTCGACCAGAATCTGACTAGGCTCTCCGCAGGCGATTGTACAACAAGCTCTTGGGTGACGACACTTCGTTCCGCCGGATTGCTCACGCCGAGCAACAGCTGGACGTGTCTTCAAAATGTTTTGTCATCGCAAGGCCCGCCGGGCGGGCCGCCTGTCGGCCGAAGCCTCGGCGAAGGCTGATGGCGATCCGGTCCCTCGACTTCGCTCGGGACCCTGAGCTGGTCGAAGGGCTGGATTGCTTCTGCGCCGCGCCATCGCGCGGTGCCTCGCAATGACCCGCAGAGCTACCGCCGATTCAGCCACGATATTGCTCGTCGCTGACTTTTTCCATCCATTCGACGGCTTTGCCGTCGAGCTGCTCTTGGATGGCGATATGGCTCACGGCTGTGGCGGGCGCGGCGCCGTGCCAGTGCTTCTCGCCCGGCGCGAACCACACGACGTCGCCGGGCCGGATTTCCTCAACCGGCCCGCCCCAGCGCTGCGCGCGGCCGCAGCCGGCCGTGACGACCAGCACCTGGCCGAGCGGATGGGTATGCCAGGCGGTGCGGGCGCCGGGCTCGAACGTGACGGCGTTGCCCGCGGCGCGCGCCGGCGGCGTCACCGGGAACAGGGGGTCGATGCGCACCGTGCCGGTGAACCAGTCGGCGGGCCCCCGGGCCGAAGGCTGGGATCCACTGCGTTTGATTTCCATGGTGAACTCCGGTGGTTGAGGGACGGCGCGGCTCAAAACTCCTGGCGCGTTGGGCGGAACAGAATCTCGTTGATGTCGACTTCCTCCGGCTGGCTCATCGCAAACACGACGGCCCGGGCGAAGGAGTCGGCGGGAATGGCGACTTCCTGGTACAGTTTCCGGATCCGCGGGAGGACGTCGGGATCCGTGACGGTGTTCGGCAGCTCCGTGGCCACGGCGCCGGGCGAGATGATGGTCGTCCGGATGTTGGACGGCTTCACCTCCTGCCGCAGGCCCTCGGAGATGACCCGCACCGCGTGCTTGGTCGCGGAATAGACCGCGCCGCCGGGACCGACTTTGTGCCCGGCCACCGAGGAGACGTTGATGATGTGCCCGGCTTTCTGCCGCATCATGTGCGGCAACGCGGCGGCGATGCCGTAGAGCACGCCCTTGATGTTCACATCGATCATCCGGTCCCACTCGTCGACGTGCAGGCGCTCGAGTCGGGACTGCGGCATCAGCCCCGCGTTGTTGAGCATGACGTCGATCCGCCCGAATCGCTCCACGGCAGTGTCGACGAGCTTTTTGACCTGGTGGCGGTCTGTGACATCGGTGACGACGGCGAGCGCCTTGCCGCCGCGGGCCACCAGCTCGTTCGCCAATGCCTGCAACCGGTCAGCCCGCCGCGCGCCCAGCACGAGGATGGCGCCTTGGGCGGAGAGCAGCCGGGCGGTCGCCTCGCCCAAGCCGCTGCTCGCTCCCGTGATGACGACGACTTTACCTGTGATGTTCTCGTTCATGACAATGGGGTGATCATACCTTACCTTGGCGCGGAAGTCGCCCGGGATCATGCGCCACGAGTTGTATTCAAAGTCATCGCCGCCTGACGCAGCGCGCGCTCATCGCCCGACGAGTTTCTGCAGGTGCTCCGGGTAACGGGCGCCCTGCAGAGGGATCGCGTCCGCCGCGGTGGTGATTTCGCGCAAGTCGGCGGGCGTGAGCTCCACGCTGGCGGCGCCGATGTTTTCCTCGAGCCGGTGGACCTTCGTGGTCCCGGGAATCGGCACGATCCAGGGCCTCTGCGCCAGCAGCCACGCGAGCGCGATTTGCGCGGGCGTCGCCTGCTTTTGCGCCGCGATGCGGGTCAGCAGGTCGACCAGGGCCTGGTTGGCCTTCCGGGCCTCGGGCGTGAACCGGGGCACGACGTTCCGGAAATCCCCGGCGTCGAACTTGGTGTTCGCGTCGATCTTGCCGGTGAGGAACCCCTTGCCCAGCGGGCTGAAGGGCACGAAGCCGATCCCGAGCTCCTCCAGGGTCGGGAGGATCTCGGCCTCGGGCTCCCGCCACCAGAGCGAGTATTCGCTCTGAAGGGCGGTGACCGGCTGGACGGCGTGCGCCCGGCGGATCGTCTTCACGCCCGCCTCGGACAGGCCGAAGTGCTTCACCTTGCCCTGCCGGATCAGGTCCTTCACCGCGCCGGCGACCTCCTCGATCGGGACGTCCGGGTCGACG
>DATJUU010000178.1:0-16100 GCA_035502155.1 Opitutaceae bacterium
GTCGTGGGCGATGCGCACGCCGATCGCGGTCATCTGCGCCTGGGCCTGCCCGAGGGTGACGCCGGGCTTGAGGCGGCCGATGGCGCCCATCCAGTGGAAGTTGCGCGTCATGTTCTCCGGCTTGAACGCCAGCGGGCGCCAGAGCCGGGGGTAGCCGCGCTCGAAGGGCGTGCCGGCCGGGAGCACGCCGACGACGGTGTAGGCCTCGCCGTCGAGCCGGATGGTGCGGCCGACGAGGGTGCGGTCGCTGCCGAACTGGGAGCGCCAGAGGGCGTCGCTCAGGACGACCTCGTGGTCGCGGCCGACCTGGTCCTCGCCGTCGAGGAACGTGCGGCCGAGGGCGGCTTTTAAGCCGAAGACGTCGAAGAAGCGGGCCGAGACCCGGGCGCCGGGGATCTGGATCGGCTCGTCGACGCCGGTGAGGGAGACGTTGCCGCCGGTCTGGGCGGCGAGGTACTCGAAGCAGGCGTTCTGCTTCTGCCAGTCGAGGAAGTTGAGGGTGGAGATGCCGTTGCGGCCGCCGCCGGGGGGCGACTCGAGCACGCGGACGATGCGGTCGGCGCCGGGGTAGGGCAGGGGCTGAAGCAGGACGGCGTTGATGTAGCTGAAGATGGCCGTGTTCGCGCCGAGGCTGAGGCCGAGGGTGGCGACGGCGACGAGCGTGAAGCCGGGGCTCTTGCGCAGCGTGCGGCCGGCATAGCGGAAGTCCTGGAGAAGGCCCATGCGGGGCGGGGTGGCGCCGGGGAGAAGAACCGCCGGCGGACGCAAAAGTTACGGGCAATCCACCGAAGGGCAACGCTCAACGGTCGGGTCATCTTGCCACCACGAATGGACACGAATGCACACGAAGCTGGTCGGAGAGCGGAAGGCGGATCCTTTTTTCACCACTGATGACACTGATCGGCACTGATGCCGCGGATTTCTTTTCTTTACAGGAGGAAACGGAGGGATCGGAGAATTAATGGTCTTGCGCCTCGGTTCCCTCCGTTTGCTCCTGTGAGAGAAGAGTAATCAGAGGTCTGTTTTCACAGGAGGACGCAGAGGCAGCAGAGGATTGTTCTCCGCGTCCTCTGCGAACTCCTGTGAAAAGAGAAGAATCAGGATTCTTTCTTCACAGGAGGTAACGGAGGAAGCGAAGAAGCTGCGGATGACGCCTTCGTTCCCTTCGCGAACTTCTGTAAGAGAAAAGATCCGATTTCCCAGTTCCCTCGGTTTGCTCCCGTGAGAAAAGATCGACCGGCGCGGCGTCGAGCGCCGGCCCTACCGATTGCCTGTCTCTCTGTGCCCTCAGCGGCCTCCTGTGAAAGAAGCATCCGTGCCCATTCGTGTGGATTCGTGGTGAAAAGAGGATCCGGCCTCCGCCATTCCGCCGGGCGCGAAGTCACCCAATCGTTGCGTTTGCGGATTGCCTGCGCCGCGGGCGCAGACCAAGTTTCGGGACAGGTCCCGCTCTTCCATGTTCATTGCATCCTTGCGCATGAACGCCGCGCGTCTGCTGGTTGCGTTCACCGTTGGCTTCGTGTCGCTCTGCCCGGCCGCCCGGGCCGCGGCATTCACTCCCGGAAATCTCGTGGTCGTCCGCGTCGGCACCGGCTCCGCGGCGCTCTCGAGCTCGGCCGCCGCCGTGTTCCTCGATGAGTACACCCCGGCCGGCGCCCTCGTGCAGTCGGTCGCCCTGCCCACCGCGCCGAGCCTGCCGAACCGCCAGTTCTCCCTGAGCGGCACCGCCACCTCCGAGGGCGCGCTCGCGCTCTCGGTGGACGGCCGGTATCTGGTGCTGGCGGGCTACGACGCCGCGCCGGGCGCGGGGTCGGTCACCACCTCGAGCTCCGCCTCCGTCAACCGCGTGGTCGCCCGCGCGGCGGCCGACGGCACGGTCGACACCACGACGGCGCTCACCGATTTCTCCACGGGCAGCAACCCGCGCAGCGCCGCGTCCACCGACGGGACGGCCCTCTGGGTGGCCGGCGGCGCCGGCGGCGCCCGCTACGCGACCTTCGGCGGGACCACCTCGGTCCAGCTCTCCACCACCGTCGTCAACCTGCGGGTGCTCGGCATCTTCGGCGGACAGCTTTACACCAGCTCGGCCTCCGGCGCATTCCGGCTCGCCACGATCGACGGCGGCCTGCCGACGACCTCGGGCCAGACGACCGTCAACCTGCCGGGCTTCCCGACGAGCGGCGGCAGCCCCTACGGCTATTTCTTCGCCACCCTCGGCGCCGGCCCGGGCCCGGACACGGTCTATGTGGCCGATGACTCCTCGGGCGCCGGCATCCAGAAATACGCCCTCGTCAGCGGCAGCTGGACGCTGAAGGGCACGATCACGGTCGCCAACGTGCGCGCGGTGACGGGCCAGGTCGCCGGCTCGACCGTGACGCTCTACGCGTCCGGGGCCACGACCTCCGTCGGCACCCTCTATGCCTACACCGACACTTCCGGCTACAACGCCGCGCCCAGCGGCACCCTGAGCACGCTGGCCCTCGGCGCGCCGAACACGGTGTTTCGCGGCCTGGCCTTCGCGCCGGCCACGAGCGTGGTCGTGGTCGCCCCGACCATCACCACGCAGCCGGCGACGCAGACCGTCAACGCGGGCGACACGGTGCATTTCACCGTGGCCGCGGGCGGCACCGCGCCGTTCACCTACCAGTGGCGCAAGGGCGGCGTGGCCCTGAGCGACGGCGGCAGCATTTCCGGGACGACGAGCGACACGCTCACCCTGACGGGCGTCACGACGGGCGACGGCGGCAGCTATGACGTGGTCGTCAGCAACTCCGCCGGCGACGCGACGAGCGATGCCGCGGTCCTGACGGTGAACCCGCTCGCGGTCGCGCCGAGCATCACGACCCAGCCGGTGTCCCAGACCGTGACCGCCGGTAACACGGCCAGCTTCACCGTGGCGGCGGGCGGCACGCCGCCCTTCACCTACCAGTGGCGCTTCGGCGGGGCGAACCTGACCGACGGCAGCTTCGTCACGGGGTCGGCCACGGCCACGCTGACGCTGACCGGCGTCACCGCCGCCTTCGCCGGCAGCTATGACGTCGTGGTCAGCAACGGCGTGAACCCGCCGGCGGTCAGCAACCCGGCGACGCTCACGGTCAACCCGGCGCCGCCCGCCGTCAGCACGCTGCAGTGGAACTTCGGCACCACCGCGGGCGTGGCGACGCCGACCGGGCTGCCGGCGGACGTGACCGGGGGCGCGCTCACGAGCGGCAACAACAACGGCACGACGACCCTGTTGACGACGACCTCGGCCTCGAGCGGCTACACCGGCGCCTCCGGCCAGTTCAACGCCGGCGCCGCGGACCGCATCGGGGCCCTCAACCAGGGCGCCAACGGCTCGGCCTACTTCGAGTTCACCCTCACGCCGGACTACAACAAGCAGCTCACCGTGACGGGACTGAGCTTTGGTTCGCGCAGCACCGGCACGGGCCCGCAGGCCTTCGCTGTGTTCACGAGCCTCGACGGCTTCACCACGCCGATTGTCTCGGGCGCGCTGGCCAACACCAGCACCTGGGCGCTGCAGACGCCCACGATCGCCCCGCTCACGACCGACACGGGGGCGGAGATCACCTTCCGCATCTTCGGCTACAACGGCGCGGGCTCGCCCGCGTCCGGCACCGCCAACTGGCGGATCGATGACCTGGCGGTCACCCTCACCACGGCGGTGGGGACGCCGGTGCCGCCGGCGGTCACCGCCGTGACGCCGGCCGACGGCGCCACCGGGGTCGCGCCGGGCGCGCCGGTCACCGTCACGTTCAACAAGGCGGTGGACGTGAGCGGCACGTGGTTCACCCTCGCCGGCAGCGCCAGCGGCGCCCACACGGCGACGGTGGCGGGCGGCCCGAAGAGCTTCACCCTCACCCCCGACGCGCCGTTCGCGCTGGGCGAGACGGTCACGCTCACCGTGCTGGCGGCGGCGGTGACGGACCAGGCGACGGGCACGCTGCATCCCGCGGCGGACTTTACCTCGAGCTTCGCCACGCTGGCGCCCGTCCCGCTGGCGATCCACGCGGTGCAGGGCAGCGGGCTGACGAGCCCCGTCGTCTCCCAGACCGTCATGGTGCAGGGCGTCGTCGTGGCGAGCTTCCAGGGCGCGGATCGCATCGGCGGCTTCTATCTCGAGGCGCCCCAGGCCGCGTGGGACGACGATCCGGCGACCTCCGAGGGCATCTACGTCTTTGACAACACCGACAGCGTCACCGTGGGCGACTACGTCAACGTCGTCGGCACGGTCGTGGAATACGGCACGGCGCCGCACACGGAGACGGAGATCAGCCCGGTCATCGGCTTCCTCCGGGTGAGCGCGGGGAATCCGCTGCCGCCCGCGGTGCCGGTCACGCTGCCGTTCGCGTCGGCCACCGACGCCGAGCGCTACGAGGGCATGCTCGTCACCTGCCCGCAGACGCTCACGGTGAGCGACAACTACGACCTCGGCCACTATGGCGAGCTGCTCGTGAGCAACGGGCGCCTGCTCGAGCCCACCAACATCGTCGCCCCGGGCGCGCCCGCGCAGGCCCAGGAGGCGGCGAACCTGCTCAACCAGCTCGTGCTCGACGACGGCACGAGCACGACCTATCCGGACCCGACGCCATACCTCAACAGCGCCGATCCCGCGGTCGCGACGCGGCGCGCCGGCAGCACGGTCACGGGGCTCACCGGCATCCTGGACGACAAGTTCGGCGTCTACGTGATCGAGCCGACGCAGGCGGTGGCGCTGGCGGACGCCAACCCGCGCGCCGCGGCCCCGGCCACCGGCGGCACGCTGCGCGTCGCCTTCGGCAACGTGGAGAACTTCATGAACGGCGACGGCACGGGCGGCGGCTTCCCGACCTCGCGCGGCGCGCTCACCTACGCGGAATACCTGCGCCAGCGCGCCAAGGTCGTGGCCGGCATCCTCAGCCTCACGCCCGACCTCATGGGCCTGTCCGAGGTCGAGAACGACCGCATCACCAACGGCCAGCCGGACAGCTACGGGCCGGTGAGCGCGATCGCCGACCTGGTCAGCGCGCTCAACGCCGCGGCACCGCCCGGCACGACCTACGCGTTCGTCAACGCCGCGGCGGTCGACATCGTGACCGACGACATCCACAGCGCGATCATCTATCGCGTGCAGGCCGTCGAGCCGGTGGGGGCGCCGGCCATGCTGGACAACGTCTATTTCAACCTCAGCGCGCGCAATCCGCTCGCGCAGACGTTCCGCGAGAAGGCGAGCGGGGCGGTCTTCACCCTGTGCGTGAATCATTTCCGGGCGAAGGCCAGCGCCTCGAGCCTCACCGACGGCATCTCGCCCAACCCGAACCTCGACCAGGGCGACGGCCAGGGCACCAACAACTACCTCCGCACAAAGGAGGCGCAGGCCGTCGTGCAGTGGCTGGCGACGGATCCGACCGGCAGCGGCGATCCGCGCGTGCTGATCGTCGGCGATCTCAACTCCTACGCGAAGGAGGACCCGCTCGCGGTGCTGGAGGGCGCGGGCTACGTGAACCTGATCGAGCAGTCCGAGGGCGTGGGCGGCTACTCTTATGCCTTCAGCGGCGAGGTCGGCCACATCGACCACGTGCTCGCCTCGCCGGCCCTCGCGGCGCAGGCCGCGGGCGCGGCCACCTGGCACGCGAATTCCGACGAGCCGGTGTACTACGAGTACCCGGTCGCGAACAAATCGGCCGCCCAGCAGGCGGTCAACGCGGGCACGCCGTACCGCTACTCCGACCACGACCCCGTGGTCGTCGGGCTCAACCTGACGACGCCGCCCGCGATCACCGTGCCGCCCGCCTCGCAGACCGCCACCGTCGGCGACACCGTCACCTTCGGGGTCACCGCCGCGGGCACGCCGGCGCCGGCCTTCCAGTGGCGGCACAACGGCGCCGCGATCGGGGGCGCGACGGGCGCCACGCTCACGCTGGCGCACGTCACCACCGCGGACGCGGGGGCGTACGACGTCGTCGTGACGAACTCGGTCGGCACGGCGACGAGCGCCGCGGCGACGCTCACGGTCAACAAGGCGGCCGCCGGGGTCACGCTCGGCAACCTGGCCGCGACCTATGACGGTTCACCGCACCCGGTGTCGGTCGGCACCGTGCCCGCCGGCCTCGCGGTCACCGTGACCTACGACGGCGGCGCCACCGCGCCGACCGCCGCCGGCCACTACGCCGTGGCCGCCACCGTGGCCGACGCCAACTACTTCGGCGGCGCGGCCGACACGCTCGTCATCGCCCAGGCCGGGCAGACGATCACGTTCCCCAATCCCGGGCCGCACACCTTCAAGGATGCGCCGTTCGCGCTCGCCGCCAGCGCCAGCTCCGGGCTGCCGGTCGGCTACACGGTCGTCGGCGGACCCGCGACGGTCAGCGGCAACGTGGTCACGCTCACGGGCGCCGGCAACGTCACCCTCGCGGCCTCGCAGCCGGGCAACGGCAACTTCCACGCCGCCCCCGACGTGGTCGTGAGCTTCACCGTGGCGAAGGCCACCGCGACCATTGCGCTGGCCGGCCTGGACCAGGTCTACGACGGCACGCCGCGCGTGGTGACTGCGACGACGGATCCCGCCGGGCTCACCGTGACCGTCACCTACAACGGCAGCGCCACGCCGCCGGTGAACCCCGGCGCCTATGCGGTGGTCGCGACGGTCAATGACCCGAACTACGCGGCCTCGGTCAGCGACACGCTCGTGGTCACGATCACGGCGCTCATCAACCATGCGCCGACGCTCAACGGCGACATCGACGGGTCGGCCCAGGTGCTGCTCCCGGAGAACCTCACGCTCAACAGCGCGATGGTGTCCGGCGATCTTCTGGTGCCGGGTACGCCGCCGGTGAAGCTCAACGGCCGCCCGACCTACGGCAGCACGGTGGACGGCACCGGCGCGGCGGCGCCGTCCAACTACACCGTCACGCTGAACGGCAATGCCGTGCTCCGTCATGTCGTCCGCCGCACCGATCCGATCGCGATGCCGGTCGTGGGTGCGCCGTCGGCGCCCGCCGGCACGCGCGACGTCGCGGTCAACAAGGCCGGCCAGGCCGTCGGCGATTTCGCGACCCTGCGGAACCTGACGCTCAACGGCAACGCCGGCACCGTGGCGGTGCCGCCCGGCACCTACGGGACGTTCATCGCCAACGGCGGCGGCGGCTTCGTCCTCGGGGTGGCCGGCGCCACCGACGCGGCGGTCTACAACCTCCAGGGGCTGACGCTCAACGGCAACGCGCAGCTGCAGGTCGCCGGCCCAGTGATCCTCACGCTGGCCGGCGGCGTGACGGTCAACGGCACCGTCGGCGTCAGCACGCACGCCGAGTGGCTCCTGCTGCGGATCGCGAGTGGCGGCCTGACGCTCAACGGCGGCGTGGTGTTCCACGGCGACGTGGTCGCGCCCGCCGGCACGGTGATCATCAACGGCAACAGCACGCTGCACGGCGAGGTGGTTGCCGACCGGCTGACGGTCAACGGCAACGGCGTGCTGACCGAGGAGTTCCCGTAAGCCGTCCGGCAGCGGATTGAAGAGCCGGGACTTATTCCGGGGCCGCGCCGCACAGGCGGCGCGGCCATCCGGTGGATGAAGGAGAGCCAATCGTTCCTCAACCGCTAATGGACGCTAATCTCCGCTGATCTTTTCCGAGAGGGAAGCCAAGTCAGGCGGCCTTTTTCACAGGAGGAAACGAAGAAGCTGCTGATGTCGCCTTCGTTCCCTTCGTTTGCTTCTGTAAGAAAAGGAATCCGAATTCTCGGTTCCCTCCTTCACCACTGATTACACTGATCGGCACTGATCTTTTTCTTCAAGGAAGAGATCCGGGCGTGAACCCATCATTGCGAATCAGCGGGCATCAGTGGTGAACCAAGACAAGTTAGCGTCGATTAGCGAAGATTAGCGGTTAAGGACCGACGATCGAGATCTCGTAATGGGCCGGCTGGGGCCTGGCCGCGGCGTATTCCTGCCGGGCGATGGCCTGCCGCTGCGCCTCGAGCGCGGCGATCAAGGCCTGCGCCGCCTGCTGCACCGCCGGGTCCGCGTCGAAGCTGAGCTGCGTCTGCACGCCGCGCCAGGCGAAGAACCGCCATGCCGTCTGCTTCCAGACCAGGTCCAGCACCTGCCGCGCCTGGTCCATCATCGGCGTGCGGTACTCGGCGAGGTTGATCCCCGCCGCCAGCTGGCCGGCGTCGAACCCGCCCACCGGCGCGCCGTTGATCGTGAGCGCGTAGCGGCCGGCCTTGAGGCCCGTGACCTTGAGCGGCTCCTGGTCCAGCGCGGCGTAGAAGCCCGACAGCCGCACGATCTGGGCCGCGCCGGGATCGGTCGCCTCCCATTTCGGCTCGGGCGCCGGGGTGAAGAACGACAGCGAGCCCCAGTCGCGCTCCGTGGGCGGGAACTGCCACCACGTCTCGTGCAGGCCGAGGATGGGGAAGGGCAGGCAGGCGTCGGCCTGCGTCCAGGAAACCCCGCCGCCGCTGGCGGCGACGGCGGTGACCGTGGTGTTCCCGGACTGGATGGCGCGGCCGGCGGCGGCGTCGATCGTGACGGCGGTGACGGTGGCCGGCGCGCCCCAGGCCTGGAGCAGCGCCTGGGCCATGACCAGTTCGCCCATCGCCGAGGGGTGGACGCGCCCGGGCAGCACGTCGCCGGCGAGCTTCGGGTCCTCCGCCTGCGCCTTCTGCACCACGTCGACCAGCGGCGTCATGAAGTCGACGCAGTCCAGGTGGTGCGCGGCGGCGAGCTGGCGGACGAACCCGGCGTAGCGCAGGAGCACGGCGTTGTAGCCGCCGGGAAACGTGGGCGCCTGGGTCACGTCGTCGAAGGGCGTGGGCTCGAGGAGCACGATCCGCACGCCGGGCAGGTGCTGCTGCAGCGAGGCGATGAGGTGTTCGTAGCCGCGCTGGTAGGTCGCGAAGATCTGCTCGTCGAACGCGCGGTAGCCGGCGTCGTTCATGCCGAGCATGATCGTGACCACGTTGGGCTTGAACGGGAACACGTCGCGCTCGAGGCGCAGGTCGATCGGGCCGGCCCAGCCGCCGCCGACCCGGTCGCCGCCGACGCCGGCGTTGACGAACTCGACCGCCAGGCCCGGGAAGCGGGTGCGGACGAAGGTCTCGACGTCCATGCCGTAGTAGCGCTGCTCCGTGATGCTGTCGCCGTAGAAGCAGACGCGGTCGCCGGGTTTCAGGAAGAAATCGGCGGCGCGGGCCGGGGCGGCGAGCGGCGCGAGCGCCAGGGCGAGGAGGCAGGCGGGTAGGATGGGGTGACGGAGGGCGCGGGGTACGTTCATGGCAGTGAAGGATGCACGATGACCGGACGGCCGACAAGTCGCTCCGGCAGAACGCCCGACGTTCAGCACTCGATGCTCAAGTTCATCCCTCCCACCAATGCACACGAATCGGCACGAATCTTCCCAAGCGGGCGCGTGAATTCGTGAAGATTGGTGTGCATTCGTGGGCAAGGAGAAATCTGAATTCGGATTGTTCTTTCTCCTCCAGGAAGCCGCAAAGAACACAGAGGAATGTGGCGGGTTCTCTGCTGACTCAGGGACCTCCTGTGAAAAGACATCCGTGCCGATCCGTGTGATCTGTGGTGGAACAGGAAGAATCCGCCATCGATGATCGGCGCGCCGGATTTGACAGCCGGGCGGCCCGGGCGAGATTACCGGCGCCGCGCGGCCGGGCTCCCGCCGCGCCGGCGATTCCTCCAGTCTTCAACGCCGATGAAACACGACGCCCGCCCGGCGGCGGCCGCGCCCCCGGGCAATTCCCAGAACGAAATCCACGCCGGCGAGGTCGCGGGCCGGGTCCCGGGCCAGGCGATCAGCGTCGAGCAGCTGGAGGAGAAGGCGCGCCGGCGGCTGGCGCCGGGCGCCTACGGCTACGTGGCCGGCGGCGCGGGCGCGGAGGACGCGAGGCGCGCCAACCGCGAGGCCTTCCGCCGCTGGCGAATCGTGCCGCGCCCGCCCCGCCATCCCGCCGCGCGCGACCTGGCCGTCGAGGTCCTCGGCACGCGGATGGCGGCGCCGGTGCTGCTGGCGCCGGTCGGCGTGCTGTCCATCCTGCATCCCGACGGCGGGGTGGCGGCGGGGCGGGCGGCCGCCTCGGTCGGCGTCCCGCTGGTCGCCTCGACCACCTCGTCGCGGACCCTGGAGGCGATCGCGGCGGCGATGGGCGCCGCGCCGCGGTGGTTCCAGCTCTATTGGCCGGGCGACCGGGCGCTGACGAAGAGCCTCCTCGCGCGCGCCCGGCGGGCCGGCTATGGCGCGATCGTGGTCACACTCGACACCTGGCAGCCGGGCTGGCGCCCGCGCGACCTGCAGCAGAGCCACCTGCCGTTCCGGCGCGGCGAGGGGCTGGCGAACTATTTCGCCGACCCGGTGTTCCGCGCCGCGCTCGCCCGGCCGCCGGAGCAGGACCCGCGTGCGGCGGTGGAGCATTTCCTGCGGGTGTGCAGCGACGCGACCGTGACGTGGGACGACCTGTCGTTCCTGCGGCAGAACACGACGTTGCCCATCCTGCTCAAGGGCATCCTGCGCCCGGACGACGCGGCCGAGGCCGTGGGCCTCGGGATGGACGGGATCATCGTCTCGAACCACGGCGGGCGCCAAGTCGACGGCGCGATCGGCGCGCTGGACGCGCTGCCGGGGGTGGTGGCGGCGGTGGACGGCCGCCTGCCGGTGCTCTTCGACAGCGGCATCCGGCACGGCGCCGACGCGTTCAAGGCGCTGGCGCTCGGCGCGCGGGCGGTGCTCCTCGGGCGGCCCTACCTCTGGGGGCTGGCGGTGGACGGCGAGGAGGGTGTGCGCCGCGTGCTGCGCGGGCTGCTGGCCGAGCTCGACCTCACGCTGGCGCTCGCGGGCTGCACGCGGCCGGACCAGCTCGGCCCGGACGCGCTCGAGCGGATCTAGGATTCCGGATCCTTGGGCGCATCACGGATGGCACGGATCTTCACGGATGCTTTTCTGAACCGCTAAGGCACGCTATTCTCCGCGGATCCGGTTGGAGCGAAGTGGGGATCTGCTTTTGTCCAGGAAAGTGATCCGTCCGTCGATTTTCTCTTGGGGGAAGATTAGTGAGAATTAGCGCCGATTAGCGGTTAAAGCAGACATCCGTGCCCCTCCGTGGATTCCGTGGTGAAAAACATTGATCCTTTTCTCACAGGAGGAAACGGAGGCAACGGAGAGGCGGAAGTTCGGACCCGAAAACCTGTTGTTCCCACGAATGCACACTAATGCTCACGAATCGCGCGCGGCCCAGGGACCATTCGTGTCTATTCGTGTGGATTCGTGGGAGAAGGCGAATGCGTGGTCCAAAGCGAACTGTTGTCGGACGATCTGACTCGCGGTGGCGAAAACGCACTTGTCCGGACCCGGGGGGTGGAATCCAATGAACGCACCATGACGTCGCGCCCTGGAAAGATTGGGCTGCTCCTGCTGGGTGGGCTGATCGCGGCGGGCGGCGCGCCCCTGGGGGCCGCCACGATCACCGCCCATCCGGAGGCGGACGGCGTCGTGTTCCAGCTCGAGGGCGCGGTGCTGCGCCTGCAGGTGTGGTCCGACCGCGTCATCCGCGTGACCTACGCGCCTGGCGCCGCCCTGCCGGACACCCGGAGCCTGTGCGTCATCGCCCGGCCGGCCGCGGGGCATTGGTTCCTCCGTGAAGAGCCGGCGGACTTCGTCGTGGGCACCGATTCGGTGCAGGCGCGCGTCGACCGCTCGACCGGCGCGGTGTCGTTCGCTGACGCGACGGGCGCCATCTGGCTGGCCGAGGCCCCGGGCGGGCGGTTGTTTGCCCCGACGCCGGTCAAGGACCTCGACACCCAACAGGCGGAACAGGATTTCGTCCTCGCCCCGGACGAGGCCGTCTTCGGACTCGGCCAGCAGGAAAACGGTCCGTGGAATTACCGGGGGCAGGCCGTCCGCCTCCTGCAGTCGAACAAGAACATCGCCCTGCCCGTGCTGGTTTCCAGCCGCGGCTACGGGATTTTGTGGGACAACCCGGCGATCACCACCGTCGCCGTGGGCGTCCCCGGCCGGGAGAACACCGTCGCGTGGACCTCGGAAGTGGCGCGGACGATTGACTACTACTTCCTGGCCGGACCGGATCTCGATCGGGTGGTGGCGGATTACCGCGCGCTGACCGGGGCCGCGCCGATTTTCGGCCAATGGTTCTACGGCTTCTGGCAGTGCCGCGAGCACTACGAGACCCAGGCGGAGATCCTCGGCGTGCTCGCGCGGTACCGTGAGCGCGGGACGCCGATCGACGGCGTGATCCAGGACTGGCAGTACTGGACGCCGAGGCCTTGGGGCTCGCACGAGTTCGATGCGGCGCGTTATCCCGATCCGTCGGGCATGGTGGCGCAGATCCACGCCGCGCACGCGCACGTCATCATCTCGGTCTGGTCGCGGTTCGACGTGGGCTGCGAAAACCTGCAGGAGCTCAAGGCCGTAAACGGCGTCTTCGACCCGGTCTATCCCAACGTCTGGCCGAAGGGCGAGGGGCAGTGGTACGACGCCTTCAGCGCCGACGCCCGCCGGGTCTACTGGCGGCAGATCTCCGCCCGACTGTTCAAGCTCGGCTTCGACGGCTGGTGGCTCGACGCGACCGAGCCGGAGCTTGGCGGCCGCTGGGGCGAGATCCGCGACCTCCGCACCGCCCTGGGCCGCGGCGCCTGGGTGGCGGACGCCTATCCGCTGCTGGCCACCACGGGCGTCTACCAGGGGCAGCGCGCGGAGACGCCGGCGAAGCGCGTCCTCATCCTCACCCGCTCGGCCTGGGCGGGCCAGCAGCGCAACGCCGCCGTGAGCTGGTCGGGCGACATCCAGGGCACCTGGGAGGTCTTCCGGCAGCAGATTCGCGCCGGGCTGAACTTCAGCCTCTCGGGCATCCCCTACTGGAACACGGACATCGGCGGCTTCTTCGGCGGCAAGCCCTCCGACCCGGCCTACGCCGAACTCTTCACCCGCTGGTTCCAATTCGGCGCCTTCTGCCCGCTCTTCCGCGTCCACGGCGCGGGTGCCCCCAAGGAGATGTGGCGCTTCGCCGCCGCCACCGACGCGATCCTCGTGCGCTACGACCGGCTCCGCTACCGGCTGCTGCCGTATGTTTACTCCACCGCCTGGCAGGTGACCCACGCCGGCGACACGATGCTCCGGCCGCTGGTGATGGACTTCCGGACGGACGCGCGGGCCCTCGCCGTATCGGACCAATTCCTGTTCGGCCGCGAACTGCTGGTGAATCCGGTGACAGCGCCGGGCGCGATGAGCCGGCCGGTGTACCTGCCGGCGGGCGGGGACTGGTACGACTTCTGGACGGGCCGGCGCGCGGCCGGGGGGCAGACGGTCGACGCGCCGGCGCCGATCGACACCCTGCCGCTGGAGGTGAAGGCCGGCTCCATCCTGCCGCTGGGGCCGGTGGTGCAGTACGCGGAGGAGCAGCCGGCGGCGCCGTTGGAACTGCGGGTGTACCGCGGCGCGGACGGGGCCTTCGTGCTCTACGAGGACGACGGCAACACCTACGACTACGAAAAGGGCGCGTATGCGGAGATTCCGATCACCTGGAGCGAGGCCGCGCAGACGCTGACCATCGGCGCGCGCCGCGGATCGTTCCCGGGCCTGGTGGCCGGGCGAGAATTCCGGATCGTCTGGGTCCGGGAGGGCCGGGGCGCCGGGGCGGAGGAAACGGGGACGCCGGATGCGACCGTGCGCTACACCGGCGGCGCCGTGGCAGTGAAGGCGCCGTAAGCGGCACCCGGCGGGCCGGCCCCGAAAACCCGCCCGCGACGACCGTCACTGCTTGTCCACGTACTCCAGCAGGTCGCCGGGCTGGCACCGCAGTTCCCGGCACAATGCCTCGAGTGTGCTGAAACGCACCGCCCGCGCCTTGTTCGTTTTCAGGATCGAGAGGTTGGCGAGCGTGAGGTCCACGCGGCCTGCCAGTTCCGTGAGGGTCACGGCGCGCCGCTCCATCATTTGGTCGAGATGCAGTTTGATGGGCATGGCGTCACACCGTCAGTTCGTTTTCCTGTTTCATGAGCACACCCTGGCGGAAGATCTCGGCGAGCACGAAGGCGAGCAGGGCGATCCATAGAGTCGTCAGGTTGAAAGCCAGGTGCTGGGAGCCAAAGCTGAAGTTCATGGCGCCGGATGTATCCGCTGCATTGAAATCGGTTTGGAGCCTTTCAAGCGTCAGGTGCTGCCGCAGGTCGCGCGCAATCAGCCAATCGACGGCGTTGAACACCACAGACGTGGCGACGAAATACCCGAAATAACACCATCCGGTCACCCGAATCAGCTGCACGCTCGAAAGCGAAAACGCCTCGCCCTGTATCACGTTGTCGCAAAGCCGCCGGAGCTGGGAGGAAATCGCGCAGGCCAGGATCATCAGCAGGCAGCCGCAGGCCGAGCGCAAGCGAACGAAGTTGAGCAGAGCGCCGGGATTGCCCGATAGCCGGACGCAGATGTCGGCCCGGAGATTCTGGATCAGGACAGTTCCGGGCGAGGCGCCATGGTATGCGATCGGATTCAGCGGTGGCTGGAGATCGAACTTGGACTGATAGATCTGAAAGGCCCAAGTCAGCCCGGGCGTGGACACAAGGTACGGCGAGAAAACCCAGCCGTAAAGGAGTACGAATACAGCACCCAAGGCGAAAATCCACTCAAGGAAGGAGCAGCTGCTGCGGAAAAACGACAGGAGGCGATAAGGCTTCATGGGCGGGGTGTGGGTTTATCGAAAAACAATAAATATCCCAATAAAGAGTCAAGAATGAATTATTGTTTATCAATAAGCGCCGCTCGTCCGAGCTCCCGACGAATCTGCCCGTTTGAGCGGCCACTTTTTGCGCCTCCTCGGCGAGTTCCTGTGAGAAAAGACCCGTGGATATCCGTTTGATTCGTGGTGAGAAGGAGTCCGGCCATCGGGGTTGTTTGACCCGCGCCGGGGCCCGCCTTACCTACTGCGCCCATGAAGGACATCAAGGAACTCAAGCGCCGGGACTCGCCCGCGCCGCGCCCGCAGTCGCTCGCCTGGGACGGCACGTCGCTGTGGATGGGCTCGATCGAGACCTCGCGCCTCTACGCCATCACGCCGGCGACCTGGAAGGTGAGCTGGGAGACCGAGTGCCCGGGCAAGCCGTGGGGCATGACGGTGGCGAACGGCGAGCTGCGCGTCATCTGCGGCGAGACGGCCGACGACCACCGGATCATCCGCCGCTGCCTGCTCGGGCACGGCTTCGACGCCAAGTTCGGCCTGCCGTGCCCGGACGACTGCGGCTCCCAGCTGGGCTGGGACGGCCACCGGCTGCACCTCAGCCAGTGGTATCCGAAGAAGGTGCTGGTGCTCGGCGCCGAGGGGCAGGTCGAGCGGGTGCTGGCGCTCCCGCACGGCGTCTGCGGCCAGGTGATCGTCGACGGCCTGATCTACCTCGTGACCACCGACGCCGAGCAGAGCAACGACTACTGGCTCACGCGGGTGGACCCGCGGCCGGCGACGCCGAAGATCGAGGACCTGGCGCGCATCCCGTTCCAGGCCCGGGCGCTGGCGTGGGACGGCAAGCGCTTCTGGACGAACCACCGCGAGCGGCACCAGATCGTGGCCTTCGCCAAGCCGGCGTAGGGCGGCCCGAGGGTCGATATCGGATCTTTTTCCCACCACAGATTCCACGGATGGGCACGGATTCTTCTTTTGGCCACAAAAGGCAAAAGGTGCGGCTGGCATAAAAGACATCCGTGTTGATCCGTGTAATCCGTGGTGAAGAGGAAATCGGAGCTCCTCGACGTGAACGTTGAGGGTTCTCCCGCCGCCCTTGCCGTCCCGCGGGGCGCCGGTTACGTTTCGCCGGAACCACGCGTGAACCTCGAGCGACATGGTTGGCGGATGATCCGGTGGGCGCTGCCGGCACTCCTCGCCGCCGCCGCACGGGCGGCGGAGCCGCGGGTGGCCGGGTTCATCAACGAGCACGCGCCCTATCCGGAGTGCCACGCGGCCACGATCGCCGAGACCGCGCCGGGCCACCTGGTGGCGGCGTGGTTCGGCGGCACCAAGGAGCGGAATCCGGACGTCTGCATCTGGGTCGCGCGCCGCGAGGACGGCCGGTGGCGCGAGGCGGTGAACGTCGCCGACGGCCGGCAGCCGGACGG
>DATJUU010000179.1:0-27864 GCA_035502155.1 Opitutaceae bacterium
CCTTGCCCCCGGCATGACGTTCGTCGACATCGGGGCCCACTACGGCCTCTACGCGGTCCTGGCCGCGCACCTCGTCGGTCCGTCGGGCCGGGTGCTGGCATTCGAACCGGCGGCGCCGGCATTCCGCCGGCTGCGCTGGCACCTCCGGCTGAACGGCGCGCGCCACGTCCTCGCGTCCCCGGACGCCGTGGGCGCCCGCGCGATGACGGCCAGCCTTTACCGCCCGGTCCGCGGCGTGGACACCACCAGCAGCCTGCATCCCACCGCCATCGGCGCCAGCCGCCTGCGGCGCCAGGAGGTGCGGGTGACAACGCTCGACGAGGCCACGGGCTCCCGCGGGTTCGCTGGCGTGGATCTGGTCAAACTCGACGTCGAGGGCGCCGAGCCGGAGGTGCTCGAAGGCGCGGCTCGCGTGCTGGACGAGTCGCGTCCGCTGTGGCTCTTCGAGGCGCTGGACGTCACCGCGGCCGCCTGGGGCGGCTCGGGGCGCGCGCTGGTGGAGCGGTTTCGCGCCCGGGACCACACCCTCTTCGAGTTCACCCCGGACGGGTGGCTGCAGCCCCATGCGGTGCGCGACTCCTACCGGCTCGACAGCAACTGCAATCTGCTCGCCGTACCGTCCGACAAGCTGCCGCAGATCGAACCGTTGGCCGCCCAGGACTGCTCCCGGGCCTCCGCCTGATGTCCAGCGAATACGCCCCCGCCTTCCGCCGCGCTTTGCGGGCGCAGCCGTTTCGCCAAGCCGCGCGCCTCGTGCAATTCCAGCTGCGCCGGTTGAGCGGCCGCCACCTCGCCGACGCCCGGCTGCTGCGCGCCGCCCGGTGCGCGGGCTGCAGCGTGGTGCCGACGCCGGGATTCCTGCGCCCGCCGCCCCACACCTACCAGGGGTACCGGGGCCCGTGGATCGAGGACTACTTCTTTCGCTACTGGCTCGGCGGCGCCCGCCGCGCACATCTGCACTACCTGCCGGTTTTCTGGACCGACCTTTACCTGCACGCGCAGACCCACCGCTTCACACCCCGGCAGTTCGACCGCTTCACCGCGACGATCCGCGACCTGCTCGACCGCCGGCTCGCCGGCCCCCAGTGTTATTTCACGCTCCTCGAATACGATCACATGATCTGGGATTGGCATCTCTTCCCCCGCAACGTCGTTGTCTTCAGCGCCGGCGGCTGGGGCGACATCCCGATCCCCCTGCTCAAGGGGAGCCCCCCTTTTTCCTGCCCCGCGAAGGACATCCCGCTCTCGTTCGTCGGCCGCCTCGACGGCGCCAGCGACGCCTCCGGCGTGCGGCGCCGCATGCACGAGGCGTTGCGCGACCACGCCCTCTTCACCGCCGGGCCGCAATGGCGGGAGGTCATGTCCCGTTCCACGTTCAGCCTGTGCCCCCGCGGGCTGGGCCGCGCGAGTTTCCGTCTCTACGAGGCGCTCAGCGTCGGCTCGATCCCGATCTATCTCTGGGACGACGTGGAGTGGCTGCCCTACCGCGACCGGATCGACTGGTCGGAAATCGCCCTCTCGCTCAACATCGCCGACGTGGCGCGGCTCCCGGCATTGCTGGCCCTATACCCTCCCGCCCGCATCGCGGCGATGCAGCGCCGCATCGCGGAACTCTACGACGACCATTTCACCCTGGGCGGCATGTGCCGCCAGATTGAACGGCAGCTGGAGCCACTCGCGGACCCCGCGCGTTTCGCCGAGCTGATGAACCGCCGCCCCTACCCGGCGGGCACCCGCCCGGAGCGGCCCACGCCGGATATCCCGGCCCGCCCATGAGGATCCTGCTCACCGCCGACCCCGAGCTTCCCGTGCCGCCCCAGGGCTACGGCGGCATCGAGCGCATTGTCGACGCCCTGGTGCGCAGCTACCGTTCGCAGGGACACCACGTCGGCCTCGTCGCCCATCCCGCCTCGGGCTCGCCGGCGGACGAGCTTTTCCCCTGGGTCGGCCGCCGGTCGCGGTCGGCGCGCGACACGCTGCGCAACGCCCTGACCTTGCGCCGCGCGGTGCGCACGTTCCGGCCCGACGTGCTGCACAGTTTCTCGCGGCTGGCCTACCTGCTGCCTCTGCTGCCCTCCCGCCTGCCGAAGGTGATGTCGTACCAGCGGCACACGGGCGGCCGGCAGATCGCGCTGGCGGCGCGGCTCGCCGGCGCCTCGCTGCGGTTCACCGGCTGCAGTGAATTCATCTGCACGCAGGGCCGGCGCGCCGGCGGCCGCTGGGATGCCATTCCCAATTTTGTGGAACCGGACCGATACACCTTCGTCCCGCGGGTCGCGGCCGACGCGCCGCTCGTGTTCCTGAGCCGCCTTGAGTCCATCAAGGGTCCGGATCTGGCCATTGCCATCGCGCGGGCCGGCGGCCGACGCCTCATCCTGGCCGGCAATCGCCCCGACGGCGGGTCCGAACAGGCGTTCTGGGACAAAAAGATCGCGCCGCACCTCGGCCGCGAGGGCGTCGAGTGGATCGGCGAGGTCGACGACGAAAGGAAAAATACCCTGCTGGGCGGAGCGGCAGCCCTCCTCGTGCCGGTGCAATGGGACGAGCCATTCGGCATCGTCTTCGTGGAGGCCCTCGCCTGCGGCACGCCCATCCTGACCTGCCGCCGCGGGGCGACGCCCGAGATCATCGACGAGGGCCGCACCGGTTTCTTCGTGAGCAACGCGGACGACGGCGCCGCCGCCATCGCGCGCCTCGGCGCGCTCGACCGCGCCGCCTGCCGCCGCGTCGCCGAGACCCGCTTCAGCCGCGAGGCCTGCGCCGCGCAGTACCTCGCGCTCTATCGCGAGTTGACCCGACCCGGAGACTGACCGTGCCCCGGGTGTTGATCGTCTCCCCGCATTTCCCGCCGGTCAACGCGCCGGACCTGCAGCGCGTCCGGATGAGCCTGCCCTATTTCGTGGAAGCCGGCTGGGAGCCGGTCGTGCTCACCGTCGACGATCGCGAGCCGATCGCCCCGCTCGAGCCCGACCTCCTGGCCACCGTCCCGGCCTCGGTCCGCGTCGTCCGGGCGCCCTGCTGGTCGCGCCGATGGACGCGGCTGATCGGGGTGGGCAATATCGCCCTGCGCGCGCTCCCGTTTCTCCACCGGGCCGGCCGGCGCCTGCTTGCCGAAAGGCCCTTCGACCTGGTCTTTTTTTCCACGACGCAGTTTGCGGTCCTGCCGTTGGGCCGGCTGTGGCAGCGCCGGTACGGCGTGCCCTACGTCATCGACTTGCAGGATCCGTGGCGCAATGACTACTACCGCCGGCCCGGGGCTCCCCGCCCGCCCGGAGGATGGAAATACCGGTTCGCCGACCTTTTCGCCCGCTGCCTCGAGGGTTGGACGCTCCGCCGCGCGGCGCGGGTCATCAGCGTCTCCGAGCGCTACCTCGACGACCTGGGCCGGCGCTACCCCTGGTGGAGCCGAGACCGCGGCACGGTCGTGACATTCGGGGCGCCCGACCGTGATTTTCGTCTCGCCCGCGAGAAGGCGGCGCAGCAGCCGCCGCTCCTGCCCGCGACGCCGGACCTCAAGATCGTCTACGCCGGTCGCCTGGGGGCGGACATGCTGCCCGCCCTCGACGCCCTCTTTACCGCCGTCGCCGCGCGCCGCCGAGAGCCCCGGCCCGCCGCCGTGTACTTCTTTGGCACGACGTACGCCGCGCGCGACGAGGCCCGGCCGATCACGTCCGCGCTGGCCGGGCGCCACGGCATCACCGACCTCGTGCACGAGTTCCCCGCCCGCATCGGCTACCTCGACTCGCTGCGCGTCATGCTCGAAGGCGACGTGGCGCTGCTTTTGGGGTCCGACGACGCCGGATATTCCCCGTCCAAGATCTACCCGACTCTGCTCTCCGGACGACCCGCGCTCGCGATCGGCCCGGCGGGAGGCGTGCTGGCGGAGAAGATCGAGGAGCTCGGCGGGGCGGGCAGTGTCACGTTCCCCGCGGGCGCGCCGCGGGACGGCGCCGCCCAGGACCAACTGCGGGTGTTCCTCGCGCAGGCCGCGGGCGCGCCCGGCGCCCCCCTGGGGGCGCCCCTGCGGCGGGACGTGCTGGAATCCCGGTATTCCGCGGCGGCCATTGCGACACGCCAGCTCGGCATCTTCGCCGAGGTGGTGAGCGCGCGAAGCCCCGCCCCACGCTAGGCGATGCCCTCCGATCCGGCACCCCGGGCCGCCGCGCGCTATCAGACGATCGACGCCTGGCGCGGGATCGCCAGCCTGGGCGTGGTCGCGTTCCACAGTTTCGGCCCCTACTATGGCGGACGGATCTGGGCCCCCCTGGTGCCGCTCCGGGCCGGCGCCCACTTCGGTTGGCTGGGGCTCAACCTTTTCTTCGTGCTCAGCGGCTATTGCATTTTCGAGCGTCTCGAGACAGCGGTGCGCCGCGGCGAGACGGCCACGGATTTCTGGGTCGACCGGGCCCGGCGCATCCTGCCCGGCTACTGGGCGGCATTGGCCTTGAGCCTGGCGCTGGCCGTGGTCGCCTGGCCCTTCAACTCGGTGTCCCTCGCGGCCAGCCTGCCGGCATCCTGGCCGGCCTTCGGCGCCGATCTCTCGCTGACGCACGTGCTCCTCGGCTTCTCGCCCTACATCATCGTCAGCTGGACACTCACCTGCGAGCTCGCCTTTTACCTGCTGGCGGGCCTGCTGCTCGCCGCCACCCGCGACCGGCTGAACGTGGCCTTCGGGCTGGGCGCGGCGTTGTGCGTGCTGGCGGCGTTCTGCCGTCCGGCGGGGTGGACCCTGCCGCTGTCGGCCTGGCCGGAATTTTTCGCCGGCGCCTGCGTGTCCTTCGTGCTCGGCGCGTACCGGCGGCGCGATCGCGCGGCCGCCGGGGTCGGCCTGATCGTTCTCGCCGGGCTTGCGGCCGCCGCGTGGTTGCAGTGGGGCAGCTACGCCAGCGATTCCCGCCGGTTCGCGCTCGGCGTCGCCGGCGCCCTGCTGGTGCTGCACCGATGGGATGGCTGGCTGATCCAGCGCGCTCCCATCCGGATGCTGGCCCGGGTCGGGACGTTCTCGTACTCGCTTTATCTCATCCACGTGCAAGTGTTGACCCGAATCATGAACGCCGGAACCCGCGTGGTGGCGCCGTCCTCGCCCGGTTTCGCCGTGCTGTGGCTGACCGGCACCGCGGCGGCGGTCGCCTGTGCGTGGATGTTCTGGCGCACGGTCGAGCGCCCCAGCGAGGAGCGCCGCGCGGCGCGCCGGGCGGAGCGCCTCCGGACGCGGAGGCTGGCGGCCGAACCCAGCCTGGCCTGACCCGGGCGCCGTCTTTCACCCCCTCCCTCCCCAGATCCGATGAGCGAATCCCCGGCCCTCTCAGCGCTCTTTGCCTCGCGGCGCCTCCACCGGCTGGGTCTGCTGGCCCTCATCGCCGTCTGCGTCTGGCTCTACTACCGCTCGCCGCTCCAGGATCCGATGCTGGTCGGTTGCGGCCTGTTGATCGTGGTGCTGGCCGCCATGCCGGCGCTGGAATGGGCGCGGCTGCACCGCCCGTGGTTCCCGACGTTCGAGATCTTCATGCTCACCGTCGTGAACTTCTACGCCATTCCGCTGCTGGCGGGGCATCCCTCGGCCTTCACGTTCACCGACTCGGTCACCTGGCAGGCGGCGGTGGCGGTGGTGGTCTTCCAACTGGTCGCCATCCTGGGGTTCAGCCTCGCCCGCTGGCAGCCCTTGCAGCGAGGCTGGTGGTTCGAGTCCCTCCTGCCGGACACGATGCTGCGGAAGACCCAGTTGGGTCTCTGGCTGAACACCCTTTACCTCGGCCTCGTCCAGTTCACCGACCTCATCCCCTGGCAGTTTGCGAGCATCCTGCGCGCGGTGTTCTTCGGCGTCGGCATCATGTCGCTGTTCATCCAGTCGCGCCAGTGGGGCCTCGGCGCCCTCACCACGGCGGAGAAAGGCGCCGTGTGCGTGAACGTGATCGCGCAGATGGTGCTGCTCTTTTCCAACCTGTACCTGATTCAAGGCATCACGCTCTTCATCCTCGCGATCATCGGCTACGCCACGGCGAGCCGCAAGGTGCCCCTCGTGCTGGTCGGCGTCGTGATCGCGGCCGTCGCGGTGCTGCACAACGGCAAGAGCGCGATGCGCGCGATCTACTGGCAGGGGGGCATGAACGCGCCGACGCTCACCGAGCTGCCGGCGTTCTATTCCCAGTGGGTCGGTCTCGGCATGGCGGCCTCCAAACAGCAGGAGGAGGTCAACCGCAGCCTGACCGAGAACCTGTTCGAGCGCGCCTCGCTCTTCCAGATGCTCTGTCTCGTCGCCGACCGGGTGCCGGCCTACCAGCCCTACCTCTATGGGCAAAGCTACGAGGACATTCCGGCCCTGCTCATCCCCCGGATCGTGTGGCCCGAGAAGCCGTCCACCCTGCTTTCCAACGTCCGCCTCGCGCTCTACTTCCACCTCGTCGACGAAGACACCGCGCTGAAGGTTTCGATTGCGTTTGGTCCCCTGGCCGAGGCCTACGCCAATTTCGGCCTCGTCGGCATGGCCCTCCTGGGCCTGTTCGTCGGGCTGGGGTTCAAATACGCCTCGCTGCTCTCCGTGGGCGCGGCGCAGCTGTCCGCCATCGGCCTGTTTGTCATCCTGCTCACGGCCTGGTCATTCCAGGTCGAGCTGGTGGCCGCGACGTGGGTCACGTCGCTCTTCCAGGCGGCCGTGGTGGTCCTGGGCGTGCCCCTCCTCTACCGGTTCTTTTTCCGCAAGACATGACGACGGCAAACCAGCCGCGGTTGGCCGTGGTGCTGTCCCATCCCACGCAGTACTACAGCCCGTGGTTCCGCTGGCTCCGCGGACACGCGCCGCTGGATTTTCGCGTCTTTTATCTCTGGGACTTCGGCGTGACGAACCGCCGCGATCCGGAATTCGGCGTCTCGCTCGCGTGGGACGTCGACCTGCTGTCCGGCTACGACGCGGATTTCGTGCCCAACCGGGCGGCGCGTCCCGGAACCGGGCACTTCTGGGGGCTGCGCAACCCCGCCCTGCCCGGCCGCCTCGCGGCCTGGCGGCCGGACGCCGTGCTGGTGTTCGGCTACAAGTATGCCTCGCACCTCCGGGCCATCGTCTGGTGCCGCGCTCATGGCGTGCCGCTCATCTTCCGCGGAGACTCGCATCTGCTGGGGCTGGCGCCGCCCGGCGTGGCGAAACGCGCACTGCTGCGTCTGCTCTACCGGCAGTTTGCCGCGGTCACCTATGTCGGCGCCGCCAATCGCGACTATTTCGAGGCCTTCGGCGTCCCGGGGGACCGCCTGCATTTCGCGCCGCACGCCGTCGACCACACGCTTTTCGATCCAAGCAGCGCAGCCCATCGGGACGCCGCCCGGACCCTGCGCACGGAACTCGGGATCGCGGCGGACCGCCGGGTGGTCCTTTTCGCCGGCAAGCTGCTGCCGCGCAAGCAGCCGCGGGCGCTCCTCGAAGCCTTCCTCGCGGCGCCGCGCCCTGACACCACCCTGGTCATTGTGGGCGATGGCGGCGAGAAGCCGGCCCTTGAAACCCGCGCCGCCCAGGCGCGGGACGCCGACGTCCGCTTCCTCCCCTTTGCCAACCAGAGCGCCATGCCGGCCTGCTACCTGCTCGCCAACCTCTTCGTCCTGCCGTCGGCAGGTGGCTATGAAACCTGGGGCCTTGCCGTCAACGAGGCCATGCACATGGGCGTCCCGTGTCTGGTCAGCGATGTGGTCGGCTGCCAGCGCGACCTCGTGATGGACGGCGCCACCGGCTGGGTCTTCCGTGCCGGCGACCAGGCGCAGCTCATCGCCCGGCTCACCACCGCGCTCGAGGTCCTTGCCCGCGACGCTGCGGGCCTCAGGGACCGCGTGAAGCAGCGCATCGGCGGCTACACCTACGCCCAGACCACCGACGGCCTGCTGCAGGCCGTCGCCGCGGCCACGGCGGCGCATCAATGAGAATCAACATCGTCATGGGCTTCTTCCTGCCCGTGCCGCCGATGGCCGGCGGCTCCACGGAGAAGACGTGGCACGGGCTGGCGCGGGAGTTCGCGGCGCGCGGGCACGCGGTGACGGTGCTGTCGCGACAGTGGCCGGATCTGCCCACGAATGAGACTTGCGAAGGTGTGCAACACCGCCGGCTGCCGGGATACACCCACACGGCCAGCCTGGCGCGCAACCTCTGGCTGGACCTGCTCTGGAGCCGGCGGATCGGCCGCGACCTGCCCCCCGCCGAGATCACGGTGGTCAACTGCGTTTCGCTGCCCGTCTGGCTGGGACGGTTCCGGGGCACCGCCGGCCGGCTCGTCGTCCTGACGGGCCGCATGCCCAAGGGCCAGTATCGCCTCTACGGCCGGGTGGACCGGGTGCTGGCGGCCAGTTCGGTCGTCCGCGACGCGGTCCTGGCCGAGAATCCGGCGCTGGCACCGCGCATCCGGGTCGTGGGCTATCCGATCGATTGGCGCTCGCTGGCCGAGCCGCCTCGCGTCCCGGCCGCCAGTCCGCTCACGATTGGCTACGTGGGCCGATTGCACCGGGAGAAGGGGCTCGAGCTGCTTGCGGCGGCGGCGGCGCGGCTCGCCGCGCGCACCGACCTGCCGCCTTGGCGGCTGCTTCTGTGCGGACCCGCGGACGTCGCGCGCGGGGGCTCGGGGCCGGATTTCGCGGCCGGCCTCGAACGGACGCTCGGCGCCACCCTGCCGCCCGATCGATTCACGCTGCTCCCGCCGGAGTTTTCCGGCGCGCGCCTGGCGGCGGTCTACCGCCAGATCGACATCTTCGGTTATCCGAGCCTGGCGGAGCGCGGCGAAACCTTCGGCGTGGCGGTGGCGGAGGCGATGGCGGCCGGGGCGGTGCCGGTCGTGTCCGCCCTCCCGAGCTTCACCGATTTCGTGCGACCGGGCGCCAATGGCGTCGTGTTCGACCACGCCGCCCCCGGGGCGGCGGGATTGCTGGCGGACGCACTCGCCGGGTTGATCGCCGACCCGGCCCGGCGCGGCGAACTGGCCCGCGCGGCGCGGGAATCCGTCCGCCAGTACGATTTTCCGCTCATGGCCGGGCGCCTGCTGGAGGATTTTTCGACGTTGCTGCCGGCGCCCGATCGGCAAACCTGAGAGCATCCCCATGCCGGACGTCCCGCCATATCTGGGCCAGGGCTGCGTGACCCCGTATCCGAAGCGCGAGGTGCTGCTCGCCTGGCTGTGGGCGGCGGTGCAGGCCACGCTGTTCCGCTGGAGCCCGCGGCCGTGGCACTGGTGGCGGGCCTGGCTGCTGCAGCGGTTCGGCGCCGACATACCCGCGGCCGGCCAGGTGGTGATCTTCCCGACGGCGCGCGTTTATTTTCCCTGGAAGCTCAGCCTGGCGCCGCGCGCGATGGTCGGCCACCACGTCAACCTCTACAATCTCGCCCGGGTTTCGCTGGGCCACGGCGCGAACCTCAGCCAGCACTGCCACCTTTGCGCCGGCACGCACGACTACACCCGTTGGTCCATGCCGCTGGTGACCCGGCCGATTGTGATCGGCGACAACGCCTGGCTTGGCGCGGACGTGTTTGTCGGGCCGGGCGTCACCGTGGGCGAGCTGTGCGTGGTGGGCGCACGCTCCGTCGTGGTCAAGGACCTGCCGCCGCGCACGGTGTGCGCCGGCCATCCCTGCCGGCCCCTGAAGGAGCGTCCGCCGCCCACCTAGCGCCGCCGGCGCGCGGCGCCGGCCGGCGTCACGGGAATGAGAATTGCCCAGATCGTCCCGAGCCTCGAGGAGCAGCACGGCGGCCCCTCCAAGTCCGTGCGCCGGCTGGCGGCGGCGCTGGCGGCGCTCGGGCACGAGGTCGACCTGCTCGCCACGCAGCCGGGAAGCACGGCGGCGCCGGCGCGGGAGGAGGCTGTTCGCGTCCTGCAGTTCCGCCGCGACCGGCCGGAGTTTCTCTGCCCGTCCGCCGGGCTGCGGGAACATCTGCGCCATCAAGGCTACGATTGCGTGCACCACCATTCCCTCTGGCTGCGCACGCTTCATTATGCGCAGGAAGCCGGGCGCGCCGCCGGGGCCGGGCTGGTGGTGTCGCCGCGCGGGATGCTGGCCGACTGGACCTGGCGCCATCACCGCTGGAAGAAGTGGCTCGCGGCCCGGCTGGTGCATCCCGGGGCCCTCGGTCGCGCGCGCGGCTGGCACGCCACGAGCCCGGGCGAGGCGGATGACATCCGCCGGCGCGGGTTCCAGCAGCCGGTCTGCATCGCTCCCAACGGCGTCGCGGCGCCGGCGGCCGAGGAGCTGACCCGCGCCCACGAGGCCTGGTCGCAGCTCTGCCCCGCTGTCACGACGCGGCCGGTGGCGCTGTTCTACTCGCGGTTCCACCGCAAGAAGCGGCTGCGCGAGCTGCTCGAACTCTGGGTCGCGGCGGCTCCGGCGGACTGGCTGCTGCTGGTCGTCGGGATTCCCGAGGAATACACGGTGGAGAATCTGCAGGCGGAGGCGCAGCGGCATGCCGCCGGGGGCAGGATTGCCATCCTCGACGGCCGCGGCCACCCGCCGCCCTACGCCGTGGCGTCCCTGTTCCTGCTCCCCTCGCACTCCGAGAATTTCGGGCTGGCGATTGCGGAGGCCATGGCCTGGGGCGTGCCGGTGGTGGTGACCGACGCCACGCCCTGGGCAGAGGTCGCCACCCACCAGGCCGGATGGTGCGTGCCGTGGGCCGGCTACGGCGAAGCGCTGCGCGCGGCGCTCGGCGAGCCGGCCGACCGCCTCGAACAGCGGGGGGCCCGCGCCCGCGAGTGGGTTCTCAGCCGCTATTCCTGGGCGAAGGCCGCACGCCCCCTCGATGAGTTTTACCGGCGGCTGGTCGCTTCGGGTTCATGAGCACGCGACATTCAACACCGACCGTCGCCCCGATTCTCGTCGCCCATCCCCACGACGAGGGCCGCGGCTGGCATGCCGGCCGGCTCGAATTGCTGGCCCTGGCGCACGTGGCGGTGCTGCTGGTGTTCACGGCCTGGGATTTCGGCGGGGAGACCGATTTCGCACGCGTCGCCATCAGCTGGTGGGGCATGCTGGCCGTGCCGATCGCGGGGTTGGTCTGCCTGCGCCGGCTCGAGCGGCGCGACGGCATGCCCGCGGCGCTGCGCTGGTTGTGGCCGCTGCTCGCCTTTGACGGCTTGGTGCTGCTAAGCACGTTGAATCCCAGTTTTTCCTACGCCATGATCGGCTCGGTGCGCGCGCTGGTGCACACCGGCGCCAAGGCGCCGGGGCCGAGCACGGCCCTGCCCGCGGTTTCGCTGCAGGACCTGTGGCAGTTCAACGCCATCTACCTGACCTGCTTCAACCTCACCATCGCGGTGGTCCGGCGGCGGGTCCTCCGCGCGTTGCTGCTGATTTTCACCGCCAACGCGCTGGCTCTCGCCGTGATGGGCACGTTCCAGAAACTGGCCGACGCGACCGGCCTCTACTTCGGCCTGCAGCCGTCGCCGAACACCCAGTTTTTCGCCACGTTCATCTACCACAACCACTGGGGGGCGTACGTCACGCTCGGCACCGCGGTGGCCCTGGGGCTGCTCTTCCACCACGCGCGCCATGGCGGCGAGAGCGGCGAACGGCACTCGCCCCTGCTCTTCGGCCTGGTGGCCACGCTTTTTCTCGCCGCCGCGGTCCCGCTCAGCACCTCGCGCTCCGGGGCGCTGCTGGTGTCGGCCCTGCTCCTGGGCGCCCTCGTGCATTGGCTCCGGCACGCGAGCCGCGTGCGGCGGGCGGCCGGCCGGGCGACCGGCCCGCCGCTCGTGCTGGCCGGGGTCGTGGTCGCGCTCAGCCTCGCCGGCATCTATCTGCTGGGGCGGCCGTTGATCAACCAGCGTGTGGCCACCACCCGCCGCCAACTGGAGACGATCCGCCTGCGGGGCGATCTCGGCAACCGCACGCAGCTCTATGCCGACACCTGGCGCATGGCGTGCACCAAGCCCTGGTTTGGCTGGGGCCTCGGTTCCTACGCGGTGGTGTTCCCGACCTTCAATCAGCAGGTGTCGGTGGAGGGCTGGGTGCCGTTCTACCGCGAGGCCCACTCGGACTGGCTCCAGACGCTGGCGGAGGTGGGCGTGGTGGGCACGATCCTGATTGTCCTGACTGCCGCGCTTCCGCTGGCCGCCGCCTTCCGCCTCGGGCGGCCCGGCGTGCTGCCCGCCTACCTGCTGGCGGGTTGCGGCCTGCTGGTCCTTTATGCGCTGGTCGAATTCCCCTTCGCCAATCCCGCGGTCGTGGAAGGGTTCTGGTGCTGCCTGTTCGCCGCCGTGCGCTACCACAAGCTCACCGTGGCGAATGCCTGAGGCTTGCGTCAGTGGACGTCGTCATCTTCAACTTGAAGCGGGCGCGCCGGCCGCCGGCATGACCGCCCGATTGCCATGACTGCCTCCTGCCCTGTTTCGGTCCTGATCCCGACGCGCAACGAGATCGCCAACATCCGGGATTGCATCACCTCCGCCCGCTTCTGCGCCGAGATTGTCGTGGTGGACTCGCTCAGCACCGACGGCACGCAGGCCGCCGCCGCGAGCCTGGGCGCCACGGTGGTGGATTTCCACTGGGACCGGCGTTATCCAAAAAAGAAGAACTGGGCCCTGGCCAACGTCCCCTGGCGGCACGACTGGGTGTTCATCCTCGATGCCGACGAGCGCATGACGCCCGAACTGGCCGCGGAACTGCCGCGGGTGCTGGCGGCACCGCCCTGCGACGGATACTACGTCAACCGGCGTTTCCAGTTCATGGGCGGCTGGATCCGGCACTGCGGCTACTACCCGAGCTGGAATCTGCGCTGCTTCAAGCACCGGCTCGGGCGCTACGAGCAGCCCGGCGCGAACGCGGACACCGGGTCGGGCGACAACGAGGTGCACGAGCACGTGCGGTTGCAGGGGACCTCCGGCCGCCTGCAGGGCCTGCTCGACCATCATGCCTATCCGTCCATCGCGGCCTGGGTGGAGAAGCACAACCGCTACAGCAACTGGGAAGCGCAGACTGAGCTGGCCGGACTCGACGCGGCCGCAGAGGACGCCGGCGCCCGGCTCGCGCGCAAGCGGCGCCTTCGCCGCCTGGCGCGGGCCCTGCCGCTCCGACCCACCGCGCGGTTCCTCTATCACTATGTCGTGCGCGCGGGCTTTCTGGACGGCTATCGCGGCTACGTGCTCTGCCGCCTGATGGCATTCTACGAATTCCTCAGCATCGCCAAACGCCGGGAGATGCGGGACGCGCCCCCGCGACCCTGAGACGATAACGCCGCCATGCCTGCCGTCACCGCCGGGCGCGTCATCTTCGTCAACCGCCATTACTGGCCCAGCGAGGCCGCCACGGCCCAGCTGCTCACCGACCTCGCCGAGGGCCTCGCCGGGTGTGGCTGGACGGTGACGGTGTTGACGAGCCGCGGGGGCCCGGGCGCGGAGCCACCCGAGGACGACCGCCACGGCGTGCATGTCATCCGATTGCGGGCGACCCGCTGGGGGCGCCGCAGCCTCGCGGGCAAGGCGTGCGACTACCTGACTTTCTCCCTCGCCTGCCGGCGCGCCCTGCCCGGCCGGCTGGCAGCGCATGACCGGCTGGTGGCCATGACCGACCCGCCCGCACTGGCGGCCCTGGTCGCCACCGCGGGCCGATCGGCTGACGTCGCGGTGGTGCACTGGATCCAGGACATCCATCCCGAGATCACGATCGCCCTCCCGGGTCATCCGGTGCTCAAGCGGCTGAGCGGGCCGTGGATTCGCCGGCGTGATGCGGCGTGGAAGAACGCCCGGGCCTGTGTCGCCATCAGCGAAGAGATGGCCGCCGTGGTCGCGGAACACGGAGTGGCGGCGGACCGGATCCGGGTCCTGCCCAACTGGGCGCCGGCCGGACCGAGCGTGGCCACCGCGGCGCCGGCCGAAAACGCCCTGCGCCGGGAGTGGCGGCTGACGGACCAGTTTGTGGTCGCCTACTCGGGCAACCTCGGCCGGGTGCACGCCCTGGAGCCGGTCCTGGAGGCGGCGGACCGCCTGCGCGGCGAGCCGGGCCTGATGTTCCTTTTCGCCGGCGACGGTCCGCAGCGGGCAAGACTGGAGCAGTCGGCCGCCGCCCGCCGGCTGACCAACGTCCGCTTTCTGCCCGCCCAGCCCCGCGCCCGGCTGGCGGAGAGTCTGTCCGCCGGCGACGTGCACCTGATCACACTGCGTTCCGGCTGCGAGCGCTACGTGTACCCCAGCAAGCTTTACGGGGTGCTGGCCGTGGGGCGGCCGATCCTGTTCGTCGGCTCGCCGCACGGCGGCCTCGCCGCCGAGGTGCACCGCCGGGGGGCGGGCATGGTGGCGGCCGACGACTCGCCCGACGCCATCGCCGCGGCGGTCCGCACCCTGCGCGGCAATCCGGAACGGCGCGCCGACATGGGCCGGGCGGCGGCTGACTGGCATCGCGCAACGGGCGGCTTCTCGGCCGCCCTGGCCAAGTGGGAGGAATTGCTCCGTGACTTGCGGTGAAGGAATGGACTGTGCGGGACGAGCAGCCCGGACGGGGCTTGCGGCCGGCGCATTCTCCGGTCTAATCGGCTTGGCCTCATGAGCGAACGTCGACTGGTTTTCCCGCTGCTGCTCGTGCTCGACTTCGTCTGCGTCGAGGTCGTCTTCCAGGTGGTCGGCTGGCTGCGCGCCGCGGTGGCCGTGGGCTCCTTCGAAGCGGGGCCCCTGGTGGCCGGCGTGTCAGACTTTCGCTCCCTGCTCGGGCCGTTCGCCGTCCTCTGCCTCGCGCTCTACCTCATCGACGGCTACTCCTCGCGCACCGACATGCTGAGCGTGGCGTACGCCAGCCTGCACGTCATCGCGCTGGCGACCGGCATGCTGGTGATGATGATGGTCACGTACGTCTTCATCAAGGACCAGTACGCCCTGCAGTCCTCGCGCGCGGTGATCGCCTTCGGCTTCCTGCTCCTCATCCCGGTCACCCTCACCTACCGCCGCTGGCTGACCCTCCGGATGATGGCCACGCGCCAGCAGCGGCCGATCCTGTTCCTGGGCAACCAGGGCAGCTGCGTGGCCTTCAAGGCGACCTGCCGCACCAATCAGCTGTCCCAGGAGGTGATCTACATCGCCACCGACGCCAACCATCAGGAGAGCATCGCGCCGATGATCGAGATCGAGATGCAGGCGGTGACGGAGCTGCCGCAGATCCTCGACAAGCTGGCGCCGCGGCTTGAGGCCATCGTGCTGCACCGTTCCGCCCGCGACCTGCCCGGTGGGGTGGTCGAGAAGCTCATGGAGCTGCATTTTCACGGCGTGTCCACCTACACCCTCGAGCTGTTTCACGAAATCTATTGGCGGAAGATCCCCCTCGAGGAGCTGGATCCGACCTGGCTGTTCCAGGAAGGCTTCCAGATCGCCCGCCAGCCGGTCTTCGCCCGCCTGAAGCGCCTGAGCGACATCGTCCTCGCGCTCCTGGGCCTGGTGGTGTGCTCGCCGCTGCTGCTGCTGTGCGCGGCGGCCATCTGGCTGGAGGACCGCGGCGCCGTCTTTTTTCTGCAAACGCGCATCGGCCTGAACCACGTGCCCTTCCAGATCGTGAAGTTCCGCACCATGCGCCCCAGCGACGGCGGCGGAGATCCGTACACCCAACCCGGCGACGCCCGGGTTACCCGGGTGGGCCGCCTGCTCCGCGCCACCCGGCTCGACGAGTTTCCCCAGCTCTGGAGCGTCCTGCGCGGCGACATGAGCCTGATCGGCCCGCGCGCCGAGTGGAGCAAGCTGGTCGAGCGCTACGAGCGGGAAATCCCCTGCTACCATTTCCGGCACCTGATGAAGCCGGGCATCACGGGCTGGGCGCAGGTCAACTATCCCTACGGGGCGAATCTCGACGACACCCTGCGCAAGCTGGAGTACGACCTGTACTACCTCCGCTATTTTTCCTTCGTGCTCGACGCCTCGATCGTCCTGAAAACGGTCCACATCATTCTCTTTGGGAAGGGGCGCTAACTGGCGGAGGCGAAGGCGCGGTTGGTTCCCGCGTGGCACTCCCTCATGAAACGGTATGACTTTGTGGTCCTGGGCGGCGGATCCGCCGGCTTCAATGCCGCGCGGGTCGCCGCCGCGCTCGGCCGGAAGGTGGCCGTGGTCGACGGCGCGCGGCAACTGGGCGGGCTGTGCATCCTGCGCGGCTGCATGCCCTCCAAGACGCTGCTGTACGTCGCCGACGTCCTCCACCTGGCCCGGCAGGGCAAGGCCTTCGGACTGCGGATCCCCTCGGCCCGTCCTGACCTTCGCGCCGTGCACGCGCGCAAGCGGCGCATCATCGGTGAGTTTGCGGCCCATCGCGTCCGGCAACTCACCGCCGGGAAATTCGACCTTATTCGCCAGCCGGCGCGCTTCGAGGATGCCCACACGGTGGCGCTCGGGGACGGTGCGCGCCTGCGGGGCGACCGTTTTCTCATCGCGACCGGGTCGAAGGTCAGCGTGCCGCCGGTGCCCGGCCTGGCCGGCGTGCCGTTCTGGACCAGCGACGACGTGCTCGACCTGGATTTCGTTCCCCCGAGCGTGATCGTGCTTGGCGGCGGCGTGGTCGCCTGCGAGCTGGCCCAATTTCTCAACCGCATCGGGTCGCGCGTCACCCTGATCCAGCGCAGTCCGAACATCCTGCGCGACCATTCCGGCGCCGCATCCACGGTCGTGCAGCAGGCATTCGTCGACGAGGGCATTGAACTGTTCGCCGGCACGGCCCTGCAGCAGGTCCGTCACGATGCGCGCGGCTTCACGGTCACCTTTGTGCACGATGGTCGGCGCCTCATCCGCCGGGCGGTCCATCTCTTGAATGCGCTCGGCCGCGAACCGAACACCGCGAACCTCAACCTGAGCGCCGCCGGAGTCCGCCGCCGCCCCGGCGGCCAGATCGTCACCAACCGCTGGCAGCAGACCAGCGTCCCGCATATCTACGCCGCCGGCGACTGTTCCGGGCCGGTGGAAATCGTGCACGTGGCGATCCAGCAGGGCGAGCTGGCGGCGCGGCACGCCGCAGGGGTGCCGAACCTGCGACCGGTCGACTACTCGCTCCTGCTCAACGTGGTGTTCACCGATCCGCAGCTCGCCACCATCGGGCGGCTCGAGCGGGAGCTGGAGCGCGCGGGCACGCCGTTCCTCGCCGCCAGCTATCCGTTCAACGACCACGGCCGGTCCATCCTGATGGAGGCCAACTACGGCTATGTGAAGGTGATCGCCGAACCCAAACGCGGCCGGGTCCTCGGCGCCGAGATCGTGGGCCGGGACGCCGGCGAGCTCATCCATTGCTTCAGCGGGCCGCTGGCGATGCGCGCCACGGTCTTCGACCTGCTGAGGGCGCCGTGGTACCACCCGACGCTCGCCGAGATCATCACTTATCCCCTCGAGGAGATCGCGGACCGGATCCGCCCCCTGTGAATTCTTCGCTGCAGCGCTGGGCCGGCCGGTTTCTGCTCTGGAGCCGGCTGGCTTGGCTCCCGCTCCGCGTCCGGCGGGGATTCCTGGCGGGCTGCTGGTGGTCGCTCTACCCATGGACGTCCTACTGGCGGGGCACCCACGAGCCCGCCATTCAGCAGCGGCTGGCCGGCCTGGGCGCAATGCGGGGCTGGAGCTGCTGGGACCTGGGGGCGCACTTCGGCTTCTACAGCGTCGGCCTGGCCCGCCGCGTGGGGCCGACTGGCGAGGTTGCGGCCTTCGAACCCAATCCGCTCAGTTGTCGGCGGCTGGAATACCACCGCCGCCTGAACCGGCTGACCTGGCTCAAGGTCTTTTCCGCGGCCGCGTCGGACCAGACCGGGTCCACGGAGCTGTACACCTATGGCGAACTGCAAAGCACCACGACCCACCTCCGCTACGAAGGCGAAACCCGGGTCGCGGCGTGCGCGCCCCTGGTCGTGAAATCGATCAGGCTCGACGATCTCGTCGCCGCCGGCACCCTCCGCCCGCCGGACTTCGTGAAGATCGACGTCGAGGGGCATGGGCACCGTGCGCTCGCCGGCATGCAAGCCGCGGTAGCGCAGCATCGGCCGCACCTGTTGTGCGCACTGCATTCCCCGAATGAGCTGACCGGGATGCAGGCCATCCTGTCGCCGCTCGGCTACGACTGGCCGGCGACGGCGGAGGTCGGCCAGGACCTGCTGATCAGGCGACCAGCCTGATCAGATCCGCCAACTCGACCCGCCGTTCGTACAGCGCCTTGCCGATGATGACGCCGTCCAGATTCGGACGGCGTTTTTTCATCTCCAGCAGGCGCACCACATCCTCGCGGCCGCCGACGCCGCCCGAGGCGATGACGTCGCACGCGACCGCCGCGAGCATGGCATCCTGCGCGGCAAAGTTCGGTCCCGCGAGCATGCCGTCGGTGACGACGTCGGTGTGGATCAGCGTGCGCACCCCGAGCGCCTCCATGCGCCGCGCCAGGGCCACGGCCTCGAGTTTCGTCGCGTCGACCCACCCCTTCACCGCCACCCGGCCAGCCTTCGCGTCGATGCCGACGGCAATCCGGTCGCCGAACGCGCCCACGAGTTCGGCCACGAACGGTTCGCTTTCCGCCGCGCGCGTTCCAATCACCACCCGGCTGACGCCGAGCCCGAGCACCTGCTCCACGGTGGCACGGGTGCGCAGCCCGCCGCCGAACTGGACCTTCAAACCCCGTTCCACGATCGCCGCCACGGCGGCCAGGTTCCGCGGCTCGCCGGTGAACGCGCCGTCGAGATCCACCACGTGGACCCAGGCGCTGCCCGCCGCCGCGAATTGCGCCGCCACTTCGGCCGGGTCGGCGGCGTAGACCGTCTCCCGGTCGGCGCGCCCCTGCGCCAGGCGCACGCAGCGCCCGCCCTTGAGGTCGATGGCGGGATAAATGGTCATGGAACGGGGAGAGGTCTCGCGCAAAGACGCGAAGACGCAAAGCAATTTTCTCCTTTGCGCCTTGGCGGCTTTGCGTGAGAAATGTCTCCCATGCCGAAATATCAAGTGCCCGCATTTCTCACCGAACTGCTCCACGCCCGGTCGCCCTCGGGCTACGAGTTCGAGGCCCAGGCGGTCTTCGACCGCCACGTCAAGCCGGCGGCGGACCAGTATGCCTGCGACGCCCTCGGCAACCGCATCGCCACGCTCAACCCCCGGGGCGACCCGGTGCTGATGTTCGCCGGGCACATGGACGAGCTCGGCCTGCTCATCACCTTCGTCAACAAGGACGGCTTTCTCTATTTCGACACCATCGGCGGCCACGACCGCACCGTCATCTCGGGCCGGCGCGTCGTCATCCAGACCAGGAACGGACCGGTGAAAGGCGTCACCGGCAAGCGCGCGGTGCATTTGATGGACGAGAGCGACCGCAAGAAGGTGCCGGAAATCCACGAGATCTGGATCGACATCGGCGCCCGCTCGAAGAAGGAGGCGCTGGAGCGCGTGGCGATCGGCGACGTGGCGACCTATGACCACGAGTTCGAGCTGATCCACGGCAGCATCGGCGCATCGCGGGCCTTCGACAACAAGGTCGGCGCCTACATCGTGGGCGAAACCCTGGTGCGGCTGGCCCGGAGCCCGAAGAAGCTCGCCGCCCGGGTCGTGTCAGTCGCCACGGCGCAGGAGGAGATCGGCGTCCGCGGCGCCACGACCTCCGCCTATGCCGTGAATCCCCACCTCGCGGTCGCGGTCGACGTGGGTCACGCGACCGACCATCCCGACTGCGACCAGCGCAAATACGGTGAAACGAAGCTCGGCGCCGGGCCGATCATCTGCCGCGGGCCGAACATCAATCCCAAGATCTACGGGCGGCTGGTCCAGGCGGCGAAGAAGCTCCGCCTCCCCTACCAGCTCGAGGCCGACCCGCGGCCCACCGGCACGGACGCGCGCGCGATCCAGATGGGACGCGGCGGCGTGGCCACGGGACTGGTCAGCGTGCCGCTGCGCTACATGCACACGCCCAGCGAGGTGGTGGACCTGGAGGACGTGGAGCGCTGCGTGCAGCTGTTCGTCGCCTTCGCGCTCGCCCTCGAAAAGGGCGACTACGCGCACTGGTAGCCGGCGCGATCCTCCCGGTCCGGAAACAGCAAAGCCGCGGCGGGCGCCGCGGCTTTTCGTTTTCCGGCCGGACGGACGCGGTCAGGCCGCGTCCTTGGTCTCCGCCTTGGGGGCCTTCTTCAGGACGGGACGGCGGCGGCCCGTGACCACGCCCTCGTCGATCACCACCTCGACCACGTCCTCGCGCTGCGGCAGGTCGAACATCACCTCGAGCATGAGACTCTCCATGATGGCGCGGAGGGCCCGCGCGCCGGTCTTGAGCTCCAGCGCCTTGCGCGCGATGGCGCGCACCGCATCGCGGGTGAACCGCAGCTGCACGCCGTCCATCGCGAAAAGCTTCGAGTACTGCTTCACCATCGCGTTCTTGGTGCGCAGGAGGATGCGCTGGAGGTCGGTCTCGGTCAGCGGATCGAGCACCGACACGATCGGCAGGCGGCCGACGAACTCGGGGATCATCCCGTAGCGGATGAGGTCCTCGGGCGCGATCATCTTCATCATCTCCTCGGGCGTGAGATTGTGGTCGTCCGGGTTGACGTGGAAGCCAAGCGAACGCGTCCCGAGCCGCTTCTTCACGAACTGTTCCAGGCCGATGAACGCCCCGCCGCAGACGAAGAGGATGTTGGCGGTGTTGACCTGGATGTACTCCTGGTTGGGGTGCTTGCGGCCGCCCTGGGGCGGCACGTTGCAGACGGTGCCCTCGAGGATCTTGAGCAGGGCCTGCTGCACGCCCTCGCCGGAGACGTCGCGGGTGATGGACACGTTCTCCGTCGTACGGCGGATTTTGTCGATCTCGTCGATGTAGATGATGCCGCACTCGGCCTTCTTCACGTCGTAGTTCGCCGACTGGAGCAGGCGCAGGACGACGTTCTCCACGTCCTCGCCGACGTAGCCGGCCTCGGTGAGCGTGGTGGCGTCGGAAATGGCGAAGGGCACGTCGAGGATCCGGGCCAGGGTGCGGGCGAGCAGGGTCTTGCCCGAGCCGGTCGGGCCGACGAGCAGGATGTTGCTCTTCTCCACCTCGACCTCGGAGAACTCGCGCGCGAGGGCCACGCCGTTGCGCTGCGGCTGGCCGGCGTCGAACATCAGGCGCTTGTAGTGGTTGTAGACCGCCACGGAGAGCACCTTTTTGGCGTGCTCCTGGCCGATGACGTAATCGTCGAGCGTGCGCTTGATCTCGGACGGCTTGACCAGACGGAAAGCCGGTCGGCTCTCGGCGGCCGGGGCCTTGACCTCGCGGTCAATGATCGTCTTGCAGACGTTGACGCACGAGTCGCAGATGTACACGCCCGGGCCGGCGATGATCTTCTTCACCTCCGCCTGCGACTTGCCGCAGAACGAGCACAGGGTCATGCGGGAGGACTTGGCCATGGCGGGGCGGTGGGTGGAATGGGCGGGAGGGAGGAAGCGGGGCGGGCGTCAGGCCGCGGACGGCACCGTGAGCGACTGGGCCTCGCGGGCCGAGGCGATCACGTGGTCGACGATGCCGTAGGCCTTGGCCTCGTCGGCGCTCATGTAATAGTCGCGGTCGGAATCCTTGTCGATCTGCGCCGGCGTCTTGCCGGTGTGCCGCGCCAGCGCCTCGTTGAGCGTCTGGCGCCAGCGCAGGATCTCGCGGGCGGCGATCGCGATGTCGGCCGCCTGGCCGCCGACGCCGCCGGTGGGCTGGTGGATCATGACGCGGCTGTTGGGCAAGGCGAAGCGTTTGCCCTTCGCGCCCGCCGCCAGGAGCACGGTCGACATGCTGGCCGCCTGGCCGATGCAGTAGGTGGCGACGTCGCACTGCAGGAAGTTCATCGCGTCGTAGATCGCCATCCCGCCCGTGACCACGCCCCCGGGCGAGTTGATGTAGAGATGGATGTCCTTCTTTGCATCCTCCATCTGGAGGAAGAGGAACTGGGCGATCACGAGGTTGGCCACGCCGTCGTCGATCGGCGTGCCGATGAAGATGATCCGGTCCTTCAGCAGGCGGGAAAAGATGTCCATGCTCCGCTCGCCGCGGCCGGTGTTCTCAATGATGAATGGGACGTAGTAGCTCACAGCAGGATCACTTCGTTCGCCCCTCGGCGACTGCCGTCGTGACGGTAGCCTTGCTCACCAGAAAATCAAGTGTCTTGTCCAGGACGATGGACTGCTGGATCGCCCGCAGCCGGTCGCGGTCGCCCGCCAGCTCGCGGGCCACCTTCTCCGGGCGCTGGTTGGCGCGCACCGCCTCGCGCATGATCGCGTTGTCGAGGTCGCGCTCGCCGGCCTGGATCTTTTCCTTCTCGGCGATGCGGGCCAGGAGCATCTGGGTCTTGACCCGGGCGGCGCCGGCGCGGCGCGCGTTGTCGTACAGCTCCTGCTTGTTCTTCTCGAACTCCGCCTCCGGCACGCCGCGGCGGAGGTTGTCTTCCATGAAACGGCGCAGCACGTCCTGGGTCTCCGCCGCGACCAGGCTTTCCGGGAGCGGGAACTCGACCTTGGCGGCGAGCGCGTCCCCCACCTGCTGGCGCTGGGCGCGCCGGTTCTCGTATTCCTTGCGGAGCTTGAGATTCTGGTGGATCTGCGTCCGCAGCGCCTCGGGACCGTCGACGTGCTGGGCTTTGAAAAAGGCTTCGTCCAGTTCGGGCAGCACCCGCGTGCGGACTTCCTGCACCTCGACCGCGTAGGCCACCGTCTTGCCGGCCAGCTCCGGCGCGGCCGGAAACTCCGCGGGAAATGTCACCGGGACGCTCTTCTTGTCGCCAGCCTTGAGCCCGGCAAGCTGCCGGCCCAGGCCGGGAATGAGTCCCTCCTGCGCGCCTTCCACCTCCTCCCAGGTCTGCGGCACCTTGCCGTAGACCTGCTTTTCCGGCGGCAGGTTGGCGACGGGCTGGCCGTCGATCGTGCCCTCATAGGCCAGCTTGACGTAGTCGCCTTTCGCCGCGGCGCGGTCGACCACTTTGAAATCGGCGCGCTCCTGGCGCAGGCTCTCCACCACGGCGTCCACCTCGGCGTCGGTGGCCTCGGTCGGCTGCACGGTCGTGGGCAGCCCGACATACTCGGGCAGCTCAATCGGCGGGAGCACGTCCAGCGTGAACGTCACGGCCGAGGACAGGCCCGGCTCGAGGCGGCCCTCGTCGACCTTGACGATGCCGGCCACTTCGAGCTTCGCCTTCTCCAGCCCGCCGCGATAGGCGCGATTGACCACTTTCTTGCGGAATTCCTCCAGCACCTCCTTGCCGAAGCGCTTGGCGATGAGCGCGGCCGGCGCATGTCCGGGGCGGAAGCCCGGCAGCCGGGCGACCTTGCCGATCTCGGAGATGACGGCGCGGTGCTCGGCGTCGACCTCGGTGACGTCGAGCGTCACGACGAGGCTCTTGCGGGTGTCGGAGATGTCTTTGAGTTCGATGTTCACTGCGGGCGGGAAATGGCCGTGGAAACCGACGGAATTGGTCACGTTACGGGACGCCGGCTGCGCCGGTCAATGCTGGATTGTCCGCCGCACGCCCGACGCTGGCCCCGGCGCGCCAAAGTCTTGCCCGCCCGGCCGCGCGGCGCATGCTCAGCCGGCATGCCGAGCTTGACCACGCTTGTCGCCACCCGGGGACCGGTGCTGCTCATCGACTCCTCATCGGCCGGCGTGGCGGTCGCTGTGTTCCGCCCCGGGGCGGCGCCCGTTTGGCGGCAGTCCGCGGGCGAGGCGGGCGTGGCCATCTTCGAGAACGCCGCCGCCGCGCTCGCGGAGGCCGGCGTCGCCGCGCGCGGCGTGGGTGCATTCGTCTTTTGCGAGGGTCCCGGCTCGATCCTCGGCATCCGCACCGCGGCCATGGCGTTGCGCACCTGGCAGGCCGCATGCGCACGCCCGCCGCCGGCCTTCGCCTATCGCAGCCTCGAGCTGCTGGCGACCGACCTGCGCGCCGCCGGCTGGGCGCCGCCGTTTGCCGTCGTCGCCGACGCCCGCCGCGACATGTGGCACTGGGTCGAATGCACGGATTCCGGCCCCGGGCCGCTGCGGCGCATGGCTGCCGATGCGGTCGCGGCCTACTCCGGCGCGCTCTTTCTGCCCGCCGGATTCCGCGTCTGGAGCCCGCCGCCGCCCGCGGCGCGCAGCGTTCCCTACGAGCCGGCCGGGTTGTGGGCGCGCCAATCCGGCGCCGAACTACTGCGTCCCGCGGCGGAGCCTGACGCCTTCCTGCACGAGGCCGCCGTCTACGCCGCCTGGACGCCGCGCATTCATCGCGCCCCGCGGCGCCAACCATCCTGACCATGCAAACTCCGCCGCATCTTCCGCTCCGTTGCTGGGCCGAGATCGACCTGGCGGCGCTGGAACGCAACGTGAAGCTCATCCGGGCCTCGCTGCCGCCGCACATCAGGTACGTCGCGGTGGTCAAGGCCGACGCCTACGGCCACGGGCTGCATCAGACGGTCGCGCGCCTCATGCACGCGGGGGCGGAGCTGTTCGCGGTGGCGAACATCACGGAGGCGGCGGCGATTCGCGAGCTGGGCCCGGGCTGGCCGGTGCTGGTGCTCAGCCCCCTGCTCCCGGAGGAGGACAATTTCCTGCTCGAGTACGAGGCGACGGCGACGGTGTCGTGCGCGGAGGAAGTGGAGCGGTTCGAGGCGGTCGGCCGGGCCGCCGGCCGGGTGATCGGCGTCCACCTCAAGATCGACACCGGCATGGGCCGGGTCGGGGTGTGGCACGAGGCGGCGCCGCGCCTTTACGCCCGGCTCCGGACCGCGAGCCACCTCCGGCTCGACGGTGCGTTCACCCATTTCTCGAGCGCCGACGAGGATCCCGCCTTCACGGCGGAACAACGCCGGCGCTTTCTGGCCGCGCTCCGCCGCTGCGACGGGCTCGATCTCTCCCGCCTGCTGATTCACGCCGACAACAGCGCGGGTCTGGAGACCGCGCACGGCGAGCAGCCGTTCAACGCGGTGCGGGTGGGGCTGCTGCAGTTCGGCATCCTGCCGCATCCGCACTCGATGCTCGCGCGGGTGCACACCGAGCCCGTGTTCAGCTTCCGCACGCGCGTCGGGATCGTGAAAACGCTGCCGGCTGGCACGGACATCAGCTACGGGCGGACCCACACGCTGCGGCGCGATTCGACCGTGGCGATCCTGTGTGCGGGTTACGGGGACGGCATCGCCCGGGCGTGCAGCAATCGGGCCCGGGTGCTCATTCACGGACAACTATGCCCCGTGCTCGGCCGCATCACGATGGACCAGACCATCGTCGACGTGACGGAAGTGGACGGGGTCCGTTGCGGGGACGAAGCGGTGCTGGTGGGGCGGCAGGACGGCCAGGAGATCAGCATTTCCGAATTCAGTGCCTGGTCAGACACGATTCCCTGGGAAACGCTGTGCTCGGTCACGAAGCGGGTGCCGCGGCTCTATCGCACATCCCTCGGCCTGTAATTCAGCGGCCGAGCTGCACGCCAAGGGCACCTGCATCCCGGGCAGGGTCCGGCCTAGATCTTCGCCCTAGCCCGATTCTTGGGGAATTCTAGGGTGCGACCGGGTTTACACGATTCGCGTAGCAATCGTTAGATGTTGTATTATAACGAGTTCTTGTCTTATAGGACAACTAGGGGTTAAAAGCGTTGTAAAATAGGGTATAACCCCTAAATTCAGTTGCTGCCAAAGCCCATCTTGATAGCCATTGAGCATCGCAGAATTGCCCAAGACAGAACCAGAAAACCACGGCCCAAAGTGAGAATCGACCCTAAGCCTCAAGTGCAGGTATTTGGCAGGTGGGCCTCACGTCGGGTTCGAACGGCCGCTGGTGTCATTTGTGGGGCCGCTGCGATTCTCTGGCCTCGGTTCGCGCAGGCACAAACCGTCACCATCAATCAGAGCTTCAACGGTACGTCCGCCCCGGGCTGGGTCCTTGGCGGCACCGGCTACACTCCGGTCCTGACGGCGGCGCAAGGCATCGATCCGGCCGGCAGCGGCTGGTTGCGGTTGACGAGCAACGGCGGCAACCAGGCCACCTACGCGTACGACAGCACGGCCTTCAACGCGGCAAACGCCACCATCGCCGTGCAATTCAGCTACGCGAGCTACAACGGCTCCGGCGCGGACGGGATCACGTTCTTCCTCGCGGACGCCAGCAAGACGTTTGGCGTCGGCGCCTATGGCGGCAGCCTCGGTTACGCCCAGAAGACCGCTGCAGGCGGCGGGGGCGCGGACATCAACGGCATGAACGGCGGCTACATCGGCCTGGGCATCGACGAATACGGCAACTACGCCAACGCGACCGAGGGTCGCATCGGCGGCATCGGCGCGAGCCCCAACGCCATTTCCGTCCGCGGTCCCGGCCAGGGTCTCACCGGCTACAATTATCTCGGCGGCACCGGCAGCCTCGGGACGGCGCTCGCCTTCCCTTCCTCGACGACCCGGCCGACCGGCAGCAGCGCCCGGAGCATCGAAGTCATCATCACGGCCACCAACCAGCTTACGGTCTATCTGCAGACCGGCGCCGGCGCTGCTTACGTTCCGCTCTACACGATCGACCTTTCGGGCTACGCGCGACCGGACCAGCTGGTCATGGGCTTCACCGGCAGCACCGGCGGCTCCACCGACATTCACGAGATCCAGAACGTGAGCCTCTCCAGCGTCGCGGCGAATCTTTGGACCAACGCCGCCGGCACCGGCACCTGGGGCACCACCGCCGCCAACTGGAACGGGACCGTGGCCCCGGCGGCGGGCGCGGACATCCTGCTGGACAACACCTACGTCAACGGCGCGCAGACCATCGACGTCGGGCAGAATCGCATCGTCCGGTCGGTGCAGGTCGATGCCCCGTTCAGCTACACCCTCAACAACGGCACGCTCGAGTTCAACAACGAGGGTGTGCTGGGGCCCTCCGGCATCCTGGTCTCGCAAACCCACGGCGCCGCCACCCAGACGGTGAACTCCAATCTGGACGCCGACAACGCCATCGAAATCCGGAACGCCACGACCGCCGGGTTGAATCTCACCGGGACCCTCGCCACCAACGGCAATGCCGTCACCGTGGACGGCAGCGGCACCACCACCCTCTCCGGGGCGATCTCCGGCGCCGGCAGCATCGTCAAGAACGACGCCGGCTACGCCACGCTTGCGGGCGCCAACACCTACTCGGGCGGCACGACGTTGAACGCCGGCACCATCACGGCCGACAACAACAGCGCCCTCGGGACGGGCGCCCTCACGATCAACGGCGGGACCCTCGCTTCGGACAGCAACAACACGATCGGCAACGCGATCGCCCTCCAGGGCAACGCGAACCTGGCCAACATCACCACCGGCGGCACCCTCACCCAGACCAACGGCAGCTACACGCTCACGATGTCGGGCGCGACCCAGGCGGGCGCCGTCAACCTCTCCAACAACAACACCGGCCGCGCCCTGACCGTGGATGTCGACAGCGGGACGTCGACCCTCTCCGGCGTCGTCCAAAACGGCGGCACGGCGGCGGGCAGCCTCGCCAAGGCCGGCGCCGGCACCCTGGTGCTGTCGTCCGCGAACACCTACACCGGGACGACCACGGTCAGCGGCGGCACCCTCCAGCTCGGCACGAACAATGCGCTGAACAGCGCCTCGAGCCTCAACCTCGCCGGCGGCACGCTCAACCTCAACGGTTTCTCCGACAAGGTCGGCAACCTGTCGTTCTCCAACGGGGCCGCGATCGATTTCGGCTCCGGCTCCTCCGCCAACTCCTTCGTCTTCGGCAACGTCACCTCTTACTCGGGCATCCTCACGGTCAACGACTGGGTCAGCGGTTCGGACGTGTTTGCCACCACCCAGAGCGGTCTCGCCGCGGCTCTCCTCAATTCCATCTATTTCTCCGGCTACGGTTCGGGCTCCGTCGAGGCCGGCACCCTGGCCAACGCCGGCAACGGCGAGGGCAACGCCTATTTCATCACGCCCAATACCAGCTTCCTCACCTGGGGTGGTGGTTCGACCACGACCAACAGTTGGA
>DATJUU010000180.1:0-8146 GCA_035502155.1 Opitutaceae bacterium
AAGCTGACTCCCCTGCGCCAGCGGCTCGCCCAGCGCCTCGTCCAGGCCCAGCGCGAGGCCGCGATGCTCACCACCTTCAACGAGGTCGACCTCTCCGCCGTGCGCGAACTCCGCGCCCGGTACCAGGAGGAGTTCACGAAAAAACACGGCGTGAAGCTCGGCTTCATGTCGTTTTTCGTGAAGGCGGTCGTGCGCGCCCTGCAGGAGGTGCCGGCGGTCAACGCGCTGCTCGACGGCGACACCCTGGTCGAGAACCATTACTACGACATCGGCGTCGCCGTCTCGACCGGCCGCGGCCTGCTCGTGCCCGTGCTGCGCGACTGCGACCGGGCGGGCTTCGCCGCCATCGAGCAGCAGCTGGCGGCGCTGGCGCAGAGGGCCCGCGACAACAAGATCACACTCGCCGACCTGGAGGGCGGCGTCTTCACGATCACCAACGGCGGCGTCTTCGGCTCGCTCCTCTCGACCCCGATCCTCAACGCGCCGCAGTGCGCCATCCTCGGCATGCACGCGATCCAGGACCGGCCGGTCGCCGTCGCCGGCCAGGTGGTCATCCGGCCGATGATGTACCTCGCGCTGAGCTACGACCACCGGATCGTCGACGGCCGCGAGGCGGTGACCTTCCTCGTCAAAGTCAAGCAGACGCTGGAGGATCCCGCGCGACTGCTGCTCGCGGTGTGATTACACAGGTCCCCATGGGACCCATAGGACTTATGGACACCTTCGATGTCGCGATCATCGGCGCCGGGCCCGGCGGCTACGTCTGCGCGTTCCGCGCGGCGCAGCTCGGCCTGAAGGTCGCCCTCGTTGAGCGGCGCGCCACCCTCGGCGGCACCTGCCTCAACGTCGGCTGCATCCCGAGCAAGGCGCTGCTCCAATCCAGCGAGCACTTCGCCTGGGCCCGCCGGCACGCGGCCGCCAGCGGCATCAAGCTCGCCGGCGTCGAACTCGACCTGGCGGCGCTGCGGCACCAGAAGGACGCCGTCGTGCAAAAACTGGTCGGCGGCGTCGCCCAGCTGGCAAAGGCGCGCGGCGTCACCGTGCTGCGCGGCCACGCCCGGCTCGCCGGCGGCGGCCGGGTCGAGATTGTTCCTGTAGCCGGGGCCGCTGGCCCCGGCCCGGGCTCGCCGAGCCCGGCTACAACGATCGCCACCAAAAACATCGTGCTCGCCACCGGCTCGGCACCCTCCGCGCTCACCTTCCTGCCGTTTGACGGCCGGACCGTGGTGTCCTCCGACGAGGCCGTCGCCTTCGATGCCGTGCCGGCGCGGCTGGTTGTCGTCGGCGGCGGGGCGATCGGGCTCGAACTCGGATCGGTCTGGTCGCGGCTCGGGGCCGACGTGACCGTCGTCGAGTTCCTGCCGAAGATCGCCGCCAGTTACGACGACGATGTCGTGCGGCTCCTGCACCGGCTGCTGGTCAAGCAGGGTCTCAAGATCGAGGTCAACGCGCGCGTGACCGGCCTCCGCCCGCCAACCCAAAACCCAAAACTCAAAACCCAGAACCCCGCGGAGCCAGCCGTGCTCCTGGCCGAGCGGGAGGGCAAGCCGATGGAGTTCCCCGCGGACAAGATCCTCGTCTCGGTCGGCCGGCGGCCCGTGACCGAGGACCTCGGCCTCGAGGCGGCGCGGGTCGAGCTCGACGAGCGCAAACGCATCCGCGTCGACGACCACCTGCGCACCAGCGCGCCGGGCATCTGGGCGATCGGCGACGTCGTCGCCGGCCCGATGCTCGCGCACAAGGCCGAGGAGGACGGCGCGGCGGTGGCCGAGTGGATCGCCGGCCGCGCCGGGCACGTCGACTGGAACCTGGTGCCGGCCGTCATCTACACCGACCCGGAGGTGGCGGGCGTGGGCCTCGGCGAGGACGGCGCCAAGGCCAAGGGGCTCGACGTGCGCACGGGCAAATTCTTCTTCGGGGCCAACGGCCGCGCGCTGGCCGCCGACGCCGCCGACGGGTTCGTGAAGGTCATCGCCGACGCCAGCACCGACCGCCTGGTCGGGGCCCAGATCATCGGCCGCGGCGCCTCGGAGCTGATCGCGGAGGTCGTCGCCCACCTGGAATACGGCGGCAGCGCCGAGGATCTCGGCCGCACCATCCACGCGCATCCCACGCTCAGCGAGGCGGTCAAGGAAGCCGCCCTCGCCGTGTCCAAGTCGGCGCTGCACGCGCTCTGACCGCATCCGCTGGAGAGCGACCGAGGGTTGCGCCCATGCGCAAGGCGACCGAGAAACGGGATCTGGCCGATGCGGCCGCGGACGCCATCGCGCGTCTCGTGACGGCGGCGGCCGAGGATCCGGACTTTCGCCGGCGGCTGCTGTTCGTCGTCCGCCTGCCCGCTTTTCATCGCGCCTCGGTCATCGCGACCGCCGTCCAGGAGATGCGCCTCAAGGGCGAGGATGCCGCGGACATCCTGGCGTTTGCCGCACTCGCCGACGATGCCGCGGCGGCGAGGCTGCAGTCCGAACTCGACGCCCGGCCATGAATTCCCGCGTGCTGGGCCCGGGCGGCGGGCTGTTGGCCGCGCTGATCCTCGCCGGCTGCGTCGAGGTCCCGCCGGCGGCGGTGCAGCAGATGATCCGCGCCGGCTGGGAGCACCCGCAGGCCTACGCGGGACCCGACGAGGTCACCATCCCCCTGACCCGCGCGCCGGACCACAAGCTGTACTTTACCCTCCTCGTGAACGGGCATCCCCTGCCGGTCGCGATCGACACCGGGGCGCGGACCGTCTTCGACCGGCCGACACTGTGGGGCCTCGGCCTGACCGGATACCGGACCAACGGCGATTTCTGGGGGTTCGGCGGCGCGGTGCGGGTCTACGCGGGTTACGTCAACGAGCTCGATCTGGGCGGCCTGAAGATCGAGGGGCTCTCGGTGATCATGCTCGACCTCGCCGACCTGCGGCGCAGCCAGCAGGAGGCGTCGCTGCCCGCGGTCAGCGGGCTGGTGGGCGCCGATCTCCTCGCCGCACTGGGCGCCCGGATCGACTTCGATCATCTCACGCTCACCCTCAGGAAACCGCCGGCCGCCGCGCCGGCCCACGCCGACTCCAGCCACCCATGAAAATCGTCGCGATCGCATTCACCGTCTATGGCGTCACCGACCTGGCGCGCGCCCGCCGCTTCTACGAGGAAGCCCTCGGGCTGGCCGCCACCAAGGAATACGTGAAGGGCAACCTCGGCATGGTCGAATACGACATCGGCGCGGGGACCCTGGCCATCGGCGCCGGTGCGCCGCAGTTCAAGCCCGCCTCGGCCGGCGGCGTGGTCGCGCTGGAAGTCGACGATTTCGACGCCGCGGTGCGGCGGCTGCGCGAGCACGGCGTGAAATTCGCGGGCGGGCCGCACGAGACGCCCGTCTGCCACATGGCAACGATCGCCGACCCCGACGGCAACCTCCTGCTCATCCACCGGCGCAAATCCGCCGTGCCGGCCTGACCTTGACCGGACCGGCCGCGGGGCGCCGCGAACGCGTTTGACCCCGGGCGCGGCAGACCCTAGCCCTCCTTCGCCGGCTCACGGTGAGCCGTGCCGCCCCACCCCGGGCTGTCCGCTTCGTTCCACCCCTACCCCCAATGATCGCCATGCTGTTTGGCTTGGTTCTAGTCGCGCTCTACCTCGCCGTAGCGCTGTTCTTCATCATCGCCGCGTGGAAAGTCTTCACCAAGGCCGGCAAGCCCGGCTGGGGCATCTTCATTCCGATCTACAACCTCTACCTGTGGGTCAAGATCGCCGGCCGGTCCGGCTGGTGGGTGCTGCTGTTCCTGATCCCCTTCGTCAACATCGTCATCGGGATCATCGTGGCCATCGACGTGGCCAAGGCCTTCGGCAAGTCGGGGGTGTGGGGATTCTTCCTGCTTTTCCTCCTCACGTACATCGGGATCGCGATCCTCGGCTACGGCAAGGCGGTCTACACCCCGCCCGGCCCGCCCGCCGCGCCACCCGCGCCCGCGCCCGCGGCCTGAGCCGGACGGCCGGCGCCGCCGGCCGATCGGCCACTTCCTGCCGCCATGAACCCCGCGTCCGCGCCGCTGTTCGTGAACGTCGCCTTCACGGCGTATCCCGTGACGAACGTGAAGGCGTCCCGCGAGTTCTATGAGGGCTCGCTCGGCCTGAAGGTCACCGCCAACTGGGACGACCAGTGGGTCGAGTACGACATCGGCGCCGGCACCCTCGCGATCACGACCGCGGACGCCACCCACCGGCCCGGCGCGCACGGCGCCACCCTGGGTCTGGAGGTGGCGGATTTCGACCGCGTCCTGGCGCACCTGCAGGCCCGCGGCGTGCCGGTCGTCAACGGCCCCTTCGACTCGCCGGCCTGCCGCGGCTGCATCATCCGCGACCCGGACGGCAACGAGATCATCCTGCACGCCAAGAAATGACGGCGGCGGTGCGGCGGCCCGCTCCGCCCTCCGCCGCGCCGCCTCGATGGACAAGCTCGCGCGACAGTTCGGCAACGCCTGGCTGACGCTGACCGCGGTCCTGGCGGTGCACGTGACCGACGAGGCGCTCACGGACTTCCTGTCGTTCTACAATCCGTCGGTCCTCGAAATCCGGGCCCACCTGGCCTGGCTGCCGCTGCCGACGTTCACCTTCGACGTCTGGCTCGCCGGGTTGATCGCCGGGATCGCCATTCTGACCGCCCTGTCGGTGCTCGCGTTTCGCGGCCGCCGGGCCGCCGCCTGGCTGGCCTACCCGTACGCCGCCATCATGTTTGCCAACGGCTGCGGCCACCTCGGGGGCTCGCTCTATTTCGGACGCTGGCTGCCCGGCTCCACCTCCGCGCCCCTGCTCCTGCTGGCCTCCGCGTGGCTGTTCGTCACCGCCCGGCGTGTGGCGGGCGCGCCGGCGAATCGCGCCCCCGCATGAAGCCGGGACGACGGCCGCCCGCAGCCCGGCGCCGATCCCGGCACAGCCCATGCTCGTAAGCCGGGCGGGCGCCGGCGCGGCCGCGCGCCGCCCTTTGCCATGAGCACCAAAATCCGCCTCGCAATGCCCGCCGACGCGGCGGCGATCGCGGACATCTACGCGCCGTTCTGCGGCAGCGAATCCGTGGTCTCGTTCGAGACGGCGCCCCCGACGGCGGCGGAAATGGCGGAGCGCATTGCGAAAACGACGGCCCATTATCCCTGGCTGGTCGCCGGGGACGCGACCGGCATCCGCGGCTATGTTTACGCCAGCCGGCACCGCGAACGCGCGGCCTACCGCTGGGCGGTGGAGGTCACGGTCTACCTCCGCCCCGACAGCCGCGGCCGGGGCTTGGGCGCCGCGCTGTACGGCGTGTTGTTCGACCTGCTGCGGGCGCAGGGTTTCCATCGGGCCTACGCCGGCATCGCCCTGCCCAATCCGGCCAGCGTCGGCCTGCACAGGGCGCTCGGTTTCCGGCGCGTCGGCATCTACCACGGGGTCGGCTACAAGGGCGGCGCCTGGCGCGACGTCTCCTGGTGGGAGCTGCCGCTGCAGCCGGAGACCGCCGCCGCGCCCGCCGAGCCGAAACCCCTCGCGGCGGTGCTCGCGGGGCCGGATTGGACGCGGGCGGTTGCGGCCGGCGAGGCCCGGCTGGCGGCAGCACCGGACCACGGCGCCGATTCCACGGTTTCACGATAGGACGGGACCCCGGCACGGCGCGGCAATAGGAGCCGTGCGCCGCAAGCGGGCGCGGCGCGATCGCGACTTGCGGGGGCTGGCGACTTGTGGAACCTTGTCCGCCGCACCCCCGCGCAATGAGTGACGCCCCTCCAGCGAAGGCCGACGCCAAGTACGCCTGGCGCGACCTGCCGCGCCGGGATCCGCCGAAGCGCAGCGCGGTCGAGCGCATGGCGGACTTCCTCGAGATCTACGGCCTGTACGACGAGGTCGCCGCGCGCGAGCAGGCCAGCCGCTGCATCCAGTGCCCGGAGCCGGTCTGCGTCGCCGGCTGCCCGCTCGGCAGCCGCATCCCGGAATGGCTGGCGCTGACGGCCGAGGGGCAGTTCCTCGAGGCCGCGGCCGTGCTGCACGCGACGAGCAACCTGCCCGAGGTCTGCGCCAATGCGTGCCCCGCCGACCACCTGTGCGAGGGACGGTGTATCCTCGACGGACGGACTGAGCCCGTCTCGATCAAGGCCATCGAGCAATTCCTCAACGACTACGCCTTCGCCCACGGTGGCCTCGACCCCGCGACCGCCCCCGCCACCGGCCGCCGCGTGGCGGTGGTCGGCTCCAACCCCGGCGGCCTGGCGTGCGCCGACGAGCTGGCGCGCCGCGGCCACGCCGTGACGGTCTTCGATTCGGACCTGACGCCCGGCGGCCTGCAGGTGCACGGGATTCCGGCGTTCAAGCTCGAGCAATCCGTCGCCCAGCGCCGCATCGATCTCCTGCGCCAGCGCGGCGTCGAGTTCCGCCTCGGCGTCAGCCTCGACGGCGACATCACCCTGGCGGAGCTCCAGGCGCAATATGACGCGGTTTATCTGGGGCTCGGGGCGCGCCGGGCCCGCCCGCTGCATGTGCCGGGCGCCGATCTCCAGGGCGTGGTCCAAGCCCTGCCCTTCATCATCCAGAAGAACTCCAGCGTGGCGCTGGAAATGCCGCCACTGGACGTCAAGGGCCGGCGGGTGGTCGTGCTCGGCGGCGGCGACACCGCGCTCGATTGTGCGCGCACCGCGGTCCGCGCCGGCGCCCTTGAAACCGTGGTCGTCTACCGGCGCGACGCCGACAGCATGCCGGCCAGCCGCCGCGACTACGACGACGCGCTCGAGGAGGGCGTGCGCTTCATCCTCCAGGCCACGCCGGTGGCGGTTCTCGGCAGCGCCCGGGGGACGGTGACGGGATTGCGGCTGGCCCACACCGCGCCCGGGGAGACGGACGCAAGCGGACGGCGCGCGTACCATGCCGCGCCCGGCAAGGAATTCGACATCCGCGCCGACTGGGTCTTTCTCGCCCTGGGCTTCGTGCGCGAACCGCTCCCGCGCTCGGATTCGTTCTGCAAGCTCGCCGCCGGCGCCGACGGCGGCGTGACGGTCGACCTTAACCAGATGACGAGCGTGCCGGGAGTGTTCGCCGGCGGCGACCTCGTGCAGGGTCCGGTCACGGTGCTGCAGGCCGTGCGCGATGCGCGCAAGGCCGCGGCGGCCATCCACGGCCGTTTGACCGCGGCACGGCCCGCCGGTCATGCGGCCTGAACGACGGGCGGTCCGCCAGAGCATCCGCGCAGGCCGCGGCAATCCGCTCCGGTGGGGCGGGGTTTACCCCCGCCATCCCGGAGTCGATCTCTCCAATTGGCGGGCATAAAGCCCGCCCCACCATGAATGTGGCGCGCCGGAAATCGGTCGGCCCGGCGCCTACGCACCGGTTGCCGCGGCAAGAAATGCGCAAAGCTCGCCAAGGCGTGCGGCGCGCGACGGCGCGATCCGTGCGAACATGAGCCTCAACAAGATGAACGTCCCGCGCACGACTGGTCCCACCGATCACATCCATGAACGACGCCGCCACGGGTGACCTGGTCTATATCTTCACCTTCCTGCTGGGTGGACTGGCCTTCGCCTTCGGCCCCTTCATCCTGGTCTATCTGCTCGCGCCGCGTGGCACCCGCAACACCGTCCACAAGACGGGCCAATACATCGAGTGCGGGATGGATCCCATTGGCGACGCGTGGATTAGATACAGCGCCGTCTACTACCTGTATGCCCTGGTGTTCGTGGGGTTCGCGGTCGACGTGCTGTACCTGATCCCGGTCGCGCTGGTCTACGGCCGGGAGTTTGCGGTCCGCGACTTCGTCGAACTGCTGATTTTCGTCGGCATCCTGTCGCTCGTCATCGTGTACGCCTGGAAGAAAGGGGTCTTCGAATGGAAACGCAGGTAGACACCTCGAAGATCGTCCAATTCGCCAAACTGGAGGACGTCCTGGCCCTCGGCCGCGCCTACTCGCTGTGGCCCCTCACCTTCGGGCTGGCGTGCTGCGCCATCGAGATGATGGCCACGGGCATGGCCCGCTGGGACCTCGCCCGTTTCGGCGCCGAGGTGTTCCGGCCGTCGCCGCGCCAGGCCGACCTGATGATCATCGCGGGCACGGTGAACAAGAAAATGGCCCCCGCGGTGAAGCTGCTTTACGACCAGATGCTCGAGCCCAAATGGGTCATGGCCCTGGGCAACTGCGCCATTTCCGGCGG
>DATJUU010000181.1:0-4037 GCA_035502155.1 Opitutaceae bacterium
CGTCCCGGCGCTCAGCGCTTGTTTCTGGCATTGCCGCCGCCTTGGGGCGACGGCCGCGGATTGTTCGGGATGGAGGGGATCGGACGCGAGGGCGCGCGTGGCGCCGGCGCAGCGCGTGGCGCTTGGACCGGATGGGGTGCCGGGGCCGGGTGCGACTCGGGGGCGCGGCGGGGCTCCGGGCCGGGGCGGGGGGCCTCCGCCGGCAGGTGCTCCGGAGCGCGGCCCCGTTCCGGCGGGGGCGCCTCCTGCCGGCGCCTGTCTTCCTCTTGACGGTCGTGGTCCGGGGCGCCGTAGGGCGGCGCCACAATATAGCCTCCCTCGACCTCGACCCGGGATCCGTCCCACGGGCCGACATAGCCGTAGTCTCCGTACACCGGCGTGTAGACCGTTTCAGACGCCACAATCCCGTTGCATCCGGCCCACGCCAGCACGATGGCCGGCACGGTGAGGAGAGCGAGGATACCTCGGGTCGGAAGCGTCATGGTGCCTCCGCAGGCTTGGCCGACTGCTGCAGTTGCACCAAGCCGATGACCGCGCCCGTCGGATCTGCGATCACCGCCCGCCAATACGCGGTGGGCGCGTCGCTCGGGGCGACCAAGACGCGGCCGCCAAGGCTGACCGCCTTCGCCGCCGCCGCTTTCACATCCGCCACCCGGACAAAAAGCAGCCAGCCGGGCTTGGCCTTGGGCCGCGGCGGCACGGGAGCGACGCTGGCGCGGGAGTAGCCCCCGCTTGCCAGTACGAACGTGTTCGACTGGTTGCCGCGGGTGTCCGGCAGAACTTCCAGCCCGGCGACCGAGGCGTAAAACTGTCCGGCTGCGGCGGGATCGCGGGCGAAGAGCTGCGCCCAGGTCCAGTCGCCCGGATCCGGCGCGTATTCGCCGGGATCCCCGGCGCTGGAGTGCAGCACCCCGATCTCGGCGCCCTCGGGATCGACCAAGATCGCCTGCGTCCCCCGCCGCGGCAGTTCCTTGGCCGGAAACAGCACCCGCGCTCCCGCGGCCGTCGCCGTGGCCAGGGTTTGGGCGACGTCGGGCACGGAGACATATCCGACCCAACGCCCTTGGACCGGGCCCGGCATGCGCGAGGACCGCAGGGCAATGCCGGCGACCGGCTCGCCGCCATTGGTCAGGATGATGTAAGAGTGCGCGCCCGAGGCGGTGTTGCGTTCGATCGTGGTCGCCTCCCAGCCGAAGAGGCCGGTGTAGAAGGCCTGCGCCGCCGCAGGATCGGCGGTGAAGAGGTCCGCCCAGATGAACTTCCCGGGGAATCGCTCGCCGGTGGGCGTCGTGTCTGCCAGGGGAGGCAGGTCCGCGGCACTGGCCAGCGCCGCGGCGCCGCAGAGAACCAGGGCCAAGACTCGAGCGGGCGTCTTCACCATGAGCAAAGATGCAGCACATCGGCCAAAGCTCAATGGCGATCCGCGGGGAGACCCGCTTTTGGCCCGGCAAGGCCGGGGCCGAAGCGGGGCGGGCAGTCCGGTCAGCGGCCGGCTCTGCCAGCTGCCGGCCGCGAGAACAAAAAAGGCGCCCGCGGTCGGGCGCCTCGTGAGGATTACCACTTGTGATCGGTCTACTGCTCGAGCTGCACCTCGAGCTCCTTCATCTCCTTGGACTCGCGCTTGCTCTGCCAGATGGCCCAACCGATGGCGAGCGCGCACAGCACCGCGACCACGAAGCCGATCAGGCGGCCGGAGGTGCCGGCGATGACGTTGAATTTGATCACCAGGCCGAGCGCGAGGAGGCTGACCATGTTCATCACCTTGATGAGCGGGTTGACGGCCGGGCCGGCGGTGTCCTTGAGCGGGTCGCCCACGGTGTCGCCCGTGACCGCGGCCTTGTGGGCCTCGGAGCCCTTGCCGCCGTAGTTGCCGTCCTCGATCAGCTTCTTGGCGTTGTCCCAGGCGCCGCCGGCGTTGGCCATGAACACGGCCAGGAGCTGGCCGACCAGGATCATGCCGGCCAGGAAGCCGCCCATGGCCTGGGTGCCGAGGAGGAACCCGACCGCGATCGGGGTGAGGATGGCGAGGAAGGCCGGGCCGATGAGCTCCTTCTGCGCGGTGGAGGTGCAGATGTCGACCACGCGCCCGTAGTTGGGCTTCTTCTTGCCCGTCCAGATGTCGGCGTCGAGGAACTGCGCGCGGCACTCCTTGACGATCAGGAAGGCGGCGCGGCCGACGGCGCGGATCAGCATCGAGCTGAAGAGGAACGGCACGGCGCCGCCCAGCAGGAAGCCGATGAACACCATCGGGTGGGAGACGGTGAGGTCCTTGGCCTTGTCGAGATACTGCGCGGTGGTCATCGAGCTGATCTTCTCCTCGCTGCCCACGGCGATGACGGCGATGAAGCTGGCGAAGAGCGAGACGGCCGCGATCACGGCCGAGCCGATCGCGATGCCCTTGGTCTCGGCCTTGGTCGTGTTGCCGACGGCGTCCAGGTCGGCCAGGATCTGGCGGGCGCGCTTGTAGCTGCCCTTCTGCTGGCGCTCCATCTCCTGGGCGTCGTAGCCCATCTCGCCGATGCCGTTGGCGTTGTCGGCCACCGGCCCGAAGACGTCCATCGAGATGGTGTTGCCGGTGAGCGTGAGCATGCCGATGCCGGTCATGGCCACCCCGTAGGCGACGAAGAGCGGCGGCGTGCCGGTGTAGCAGAGGAAGGAGAGGAGGATGGCGACGGCGATCACGGCCACCATCGCGACCGTGCTCTCGTAGCCGAGCGCGAAGCCCTGGATGATGTTGGTCGCATGGCCGGTCTGGCAGCTCTTGGCCAGGCCCTTGACCGGGGCGTGCGAGGTGTGGGTGTAGTAGCTCGTCACCTTGTTGAGCGCGATGGCGAGGATGACGCCGATCAGGCAGGTGAGCACCGGGCGCATGTCCAGGCCGGGCACGCCGAAGTTGGCCCACACCGGCAGGTTGGCCGGCAGGGTGTTGGGGAACAGGGCGATGTCCGCCGGGCTGGCGTGGCGCAGCAGGTTGACGCCGGGCACGAAGCGCAGGTACGCGAGCCCCAGCCCGAAGAAGCCGACCACGGAGATGATCGAACCGATCCAGAAGCCGTTGTGCACGCTCTTGAGCGCGGTGTCCGAGGTGTCGTTCGGGCCGGCCTTGACCGTGTAGGTCGAGATGATGGAACCGAGCACGCCGATGCCGCGCACGAGCAGCGGGAAGATGACACCCTTGTGCCCGAAGGTGGCGAGGCCGAGGATCATCGCGGCCACGATCGTGACCTCGTAGCTCTCGAAGATGTCGGCCGCCATGCCGGCGCAGTCCCCGACGTTGTCGCCCACGTTGTCGGCGATGGTGGCCGCGTTGCGCGGGTCGTCCTCGGGGATGTTCTTCTCGATCTTGCCCACGAGGTCGGCGCCGACGTCGGCCGCCTTGGTGTAGATGCCGCCGCCCACGCGCATGAAGAGCGCGAGCAGGGTGCCGCCGAAGCCGAAGCCGAGCAGCGCCTCGTACGCCTGTTCGCCGTAGGCGAGGAAGATCAAGGTGCCGCCGAGCAGGCCCAGGCCGTCGGTCAGCATGCCGGTGATGGTGCCGGTGCGGTAGCCCAGCTGCATCGCCTCGCCGTAGGAGCGGGTGGCGGCGGCGGCCACGCGGAGGTTGCCGGTGGTGGCCAGGCGCATGCCGACGAAGCCCACGAGCCAGCTGAACAGGGCGCCCACGATGAAGGCGCCGGCCCGGCCGAGCTTGAAGGCCATGAGGTCGCTCTGGGTGGTGAAGAACAGGATGACGGTGATGACGACGATGAGCGGCCCGATCTTGCGGAACTGCGCCGCGAGGTAGGCGTCGGCGCCCTCGCGCACGGCCGCGGAGATCGCCTGCATGCGCGGCGTGCCCTGGTCGGCGCGCTTCACCTGCCGCACGAGCAGCAGGGCGTAGAGGAGGCCGGCGACGGCGATGCAGAGCACCGTCAGCAGCGCGAAGATCTCGAGGTGGGTGTACTTCGGGTCGCTGAAGAGCGCGAAGAACTTGAAGGCGGGCTCCGGGGCGGGGGCGCCCGGGCCGGCGGCGAGCTCGGACTGGCCGAACAGGGGCC
>DATJUU010000182.1:0-2224 GCA_035502155.1 Opitutaceae bacterium
GGCCGGACCGCGTTCTCCCAGTCGGAGAACACCGCGACGGCGGTGTCGCGGGCGGCGGCGAGGTCGGCGGCCTCCAGGCTTTTCACCGGCAGCAACGCGACGTCGAGCTCGTTGGCGTCGCCGTGGTGGTGATGGTGGTCATGGGCGCCGTCGCCGTCCCCGTGCTCGTTCTGCTGGCCAGCAGAATGACCATGGTCGCCGTCATCGTCATGGTGGCCGATGCACAGCTCATAGGCGCCGGGCGCGAGCTCGTAGACGCCGGCCCACTCGAACGGGTATTCCGTCTCGAGGAACTTCGCGTCGAGCTCGAGGGCGCGGTCGAGGCTGAAGCCGCCGAGGCCGAGCACGCGGTCGAGCGGCAGCGCGCAGTCCCGCGTCCGGTGGATTTTCGCGACGGCGTTCATGCGCCGGAGGCGGGCCTCGAGCGCGTCGAGGTCGGCGGCGGGGAGCAGGTCGGTCTTGTTCAGCAGGATGACGTCGGCGAACGCGACCTGCTGCTTGGCCTCAAGGCCGTCGTCGAGGTGCTGGCTGACGTGCCGGGCGTCGACCACGGTGACGATGGCGTCGAGCCGGTAGGCCTCGCGCATCTCGGGATCGTTGAAGAAGGTCTGCGCGACCGGCCCGGGGTCGGCGAGGCCGGTGGTCTCGATGAGCACGCCGTCGAGGCGGTCCTTGCGCTTGAGCAGCCGGCCGAGGATGCGGAGGAGGTCGCCGCGCACGGTGCAGCAGAGGCAGCCGTTGTTCATGGCGAAGATCTCCTCGTCCGCCCGGATGACGAGCTGGTCGTCGACCCCGACCTCGCCGAACTCGTTCTCGATCACGGCGAGCTTGCGGCCGTGCCGTTCGGTGAGGATGCGGTTGAGCAGGGTGGTCTTGCCGGCGCCGAGGAAGCCGGTGAGGACGGTGACGGGGATGCGGGCGTCGGCGGCCATCGGGGAAAAAGTGGGAAGGCGGGAAAAGTGGGAAAGTGGGAAAAGGGAGAAGGCGGGAACCGCTAACGAAATGCGGAGTGGCGCAAAAGGCGAGGCGGCCCGGCGCTCAGCCGCCGGGCTGCAGTTCGTGGCTCAGGACGCTGAGGGCGTAGACGGCGGCGGTCTCGCACCGGAGCACGAGGGGCCCGAGCGTGACCGGCTCGAAGCCGGCGGCCTTGGACAGGCTCATCTCCGCCGGGGTGAAGTCGCCCTCGGGCCCGACCAGCCAGAGGACCTTGCGCGGGGGGCGTCCGTGGGCGGCCGCGTAGGCCGCGAGCACCGCCTTGAGCGGCTTGGCGCCCGGCTGCAGGCTGGCGATGAGCTTCAGATCATAGCCCTTGCTGGCCTCCATGAAGGCCGCGGCGCGCTGGACCGCCAGGATCTCGGGCACGAACGGGTTGCCGCATTGCTTGGCGGCCTCGATGGCGGCGGTCTGCCATTTCTCCAGCTTGCGGTCGGAGCGGTCCTCCTCGAGGTGGACGACCGTGCGCTCGCTTTCCAGCGGCACGATGCGGGCGGCGCCGAGCTCGGTCGCCTTGCGCACGATGGCGTCCATGAACGGACCCTTGGGCAGCGCCTGGCCGAGGGTGATCTCATAGGGCAGGGGACGGGCCTGCTGGCGGAAGCGCACCTTGAGGCGCGCCGCGCGGGGCGCCGGGTCGGCCAGCTCGCAGATCCACTCGTGGCCGCGGCCATCGAAGGCCACCACGGTGTCGCCGGTCCGGGCGCGGTTGACGGCCAGGAGATGGTGGCTCTCCTCGGCGTTGAGCGGGATCTCGGACGGCTCGCGCTCGGGGGGCTGGCAGAAGACGCGGAAATCGGGCATGGCGGCCCACAAGATACACGCGGCCGCCCGCGGCTTGGCAAGGGGGATTGGCCGGCGGGGAGCGAAAAAAAGGGCGCTCTGCTTTCGGGCAGAGCGCCCTTGCCGACTTATCAAACTACAAACTAGATGGAAGAATCGGGAGCCTGCGCCCCCAATCTCTCTTGCACAGAGATAGACGCCGCGGCTCGCGGCGCGTTCAAAACGGCACGAAAAAATTGCAGCGAGCCGGCGGCGGATGGCTTGTCGGGTCGAAGCCCGTACGGCGGAAGCGGGTGTGCCAAGGCGGACCTTCCCACGTGGGTATTGCCCGCTTCGCCCGGTGATCGCGGGCTACGGCGCGGCAGTCTCCGTTCCGCTGCCGCGGATGCGAACGCTGGCCGCGCCATGCGTAGCTCCCAGGGAGCAAAGCATGGTGCCCGGGGTGGGA
>DATJUU010000183.1:0-12609 GCA_035502155.1 Opitutaceae bacterium
GCGCGGCTCGCGGCGTTCGCGGATCGCGCCGACAAAGTCCGCGATCTCCTGCGCAAAGCCGCGAAACCAGTCCTCGTCGCAGCTCGGCCGGTTCCAGCCCGCCCTGGTCTCGAGCTTTTCCGTGAAATACTCGCCGCCGAAGACGTCCGGGTCCGGCGCGTAGGTCTCGATCGCGTCGTTCGCCGTCAGGTTCGCCTTGATCACGCCGTCGGTGAGGTAGGCGGTGACGCGGGTGTTCAGCCCGCCCAGCCCCGTGTCGCTGACGGTGATTTGCGCGCGGGAGCCGTCCTCAAACTGGATCACCACGTTGGCCCAGTTCTCCACGTCGACCGGATCGGCGGTGATCCATCGGTTGGCGCCGGCGGCGCGGGCCCGGGCGGCCGCGGGGCTGTGCACGAGATCGGCCGCGTCGGCGACGACGGCTACCGGCCGGAGGCCGCGGCCCAACCGCTGCCGCCCCTCCCAGTCCTTGAGGTGGAGGCAGGCGCCGACGGAATGCACGCCCATCCGCAGCAGCGCGCCGCCGCCGGTGTGCTTCCAGTCGCGGGAGAACACCGAGTTCGAGCCCGAGTGGTTCTCCTCGGTGCGGAGCTCGAGGATCGCGCCCTTGGAGGCCGCGATCAGCCGCCGCATCTTGTCGATCGGGGGCGCGTAGACCCAGTTCTCTGCGTAGCAGAACGTGACGCCGTGGCGGCGCACCGCCTCGCGCACGGCTTCGGCGTTGCGCCGGGCCCCGTCGCGCATCCGGGCGCGCGGCACCGCGGTGCCGACCGGCTCGGGATCGCCGGGCGCGCCGAAGTAGCCGGTGAGCGGCTTCTCCATGATGATGTGCTTGCCCGCCGCCGCGGCGCGAACGGCGAACTCGTGGTGCAGCGCCGGCGGCACGCACAGGTCGACCGCTTCGATGTCCGGGCGGGCGAGCAGCGCGCCGAAGTCGTCGGTGGCGAAGGCGACGCCGGCGGTCCGGGCGAGCGCCGCCGCGCTGTCGCGGGTGCGGGCGCAGATGCCGCGGACCTCGACCGCCCCCGGCGGCAGCTTCGCGTAGTTGGCCAGGTGCATCTTCGCCCCGAAACGGGCGCCCACCAATCCGAGCCCGAGCGTGTTCATGGCTGGTCATGCGGCGCGAAACGCCGCCGGACGTCAAGGCCGCGGTCGCCCGGCGCCGACCGCCCCCCGGGCCTTGTGGCTTGCCGCCGCCCGGCATCGGGGCAACTTGGGCCTGTCCCGCCCATGAAACGTCCCGCCCCATTTGCCCTTGCCGCCGCGCTGGCTTTCGCCGTCTCCGCTTCCGCGGAAACGTTCGAACACTATCTTAGCGCCGCCCCCTTTCCCATGCCGGCCATGCCGGCGCCCGTGTTTCCCGACCGGAATTTCCCGATCACCGACTACGGCGCCGTGGGCGACGGGCAGACGCTCAACACCGGCGCCTTCGCGCGCGCGATCGCGGCGTGCGCCCAGGCCGGCGGCGGCCACGTGCTCGTGCCGCCGGGAATCTGGCTCACCGGGCCGATCGTGCTCCTGAGCCATGTCGACCTCCACGCCGAGCGCGGCGCGCTGGTGCAGTTCACCGCCGATCACACGGCCTATCCGATGGTGCCGCGCCGGGGCCGGGGCTTCTCCACCGAGTCGCCGCTCAGCGCGGCGGGCCAGACCGGCGTCGCGCTCACCGGTGCGGGCATCTACGACGGCGCGGGCGAGACCTGGCGCCCGGTGAAAAAGGAGAAGACCACCGAGGCCGAGTGGCGCGGCCTGCTCGCGCGCGGCGGCGTCACCAACGCCGGGGGCACGATCTGGTGGCCGACCCAGGAGGCGCGCGATGGCGAGGACTACGTGGCGACCCTGCTGCGGCGGACCAAACACCCGACGGCGGAGGATTTGCTGCCCGCCCGCGATTTCCGGCGCCCGCCGCTGGTCTCGTTCACCGACTGCACGGACGTGCTGGTCGAGGGCGTCACCCTGCGCAACTCGGCGAGCGGTGTGTTCGTGCCGGCGGACTGCACCAACGTCACCATCCGCGACGCCACCATCTTCAATGAGTGGTCGGCCCAGAACGGCGACGGCATGGACATCGGGCCCTGCCGCAACGTCGTGGTCTACCGCTGCACCGTCAGCGCCGGCGACGACGGCATCTGCATGAAGGCGGCCGGCACCAGCCCCTGGCCGGGCGAGCCGGGGCTGCAGAACGTCGTCGTGGCGGAATGCACCGTCTACCACGGCCACGGCGGCTTCGTCGTCGGCGGGTCGACCGAGGCCGGGATGCGGAACCTCTGGGCGACCGAATGCGTGTTCGTCGGCACCGACACCGGCATCCGCGTGAAGAGCGGCCTCGGCCACGGCGGACTCGTGCACGACGTCTACGTCGACCACATCCGGATGAAGGACATCGTCAACGAGGCGATCCTGTTCGACACCCATTACGACAACACGCCGGCCAGTGCCGCGACCGTGAAGGTGGCGCCGGACCGCGACGCGGCGAAAACGCCCGAATTCCGCGACTTTTTCCTCCGAGACATCGACTGCCTCGGCGCTGGATCGGCGATCGCGATCACCGGCCTGCCGCAGCAACCGGTGCACGGGGTCACCATCGAGCGCGCGATCCTGGCCGCCCGGCGCGGCTTCCGCGCGACCGATGCGGCCGACATCACGCTGAAGTCGGTCAAGCTCATCACCCCGGAGCAGCCGCCGGTGGTCGAGAAGGACTGCCGCGACATCCGCTGGGTCGACTGACGGCGGCGGCGTTCGCGCCCCGGATCAGGGCGCGGCCGGCACGATGAACTTTTCGGTCTCGAGCCAGGTGCGGAACTGGTCCGCCCAAACGGCGGAAGGACCGGGGCGCAGGCCGAAGCCGTGGCCGACGCCGGCGAAGACGTGCAGTTCGACCGGCACCCCGGCCGCCTTGAAACGCAGGTAGACCTTCGGCAGTTCCTCGGCGATGCCGGGACGATCATTGGCCCCGCAGGCGAGAAAGGCAGGCGGGGCGCCCTTGACCGGCAGGACTCTCTCCGCACCGCCGGGATAGATCAGGCCCTGGAAACCCGGCCGGGCATCGGCGCGATCGATCGGGTCGGCGGCGTTCGGATCTCCGGCGCCGGGGCGCATCGCGGCTAGCGCCGCCAGTTCGCCCCCGGCCGAGAAGCCGATGATACCCACGTCGGCGGGGTTGACGTCCCACGCCGCGGCGCGGCTGCGCACCAGCCGGACGGCGCGCTGCGCATCGGCCAGCGCGTCCCGCTCGACCGTGTAGGGCTGCGGCCCGCCGGGTGGTGTCGCCGAATCCTTCGCGAGCCGGTATTTCAGGACGAAGGCGGCGATGCCGTGGCCGGCCAGCCACCGCGCGATGGTGTAGCCCTCCTTGTCCATCACGAGGTTGCGATGGCCGCCGCCGGGGCAGACGATGACCGCGCAGCCGGTCTTCCGGTCGGCCGGCGGCAGGAAGACGGTGAGCGTCGGGAAGTGAATGTTGGAGACATTCTGCCCGACGGCTTTTTCCGGCTCATCCTTGCGGGCTTCCGAGCCCGGCGCGCCGGCGGGCCACAACGGCACGATGGCGGCCGCCCCTGCGGCCAGGCCCGGCGTCGCGGTCGTCTCCCGCCAGTCGACGCGGCGGATGTTCTCGCACTGCTCCTCGACGTACGGGGCCTGCTGCGCGGCGACGTTCACGCGGGAGAACGTGAGGTTCCGGGCGTGAATGCAAGTGACGCCCTTCACCCCGGACAGATCCAGGTCCGCCAGCTCGACGTCCTCGACCGGGCTCTCCGCCAGGCCCTCGATCAGCGCGCACTGCCTCACGTTTTCCGCGGTGACGTGGTCGATGCGAATCTGGCGGAAGACCGGGGTCCGCTCCGAAAACGGCTCCGGCGGGAGCTCGGAGTAATGCAGCGACAGGACGATCGCGGTGCCGACGTTACGCAGGCGGATGTTGGAGGCGACCACGTCCTCCACGACCCCGCCGCGGCCGCGCATGCTTTTGAGGCGGATGCCGTTGTCGGTGCCGTCGCCCTCGCAGTCGAGGAACCGGACGTGCCGGACCCCGCCGGATTCCTCGCTGCCAATGGCGCACACGCTGTGGCCGTGTGCGACGCGGCACCGGAGGAAGGTCACGTCCTCGGTCGGCCGGCCCACCTTCCGGCCCTCCTCGTCGCGGCCGGACTTGATGCCGAAGCCGTCGTCGCCGACGTCGGCGAAGCAGTCGTGCACGACGACATGGCGGCAGGAATCGGCGTTGAGGGCGTCGGTGTTGGGCGAGTCCGGCGGGTTGATCATGCGGCAGTGGCCGACGTCGATGTGCTCGCTGTAGAGCAGGTGGACGGTCCAGAACGGGGCGTTGGTGAACGTCGGGCCGTCGAGGCGCACGTCGTCGCAGTCCTTGATCTGCACCAGCGGCGGGCGGCGGCGGATGGGGCGGTTCGGGCGGGCGTTGCCCTTCTCGGCCATATCCATGTCCTTCCACCAGGCGGCGCCCTGGCCGTCGAAGGTGCCGGGCCCGGTGATGGCGATGTGGTGCCGGCCCTCGGCAAACAGGAGCGGGTGCGGCCCGCGCTCGGTGAGCCCCTCCCAGCGCGAGGTGATGTCGGGGTAGTTTTCGCGCCCGGTCTCGAAAAGCACGACCGCGCCTTGGTCGACCTGCAGCGTCATGTTGTCGACCATCTCGATCGGGCCGGTGAGATAGCGCCCGGCAGGGACCTCCACCACGCCGCCGCCGGCCGCGCCACAGGCGGCGATCGCGCGGCCGATCGCGGCGGTGCTCGGGACCGCGGGATCGTTCACCGCGCCAAAGTCGGCGATGTTGAAGGTTCGACCGGAGGCCGTCGCGGCAAGACCGAGGACGAGCGCGCAACCGATCGCGGTGAGACGGGGAGGCGGATTCATGGCGCAGGCGGGGTTCGGGGAGGTTCGTCGGGCGGCCGCCGCCAGTAAAGGCAAATGGTTTCCGCGCCGGCGCCCGCCCGCACCCCGGGGGCGAAACGGAGACTTGCGCTGGGTGGGGGTCGGGATTGGCATGGCGGTCCGTCCGCCGATCCGATCCGCGCTGCATGAGCGTGCCTGCTCCCGATGTCGTCCCGCCCGCGCCCGCCGTCCCGGCGACGCCGGCCATCGGCTCCGCCTCGCAGTGGCAGCTCATCGGCCGGCGTTTCCGGCGCCACCGGCTCGCCGTGGCGTCGCTCTACGCGCTGGTGGTGCTGTACGGCCTGGCGGCGTTCGCCGAGTTCCTCGCCCCCTACACCCGGCGCTGGCGGGACCTCGGGCACATCTATTGCCCGCCGCAGCTGCCGCGCTGGTCCTGGGCCCACGGCCTGTACGTCTGCGGCATGAAGCAGGGCGTCGACCCGATCACGCTGCGCAAGTTCTACGTCGAGGATCCGGCGGCGGTCATCCCGCTGGGGTGGTTCGTCCGGGGCGAGCCGTACCGGCTTTGGGGACTGGTCCCATGGGACCGCCATCTGGTCGGCGTGCGCGACCCGGCCGCCGTGCTCCCGACGGGGCGCCCGACCTTCCTGTTCCTCGGGGCGGACAAGTTCGGCGAGGACACGTTCAGCCGGTTGATCTACGGCGCCCGCGTCAGCCTCTCCGTCGGCGTCGTCTCCATCATCCTCACCTTCGTGCTGGGCGTGACCATTGGCGGGATCTCGGGCTACGCGGGCGGCGCCGTCGACAGCGCGATCCAGCGCCTGGTGGAGACGGTGAACTCCTTCCCGCAGCTGCCGTTCTGGCTCGCGCTCGGCGCCGTGCTGCCGGCCGAATGGTCGCCGCTCACGACCTATTTTGCGATCACCCTTGTGCTCAGCCTGATCGGCTGGACCGGCCTGGCCCGGGTGGTGCGCGGCAAGATCCTCTCCCTGCGCGAGGAGGACTACGCGGTGGCGGCGCGCCTGCTCGGCGCCTCGCACTCCCGCATCCTCTTCCGCCACCTGCTGCCGGGCTTCACCAGCCACATCATCGTCGTGCTGACGATGAGCGTGCCCGCGATGATCCTCGGCGAGACCTCCCTCAGCTTCCTCGGCCTCGGCCTGCGCCCGCCGGTGGTGAGCTGGGGCGTGATGCTGCAGGACTGCATGAGCATCCAGACCGTGGTCAATTATCCCTGGCTGCTGATGCCGGTCGTGTTCGTCGTGCTCACCGTGCTGGCCTTCAACTTCCTCGGCGACGGCCTGCGCGACGCCGCGGATCCCTACGCGGCGCTCTGAGCGCCGCGTGGGCTCAGGAGCCGGCCGCCGCCGCCGGAGGCGCCGGGCTCGCGGCCGGCGGGACCGCGGGGGCGGAATTTGCCGCCGGCGGTTCCGGCACCACCCGAAGCGTGAGCACCTGCTCCTCCGTGCGGCCGCTGATGTGCAGCTTCACGGTGAGCGGGATCGCCTCGCCCGAGACGCCGAGGCGCGAAACCATCGGGTCGGCCTCGACGGATTCGCCCGGTTTGACGGTGATTTTTTCGGGCTGGACCACGAAATCGCCGAGGACCGAATTGAAGTCGATCACCGCCACGTCCACCGGGTCCGCGCCGTGATTGGTCAGGCGCAGGCGCAGCTGGACCGGCGGCTGGTTGATCGCGCGGATCGGGGGCGCCTGGGTCCCGGACCCGCCGCCCTCCGCTTCGCCGCCCTCATCGCCGCCGTGCCCGCGGCGTCCGCCGCCGCCGTAGCCGCCGTGCATGCCGCCCGCGCCGCCGCTGAATCCGCCCCGCATGCCGCCCCCGCCACCACCGCGGCGGCCGCGGCCGCCGCCGCTGTTGTCCGCCGCGGCCTCGTCGCGCGACCATTTCTCCCCGGAGCGGGCGAGCATGACCTCCGCGCCGATCTGGCCGTCGAAAAACACGCCCTGCGCCTCCATGCGCGGGATCGGCGGGGGCGGTGCGCCGGAGCCCAGGTCGCCGGACGACGGGCGATGGGGGCGCTCGCCCTCGCAGGCGGCGAGCCCGAATCCGATCAAGACCAGGGACAGGAGGTGCAGACCGGGGCGAAGGGGGAACGGGGCGGAACCAGGCACGCCCGTTCTGACGCCCGATGCCGCCAAAGGTTTCCCGGAATTGGCGCCCATCGGGCTCCGAAGCTCAAAGGAACGCCTGTCCCAGCGCCGCGGCGAGGAGGACGACCGCCCAGGGCGGCCATTTCCAAACCTGCAGCGCGGCGAAGGCCGCCAGGGCCAGTGCCAGGCTGCGCACCCCGGTGATGCCGGAGGTCCACACCGGATGATACAGCGCCGCGAGCAGCACGCCGACCACCGCGGCGTTGGCGCCGCGCAGCGCCGCCTGCGCGCTAGGCTCGCGCCGCAGCGTCTGCCAAAAGGGCAGGGTGCCGGCGACGAGCAGGACGGAGGGCGTGAAGATCGCCGCGATCGCCCACAGGCCGCCCGCCCAGCCGCCAGGACCGACGCGCAGCAGCGCGCCGAGGTAGGCGCAGAACGTGAAGAGCGGACCCGGCAGCGCCTGCGCCGCGCCATAGCCGGCAAGAAACTGGTCGTGCGTGAGCCAGCCGGGCGCCACCACCTCACGCTCGAGCAGCGGCAGGATCACATGGCCCCCGCCGAAGACCAGCGAGCCCACGCGGTAGAAGCGGTCGAAGATCGCGATCCAGGGATTCGGCGCCGCCCCGGCCAGCAGCGGCAGTCCGACGAGGAGGAGAAAGAAGGCGCCGAGCCAGAGCGCCGCCGCGCGCCGGTTCGCGGAAGGGATGGCCGCCGCCTGCGGCGGGGCGGCGATCCGGTCGTGAAACCACCACCAGCCCAAGCCGGCGCCGATGGCGATCACCGCGATCTGGCACCACGACGCGGGCAGGAGCAACAGCGCCACCGCGGCGCCGAGCGCGAGCGTCGCCCGCGGCCGGTCCGGACACAGGTTGACCGCCATGGCCCACACCGCCTGCGCCACGACGGCCACCGCCGCGGTCTTCAGACCCTGCAGCCAGCCCGCGTGGCCAAGCGCGCCCAGCGCCGAAACGCCGTAGGCGAAGGCCAGCATGAGAACCGTCGACGGCAACGTGAAACCGACCCACGCGGCGAGTCCGCCGACGAGTCCGCGCTGCAGCCAGCCGACCCCAAAGCCCACCTGGCTGCTCGCCGGCCCGGGCAGGAATTGGCAGAGCGCGACGAGGTCGGCGAACTGCGCGTCGTCCAGCCAGCGGCGGCGCTCCACGTATTCCTTGCGGAAATAGCCGAGGTGGGCCACCGGCCCGCCAAAGGACGTGCAGCCCAGCCGCAGGGTGACGAGGAAGATCCCGGCGATCGAGGGCGGCGGTCGCATCGGACCCGAGGCAAGCAGGTCGGCCCCCGCCGCGCACGGATTTTTTTTGCGACGGTCGACGGCGGAGACGCTCGATCAGGTTCTACTCAGACGCCATGAAGCCAGGAGAATCGGGCGTCTTCATGGTTTCCTGGCTTCTGGATGACTCCGGTCAGGAATCCGAAATTGGAACACCGGACTGCCGCCAGACCGGCCGGCGCTCCTTGCCGGCGCAGAGCGGCGGCAAAACCGTCACGCGTCGACCTTGAGCACCAGCACGCCGCCCTTGTGCGAGCCGATCGCCAGCCGCGTGTCGTCCGGGCTCCAGACCAGCCGGGACACCGGGGCGTTGAGCTTGACCGTGGCGACCAGCGGCTCCCGTCGCGTGGGGCTCCAGAGGCTCACCTCGCCGTCGCCGGCGGCCGTGGCCAGCAGCCCGTGGGCCGCCTGGAAGGCGACGGCGCAGACGCGGTCGGCGTGGGGCAGGGCCAGCGGCTCGCGCCCCTCGGGGCCGGCGCCGGAGCAGTCCCAGACGCAGGCGTCGCGCGCCCCGCCGGTCGCCAGCCAGCGGCTGTCGTGGCTGAACGAGAGCTCGCGGACCTTCGTCTCGTAGCCGCTCATGTGGAATTCCTCGTTTTCCGCCGGAATCCAGAGATGCACGGCGTTGTCCTGCGCGCCGGCCACCAGCCAGCGGCCGTCGGGCGACCAGACCAGCGCATGGATCGCGCTGCCGTAGGCCAGCTCCTTCTGCGCCGTGTGCGCGTCGGCGTCCCAGATGCACACGCCGCCGTACCAGGCAGCGGCGACGGCCCCGCCGTCGGGATGCCAGGCGAGGGCGGAGATCGTCTTCGGCGCCGGTGGAAATTCGTGTCTTACCTGGCCGTCGCGGCCGAGGAACACCAGTTTCCGGCCCGCCGCAGCGGCCAATATCGGATTTTGGATTGCGGATGCCGGATTGCGGGGCGTTGGACGCCAGGCGACTTGTTCCACCCACTCGTTGCGGGCGATGTCCGCCTGGGCGGTCTGCCCGCCCGTCCCGACCGCCCAGAAGCGCACCGCCCCGTCCTGCCCTCCGCTGGCGAGGAGAGAGGGCAGAGGTCGGAGGTCAGAGGTCGGCGACGCCGGGACTGACTTCTGACCTCCGACCTCTGACCTCTGAGAAGCCGCCGCGAAGGCGACGGCGTTCGTTCCGCCCTCGTGCCCGGTCAGGTCGTGCTGCCTCGCGCCCGAGGCGCCATCAAACAAGGTCACCGCGCCGGCGGCGGAGGCGGCGGCAAGGAGGCGACTGTCGGGCGACCAGGCGAGGTCGATGGCATAGTCGTCGAGCTGCGCGGTCCAGGCCTTGGTGAGGTTCATCGGAAAGTAGCGAGTAGCGGGTAGTGAGTAGCGAGCATGAAAACGGTAAAGGCTCAAGGTTCGAGGAGGACCGTGCTTCATTCGGAAGCCATGAAACCATGGGGACGTCCCGATCTCCTGGCTTCATGGCTTCTGAATGAAATCAGTCTTGGATCGAGCGTCGGCCGTTTCCAGGCTTCCGCGCATGCCCGAGCTGCCCGACATCGAGGTGTACCGTGAAGCGCTGGAGCGGCGGGTGGTCGGTCAGACGCTCGAGCGCGTGCGGATCGTCGACCCGTTCGTGCTGCGGACGGCGGTGCCGCCGGTCGACGCCCTGGTGGGCGGCAAGGTGGCGGCCCTCCGCCGGCTGGGCAAGCGCCTCGCCTTCGGCTTCGCCGACGATCGCTGGCTGGTGCTCCACCTGATGATCGCCGGCCGGCTGCACTGGTCCGAGGCGCCGGCGCCGCCGCCGGCGCGCAACGCGCTGGCGCATTTCACCTTCGGCCCCGGCACGCTCACGCTGACCGAGGCCGGCAGCAAACACCGGGCGTCGCTGCACGTCGTGGAGGGCGCGGCCGGCCTGCAGGCGCACGACCCGGGCGGAATCGACCCGCTGACCTGCTCCCCGGCGGAGTTCGCCGCGGCGCTGACGCGGGAGAACCACACCTTGAAGCGCGCCCTGACCGATCCGTGGCTCTTCAGCGGCATCGGCAACGCCTATTCGGACGAGATCCTGCACGTCGCACGGCTGTCGCCGGTCGCGTTGACGCGGAAACTCGCGCCGGACGAGCTGGCGCGGCTGCACGCGGCGACCCGCGACCAACTCAACGCCTGGACCGGGCGGCTGCGGCGCGAGGCGGGCGACCGGTTTCCGGAAAAGGTCACGGCCTTCCGTCCCGACATGGCGGTGCACGGCAAGTTCGGGCAGCCCTGCCCGGCGTGCGGCACCGCGGTGCAGCGGATCCGCCATGCGGACAACGAGGTGAACTACTGCCCGCGCTGCCAGACGGGCGGCAAGCTGCTGGCGGACCGGTCGCTCTCGCGTCTGCTCAAGGCCGACTGGCCGCGCACGATCGACGAGGCGGAGGCGCGGCGGCCGAGCGGCGCCGCGCTAGAAGCTGCAAAGGCACTCAGCCAGCGGCGGAAAATGTAGGGGCGCGATCTTGTCGCGCCCTTCCGAATTGGGCGCAGCCCCTCGGCTCCGCTCGGGGCCCTGAGCTTGTCGAAGGGCAAGCCTGCGCCCCTACGCTCGTTCGCCGGTATCGGATCGCCGCGCTAGTGCGGCGGCGCGGTGCCGGTGGCCGGCGGCGGGGCGGGCAGCCGCACCTCGATGCGGACCGCGCCTTCCGGCGTGTGGACGTCCAGCCGCGCCGTGTCGCCGCAGAGCAGGACGAGGCGCCGGCGCAGATTATTGAGGCCGATGCCGGTGGAGTCGCGCGCCTGCTCGCCGGGCCGGCGCTGGATCCAGTTGCCCGTGTTCTCGACCGCGACAAACAGCTCGCCGTCCTGCACGCGGGCGGTGACCCGCAGGCGCAGGGGCCGCGGCGAGGTGCGCAGGCCGTACTTGATGGCGTTCTCGACGAGCGGCTGCACCAGCGCGGTCGGCGCCAGGGTCATCCGCGCCTCGTCGGAACACTCGATCTGCCAGTCGAGCCGGTCGCGGCCGAGATGGGCGCGCTCGACGTTCAGGTAGTTGCCCATCGCGTTGAGCTCGTCGCCCAGCGGGGCGTGGTGGGCGCCGTGCCGGAGGGAGTAGCGCAGGTAGTCCGCGACGGCGTGGGCGATCTCGCCGACCGTCTCCGGGTGGTCCTCGGCCTCGGCCACGATCGTGTGCAGGGCGTTGAAGAGGAAGTGGGGGTTCACCTGGGCCCGGAGCACGCGCAGCTCGTTGTCGCGCGCCGCCGCCTCGGCGCGGGCCAGCCGCAGTTCCTGGTCCCGGGAATCCAGCTCCGCGCGGATGGTGAAGTAGAGCGCGCTCCAGGCCACGTAGAGCAGGGCGCGCATGACGATCGAGCCGCGCTCCGCGATCGGGGGCAGCGGCGCCAGGGCGAACAACCCGTTGAACGCCTCAAAAAGCAGCTGGTCCGCGCCGGTGGCCAGCAGGCAGTAGAAGAAGATCCAGACCGCGTGGCGGCCGAGCTTGAATTCGGCCGACGGCCAGCGGCGGTAGAGCCGCCACAGGCCGAGCGTCAGGACGAAACCGATGACCTGGCGGAAAGCCCCGGCGACGATCACCGCATGCGGGTTCGGCAGCCCGATCAGCATGATGGCCGCCACGATCGGGATGAGCAGCAGCCAGCCGCCGGTCTGCAGGCTCCAGAACAGGCGGGCGCGCCGGCGGGCCGTGGCGGCGTCGCCGTCGACGGCGGGGGTGTCCGCGGCGGTCGGCGGCGGGGCGACTGAGTCCTCGGGGGTCACGTCAGCCGGCAACAAGACAGGAGCGGAAGCCGCTGACCAGCTCCTCCCGGTTGAGGTTGCGCCCAATGAAGACGAAAAGGTTGGCACGGGGCGTGGCGCCCCACGGCTGGTCGAATTTGGCGTCGAACATCATGTGCACTCCTTGGAACACCAGCTTCTTGTCCGATCCGCGGACCGCGAGCACGCCCTTGCAGCGGAAGATGTCCTGACCCTTCTTGGCCAGCAGGCCGCCGATCCACTCGTTCAGGCGCTTGCCGTCGAGCTCGCCCGGGAGCGTGAGGCCGACGGAGGAGACGTCCTCTTCGTGGCGGTGCTGGTGGCGGAAGTCCTGGTCGTGGACGTAGCGCACCAGCGAGCGGTCGGCCGCGTGCAGATGGGTCGGCACGTCGTGGGCGGTGAACAGCATGTAGCGGCCCGCAGTTGCGATCCGGACGGGATAATCGCCGTGCCCGTCCGCGAGCTTCAGGCGCTGCAGGGTCGTGCCCGGGGCGAGGGCCTCGCCGGGCCGGACCGCGTTCTCCCAGTCGGAGAACACCGCGACGGCGGTGTCGCGGGCGGCGGCGAGGTCGGCGGCCTCCAGGCTTTTCACCGGCAGCAACGCGACGTCGAGCTCGTTGGCGTCGCCGTGGTGGTGATGGTGGTCA
>DATJUU010000184.1:0-6870 GCA_035502155.1 Opitutaceae bacterium
CAATCCCTGGGCCGGCGCGGTCGCGAACGCCGCGGTGCGCTCCCCGGCGCGCAGCAGCGCCCCGACCTGCGCCGGGGTCAGGCGGCCCTCGCCCACCGCGACGAGCGCGCCGACGAGGCGGCGCACCATCTTGTACAGGAAACCGTCCCCCTCGGCCGTGATCCGCAGCCGGCGCCCGCGGCCGCTGATCGCCAGCCGGCGCAGGTGGCGCATCGTGCTCTCCGGCTCGACGCCGCCGAAGGCGGAGAACGCGCGGAAATCATGGCGCCCGCGGAGCCGGCGCGCCGCCGCCCGCATCGCCGGCACGTCGAGGCGCCGCGGCACCGACCAGCAGTAGGGCTGGAGGAACGGGTCGGCCGGGCCGCCCTGGTGCAGCTGGTAGAAGTAGGTTTTCCCCTTCGCCGACATCCGGGCGTGGAACTCCCGGGGCACCGGCCGCGCCGAGCGCACCTGGATCGTGCGCGGCAGCCCGCCGCGAAAGGCGCCCAGCAGCTTCGCCGCGCCGTGGGTCCAGGCGGCGTCGAAATGGAACACCTGCCCGAGCGCGTGCACGCCGGCGTCAGTGCGCCCGCTGCCGTGGATGCGCACGTCGCGCCCCAGGATCCACTTCAGGCGCCGCTCGATCACGTCCTGCACCGCGCGGCCGTCGGGCTGGCTCTGCCAGCCGTTGAAGTCGCGGCCGTCGTAGGCGCAGACGCACTTCCAGCGCTGGAGCGGGGCGTCGTTCACGGCTCGTCGGGCGGCGCGGCCGGGGCCGGCGGCAGGCGCTGGTTGAGGAAGTCCTGCAGGATGAGGCAGGCGGCGCGGGAGTCGACCAGCCCCGTGGCGCGCACCGCGCGGCGCGCGCGCTTGGGCACCGTCGCCTCGGCCTCGTGCGAGGTCAGCCGCTCGTCGACCAGATGCACCGGGAGCCCGAACGTCTTTGCCAGCTTGGCCGCGAAGGCCTCGACCTGCCTCGCCTGCGGGCCGACGCTGCCGTCCATGTTGAGGGGATGGCCGAGCACCAGGTCGGTGATCCGACGCTGCCCGATCACGGCGGCCAGCTGCGCCCAGCGCGCGGCGGGGTCCGCCGCCGTCAGCGCGGGCAGCGGCGTCGCCACCCCCAGTTCGTCGCCATAGCTGAGGCCGATGCGTTTCGCGCCGTGGTCGATGCCGAGACAACGCAGGCTGGCCATGGCCGCTATTGCAGCAGCGGCGGGCGGCCCGTCGAGGCGCAAATGCAGTTGCGAAAACGGGGGTTTCGACCGACTTAACGGCGTCCGCCCATGCCCGATCCGCTGCCCACCCTGTCGCCCGCGGAACTCAGCCGCTACAGCCGGCACATCCTGCTCGATGAGGTCGGGCTCGAGGGCCAGCGGCGGCTGGCGGCGGCCCGCGTGCTCGTCGTCGGGGCCGGCGGGCTCGGCAGCCCGGCGGCGCTCTACCTCGCCGCGGCCGGCGTGGGCACGCTCGGGCTGGCGGACCTCGACCGCGTCGAGGAGCACAACCTGCAGCGACAGATCCTCCACGACACGGCCGCCGTGGGCGCGCCGAAAGTGGAGTCGGCCGCCCGCCGGCTCGCGGCGCTCAACCCGCACGTGCGGTTGCGCTTCCACCCCGAGGGCATCACGCCCGCCAACGCCCTCGACGTGTTCGCGGAGTACGACCTGATCGTCGACGGCTCGGACAATTTCGGCACGCGTTACCTGACGAACGACGCGGCGTTCTTCGCCCGGCGCCCGCTCGTCCACGGCAGCATCTTCAAGTTCGAGGGTCAGGTCGCGGTGTTCGACCCGGCCGGCGGCGGGCCCTGCTACCGCTGCCTTTTCCCCGAGCCGCCGGCGCCCGGCACCGTGCCGGGCTGCGGCGAGGCCGGCGTGCTGGGTGCGCTCTGCGGCGTGATCGGCAGCCTGCAGGCGCTGGAGGCGGTGAAGTGCCTGCTCGGCATCGGCCAGCCGTTGCGGGGCCGGCTGCTGGTGATCGACTCGCTGGCCCAGGATTACCGCACCCTTGAGTGCCCGCGCGATCCGCACTGCCCGCTCTGCGGCGAGGCGCCGCGCATCCGCGCCCTCGACGCCGCGAACTACGACGCCGCGTGCGCGCCGGCGCCGGCCACCGGCGGGGCCGCCACTCCGGCCGGCGTGCCGGTGGAGGTCACGGTCGAGGAAGCCAGCCGCCTGGCCGCGGCGGCCGGCCACGCGCTCGTGCTCGACGTGCGCGAACCCTACGAGCTCGAGATCTGCCAGCTCGCCGGCAGCCGGCACATTCCCCTGCGGCAGATCCCGGCGCGGCTGGGCGAACTGCCGCGCGACCGGCACATCCTCGTGCTCTGCCACACCGGCCAGCGCAGCCGCCGGGTGACCGAGTTTCTCCGCGGCCAAGGATTTTCCGCCGTCAGCAACATCGCCGGCGGCATCGCCGCCTGGGCCGATCGCGTCGACCCCGCCCTGCGCCGCTACTGAGGACCGGCCGGCGCTAGAGCATCCGCAGCTCCGGGTGCGCCGCGGCGTAGGACCGGGCGTAGTCGCCGAACGCCGCCTTGAGGCGCGCGGCCACCGAGTCGGGACCGACGTGGAACCGGTGGTCGTCGATGGCCGCCACCGGCGTCACGTCCTTGGTCGTCGAGGTCAGAAAACACTCCTCCATCGTGGCCAGATCCGCCGGCTTGAGGGTCGCCTCGCGGACCGCCACACCCGCCGCGGGCGCCACGCGCTCGATCAGCACCCGGCGGGTCACGCCCGCGAGCAGGCCGCTGCCGAGCGCGGGCGTGAACACGGCGCCCCCGCGCACGAAATTGACGTTCGAGACCGCGGCCTCGGTGATCTCCTCGCGCAGGTTGGTCATCACCACCTCGTCGGCGCCGCGGCCCTTCGCCTCGCGCAGGCAGAGCAGGTTGTTGAGGTAGTTGCCGGTCTTCCAGCCGGGGTCGATGGTGTGCCGGTCGTTGCGGTGGAGCTCCCGGGCGATGGACAGGCGCAGGCCGGCGCAGAGCTTGTCCGCCGGGAAATCGCGGTTGGTCTGCACGAGCAGCACGTAGTCGGCCCCTTCCGCCAGCGCCGGATCGAGTCCGATCGGGCCGCCGCCGCGGGTGACCTGGAGGCGCACGTAGACCTCGCCGGCGCCGCCGCGGCGGACGAATTCCGCCACCGTCCGCCGCACCTCCGCCAGGAGTTCTTCCTTCGCCAGCGGCAGTGTCAGGGCGAGCGCCCGGGCCGAGCCGAGCAGGCGCTCCCAATGCTCGTCCCAGGCGAAGAGCACGCCGCCGTAGGTGCGCCACACCTCATAGACGGCGTCGCCGTAGAGAAAGCCGCGGTTGAGCGGCGAGATCGACGGCTCGTGGGCGGGGTGGAGGCGGCCGCTGGTGTTGGCCTGGACGTAGTCGGACGGCATGGGAGGCGGGCAGCATCAGCCGGGATCGGCGCGGGCTCAAGCCGGCAGACAAAAAGGCCCCCGCGCACGGCGGGGGCCGGGATCGGAGGCCGGGCGGCGGTTACCTGCCCTTGCGGGCCTTCACCAAGCCGGACGCCTTCTTGATGTTGTAGACGCTCGGCACCGACACCCCGAACGCCGCGGCGACCGCGCCACCGGTCTTCCCGGCCTGCAGGGCGGCCTTGATCTTCTGCCGGAGCCCCGGCGAGATGCGCGCGTACTTGCGGTGACCGGCGCCCGCGCGCACGGCCCGTTTGCCGCCGCCCGCGCCGGCGGCCGCCCGAATGGCGCGGATCAACTCCGCCGGGCTGCCAAAACCATATTTGCGGTGCAACGACGCCAGCGCCTTGGTGCGCTCGCGTTCGATCTTCTTCTGGAGGGCGGCTACCTTGTGCTGATAATCCGCCAGCTGTTTGAATTTATCGCTTCCCATGAGACCACCAGCTCATTGATAAACGCAGCCGGGACAAGCTGATATTTTGCCCGCCCCTTGGATTGATAAAACAAGATATAAAACAGGTATTTTATCAATCACCGGCCATAAAGTCCGCCGCCGGACCCGGCGGCCGCGGTCGCTTCGCCCGCGCGGCGCGCCCCGCGCCCTAGATGGTCATGGCGTGGTAGCCGCCGTCGACCACGATTTCCGCGCCGGTGATGAACGAGCCGGCGTCGCCGGCGAGCAGCAGCGTGGCGCCGACGAGCTCGCGCGCCTCGCCGAACCGCTTCATCGGCGTGTGCCCCATGATGCTGGCCACCCGGTCGGGGGTCAGGACCTTGCGGTTCTGCTCCGCCGGGAAGAAGCCGGGGACGAGCACGTTGACCCGCACGTTCTTCGGCGCCCATTCCCGCGCCAGGTTCTTGGTCAGGTTGTGCACCGCCGCCTTGGTGGCCGAATAGGTGAAGACCCGCGACAGCGGGATGATGCCCGACATCGAGCCCAGGTTGATGATCGAACCGCCCTGGCCCCGCTCGACGAGGTACTTGCCGAAGATCTGGCAGCCGAGGAACACGCCCTTGAGGTTCACGCGCACGAGCCGGTCAAACTCGTCCTCCGCGATCTCGAGGTAGGGCGTGGCGGAATTGACGCCCGCGCCGTTGACGACGATATCCACGCGCCCCGAGCGCTTGAGCACGGCGTCGAGCAGGCCCTGCAGCTGCGCCTTGTCGGTGGCCTCGGCGGCGTGGAACCACGCCGGCGCGCCGGATTGGAGAGCCGCGATGCGCTGGAGGCGCGCGGTTGCCTTCGGTTCGTTGCGCCCCACGAGCACGACTTCCGCGCCCGCGCCCGCCAGGCCCTCGGCCATGGCGCCGCACAGCTCGCCGGTGCCGCCGATCACGACGGCGACGCGGCCTTTCAGGGAGAAGAGGGAGTCCAGATACGGGGAGATGCTCATGAGTAAGCGGCAACCTTCTCCAAGCCGGGAGCCGGCGTCAATCGCAACGGCGAAGCGCGGAGATTCAGCTGGCGGCCAGCCGGGCCTCGAGCCGCGCCTTCGCCGCCGGCCAGTCGGCGTCGGTGAGCGCGAACAGGGCGGTGTTGCGCACGAAGCCGTCCGCCCGCGTCTGGTAGTTGCGCAGGATGCCCTCGAAGCGCGCGCCGAGGCGTTCGATCGCCCGGCGCGACCGGGCGTTGCGCTCGTCGGTCTTGAGCTGGACCCGCACCGCGCCGAGCGTCTCGAAGGCGTGGCGCAGCAGCAAGTACTTGGCCTCGGTGTTCACGGCGGTGCGCTGGTACTCGGGCGCGAGCCAGGTGTGGCCGATCTCGAGGGCCCGGTGTTCGCGCCGCAGGTCGAAATAGCGGGTGGTGCCGGCGGCCCGGCCCGAGGCGAGGTGGAGGATGACGAGCGGCACCTGGGTCCCCGCGGCCGCGGCGGCGAGGGCCGCGGCGATCGTCGCCGCCACGTCGGCCTCCGTCGCCGGCGGCCCGTCGAGGAGATAGCGGTGCACCTCCGGGTCGCGGCCGGCGGCGAACAGGGCCGCCGCATGCGCGGCCGCCAGGGGCTCGAGGCGGACGTGACGGCCGCTGAGCACCACGGGCTTCGGATCAAAATCCGGCATGCGCGGAATCTGGCGGCGCCGGCGCGGCGTGAGAAGGAAGAATCTTCGGCCGGCCCGGTGCAGCGCCCGGTGTCGCCGGCCGGCACAGCGGACCCGCCCGCTTCCGCGACCGCCGGCCAATGGTGGTGGCCGGCCCGCCGGGGGTTTTACCCGCCCTGGCGGTGGGCGAGGTAGGCGGCGGCAAGCCAGAGGGGCGTGCCCATCAGCCCGATGCCGAGATAGACCAGCACCGTCATCAGCACGTTGCGCAGGAGGTTGGTGCACTCCTCCTCGCCGCACCGTTCGCAGAGGGGAAAACCGCCGATCGCGTGCCACACGCGGGTCCCGTGCACGAGGCACAGCAGGCCGAGGCCGCCGAAGATCCAGAAGCCGGTCGCGCCGGACGCGCCGCGGAGCAGAATGGCAATGACGATGCCGATGAACCAACAGATGTCAGCCAGGCTGTAGGAGACGACGATTTCCGAGCGCTTGGACAGGGTCATGGAGCAACTCTTGCGGGCGGTGACGCGGGCGGGGTGGAGAGTTGCCGGGTATGAGGTAACTGGACGGTGGGCTTACCACCCTCCCCTGTCAACGGCAGCTTTCGCGGTCCGCGGTCCGCCCACCGTAGCGCAAAGTTCTTTCCGATATCCGGCATCCGCTCTCGCAGGTTCCGGGTAATGCCCGCCTTCGCCAAGCCTACGGCGGGCATCCTTCGCCTCCGCTGCGCTGCGGCGAAGGCTGGAGGCGCGGGCCGGAATCGGCCGGTTAGTGTCTCGTTTGCAGCTACTTACAAAACCGGCTTTCAGAGCTACTCAAGCATAATCGGACCGACCCGTTTACTGCCCCACGTAACCCGATTGGTGTCCGCTGCGGTGTCCACCTTACCTGCGTGCGGACTACTTTAGGCAATCCGAGGAAATCGAAGCAAACTGGCATCCGGAATTGCGAGTTTCTCTCTGGAAGCCGACCGAGGAACGTTAATTGCTGAAACAGGTGGAGAAGTTGAACCGGCCTCAGAGAAGCGACGCGTCCAAACCAGCTTGCTCCACTTGCTTTATAGGTTGTCGACTCCGGCGGTGCTCCCAGAGGTTCTATTCGCCGTCGCCGCGGTTGCTTGCATAATCGAGAGTCCGGTGAATCATCCGTCCGCGCAGCTCAAGCGGCCGAACCCAAGAACGGGAATGTGGGCCTTCGCCTGATATAAACTTCGAAAGCGCCGCCATGGGCCAAGCGAAACGAGAATGGGAGCGCCAGATGGAGGAAGGCTGGAGAAGCAAGCAGGGATTTGTCTGCGCGCGCTGTTTCAAGGACTACGGGATTCAGAAATTCATCGAGGCGAATGCGACCGCGAACGAATGCTCCTATTGTGGACGAGAGGAGGGAAAGCCCATTGCCGCCGAGCTCGACGAAGTCATGAGTTTC